>DAINBU010000009.1:0-72098 GCA_036732755.1 Planctomycetota bacterium
GCAGTTCGCCGAGGCGGAGCGCGAGCTCGCCGCGGCCCGTTCGTTTTTCGAGCGGTACGGTCAGCCGCGCGAGCGGCTCCATCTCGAGCTCGGCGAGGCGCGCCTCGCGCTCCGCCTCGGCCGCTGGCGCGCGCTCACGGCGCGCCTGCGCGACCTGCGCGAGCGCGCAGCAGCGGGCGGCGCGCGGGAAGTCGCGCTCGAGGCGGCGCAGCTCCTCTTCGAGCGGCAGCTCGGCGGGCGGCGCCTCGAGGCCGCGGCCGAGGAGTTCACGCGTGCCGACGCGCTCGCGACCGCCGCGCCGTCGGGCCGGAGCGCGCTCGCGATGCAGCTGCGGCGCGCGCAGCTGCGGCGCGCGCTCGGCGAGCGCGAGGCGGCGCAGGCGCAGCTCGCGGCGCTGCGCGAGCGGGCGCGCGGGACGCCGCTCGAGTGCGACGCGCTGCTCGAGGAAATCGCGGCCGGCGGACCGCCGCCGCCGCTCGACCTGCTCGAGGCGGCCGAACGCGCCGCGCGCACCGCGCAGGACCGCCGCGCGCTGATCGAAGCGCTGCTGTTCCGGCGGGCGTGGCACCGCGCGCGGCTCGACCGCCACGGCGCGGCGGCGTGCGAGCGGACGCTGCGCGACGTGGCGGCCGAGGTGACCGGCCTCGCGCGGCCGTTCGCGCTGGCGCGCGCGCTGGTCGGCGCGAGTGCGGCGCGGCGCGCGGCGCACCGCGCCGCGGCGACGGGACGGGGGACGCAGGAGGACGAGATGGCGATGAACCTCGGGCTGCTCCGTACCTTCCTCGCGATCAACCGCCGCCTCGCGAACGAGGCCGACCTGCCGCGCCTGCTCGACTACCTGGTCGACACCGCGCTCGCGCTCGCCGGCGGCGAGCGCGGCTTCCTCGTGCTCGAGAGCGGCGGGAAGACCGCCTTCGAGGCGAGCCGCAGCCTGCGCGGCGGCGAGGTCGCAGCGCCGCAGAAGGAGCTCTCCGCCACCTTCCTGCACGAGTGCATGGAGAGCGGCCGCACGCTCGTCACGTCGAACGCCGGCCTCGACCCGCGCTTCCGCGAGCGCGCCAGCGTCGCCGCGCTCGACCTGCGCTCGATCCTGTGCGTCCCGATCAAGGTCGACGCGACGACGCGCGCCGCGCTCTACCTCGACAACCCGCTGCGCGAGGGCGCGTTCGGCGAGCGCGAGGTCGAGCTGGTCGAGGCGCTCGCCGACCAGGCCGGCATCGCGCTGCGCAATCTGGCCACACGCCGCGAAGTGGAAGCGAAGAACGCGGAGCTGGCGCGCCGCGTCGAGGTGCGCGACGCCGAGCTGGCGATGGCGGAGCGAGACCTCGAACGCGCCGGCACCGCTGCGGCGCCGGCCGGCCGCGACGCGGCCGCGCCCGACTCCGGCTGGCTCGGCGCGTCGCCGGCGTTCGTCGCGGCGACGAAGCTGCTCGACCGGCTCGCCGCGTCCGACCTCTCGGTCCTGCTGCACGGCGAGAGCGGCACCGGGAAGGAACGCGCGGCGCGCCGGCTGCACGACGGCTCGGCGCGCGCGGGGCGGCCGTTCGTGTCGGAGAGCTGTGCGGCGATCCCGGAGACGCTGCTCGAGGCGGAGTGCTTCGGCGTGCGCAAGGGCGCGTTCACCGGCGCCGACCGCGACCGCCCCGGCCTCTTCGAGCTGGCGCGCGGCGGGACGCTCTTCCTCGACGAGATCGGCGAGCTGCCGCTCTCGCTGCAGGCGAAGCTGCTGCGCGTGCTCGAGGAGCGGGCGGTGCGGCCGCTCGGCGCGGCGGCGCCGGTTGCCGTCGACTTCCGGCTGGTGGCGGCGACGAACCGCGACCTGCGCGCGCTCGTGCGCGACGGGAAGTTCCGCGAAGACCTCTACTTCCGGATCGCCGTCGCCGAGATCGAGCTGCCGCCGCTGCGCGAGCGGCGCGGCGACGTGGCGCCGCTCGCCGCGGCGTTCCTCGCGCGCCGCAACGCCGAGTACGGGACGCGTCGCGCCTTCACGGCGCAGGCGCTCGCGCGGATGGACGCGTACGCGTGGCCGGGCAACGTCCGCGAGCTGAGGAACGAGGTCGAGCGTGCCTACGCGACCGCCGACGTCGACGCGCTCGACTGGCGGCCGCCCGACCGCGCGCGCGAGACGGGCGGGAGCCTGCGCTGGCCCGATCCGCTGCCGACGCTGCAGGAGCTCGAGCGCCTCGCGATCGTCGAGGGGCTCGCGCGCACGAACGGCGACAAGGAGGCGACGGCGCGCCAGCTCGGGATCTCGCGCGCGTCGATCTACGACAAGATCCGGCGCTACGGACTGCGTCCGGAATCTGGATCGGGGCGTCCAGGTTCGTGATTCCGCTTCGGCGGCGCAGGATTCCCCAGGTCCGTCCGGGGAAGGAAGGCGCCGCGGAGTCGGGGAGATCACGGCCCTTGTCTTGCCATGCCGCGCGCGCCGCTCGGGAACACCGCCCGGAGCGAGCGGCTGCAGCGGGAAAATGCCCGCGTCGCGCGCGTTCTTCGAGGAGCGTCCCGTGTTCTCCCAGACGATCCCCCCGGGGCTGGCGTTCCTCCTGCTCGTGCGCGTCGCGTGCGCGCAGGCCGGCGCCGACCCGCGCTTCAGCCTCGTCGACGAGCGGACGCACGCGACGACGACCTGGTCCGACTCGACGCTGCGCGCGCAGCCCTTCGTCGGGCCCGACCACTTGGTCGCGCGCCCGCTGCGCCTCGGCGGCCGCGCCGCCGCCGACCTTCTCGACGTTTCGCTGCCGCAGAGCGTCGACCTCTCCGGCGTCCCGGCCGTGCGGCTCGCCGACGGCGGCCTCCTGATCCGCTTCCACGACGCGGCGAACGCGGAGTCGGGCCTGCTGCACGTGGCGAGCGACGGCACGACGAGCGTGCTGCTCGCGCAGCCCGACGTCGGCGCGAGCCCCGCGCTGCTCGCGACGATCGGCGTGTCCGCCTTCGAGCCGCGCGCGGCGCTCGTCGAGGACGAGAACGTGACCGGCCGCGGCGACGTCTGGCTGGTCCGCTTCGACGGCGGGAGCTTCGCGTCGACCGGAACCGCCGCGCAGCGCGTCACCGCGGGCGCGACCGCGCCCGACGCGACACCCTCGTCGCTCAGCTTCGCGCGCGGTTCGCTCTGGTACGTCGACGAGGACTCGACCCTGATGCGCGCGCCGACCGACGGCAGCGCCGACGCCGCGGCCGTCGCGCTCCCGTTCTCCGCCGGCCTGCCGCCCGCGATGCTGAGCAGCGAGATCGCCGTCTCCGGCGACGGCTCGACGCTGGCGTTCCTCGGTGGCGTGAACGAGCAGTCGTGGGACGTCTACGTCGCCGACGCGGCGGGCGGCGCGGCCAATCTCACGCGCGCGCCCGGCAACTACCCGTCGATCGGCCTGCTGCCGCGCGAGCCGCGCGGGCCGTTCGTGAGCCTCAGCCCCGACGGGAGCCGCATCACCTACGCGCTCGAGCACCCCGACTTCGATCTCTACACGCGCCGGAGCGACGGCTCCGACGCGCCGCAGCCGCTGACCGAGGATCCGCAGTTCGACGGCTCGATCTCCGACGGGTCCACGGTGATCACCTTCGCCGCGCGCGTCTTCTTCTCGATGGGGCGCACGCCGGCGACCCACGACTTCTATCGCGCCGCGGTCGGCGCGGGCGGACCCGCCTTCGCGAACCTCACCGCGACCTCGGGTTCGACGACGCTGCCCTTCGCGAAGGGGTCGACGCTCGTGCCGCGGCTCGCCGCGCGGCTCGCCGCGACCATGACGACGGCGTTCGTCAACGACCGGAGCGCGCAGCTCGGCCGTCCCGCATTCGAGCTCTGGACCGTCGACGCCGGCGGCTCGGCGCTCCTCGCCTCGGACCTGATCGAGGTGCCCGTGCTCGTCACCGGCGGTCCGCCGGCGGCGCCCGTGACCTTCGCGCTCCTGGTCGACGCCGGCGGCGCCACGCTGGCGCGCGTCCCCGCGTCGACCTCCGACGCGCTCGACGTCCTGCTGCGCGCGCCGGCCGGCGTCCGCTTCGGCGCGTTCGCGCCGAGCCCCGACGGCCGCGAGCTCGCGCTCCTCGCCGACGCGGCCGGCGGGGTCGGCATCGTCGCCGTCCTCGACGTCGCGTCGCACCGCGTCGCGCGCGTGCTCACGCCGTCTCGGCCGCCGCTCGCGGGCTTCGGCTCCGACCAGGTCGCCTGGTCGCCGAGCGGCCGCCTCCTCTTCACGTTCGGCACGGCGACGTCGCGCTTCGCCTACGCCGAGGAGCCGGCGGGATCGGGCCTCGCGAAGCGCCTCACGCCGGCCGGAGGCGCGCCGCGCTTTCTCGTGAAGTGAACGGGTCCCGCTGACCCGAGCGCGAGCGCTGCGCGCCTACTGGATCGTCACCGAGGCGCAGTTGCTCCAGGTCGCGTCCCGTCCCGAGCCGGTGAAGACCGGACCGATCAGCGCCTGGAAGAGGAGCGTCGCTCCCGAGAGCGACGGATCGTTGGGCAGGTCGCCGGCGAGCGAATAGTCGTCGCCCGGCAGCGTGCCCGGCGGCGCGAGCTGCAAGATCAGGAACGGGTCGACGTTGCGGTCGCGCAGGAACGGCGGGGTCGGGATCGCGACGAGCGGCGGCACGCCGAAGAGCGAGAAGACGCCGTCGCCCGGGTCGAAGAGGTAACGCACGGCGACGTGGCCGCCCGGCGTCCAGTCGCCCTCGAGCAGCACGGCCGGCGTGCGCCGGAATCCGCCGGCGAGCATCCCATCCCCGAGCGTGTTGTGGACGGTCACGTCGCACGGCCCCGGATCGCCGGGCCCGGTCGTCGCCGTGATCGTCGCGTCGTCGACGACGGTCACGTTGGTCGCGGCGACGCCGCCGACCTGCACCTGCAGCTGATCGCCCTGCGCGAAGCGGGCGCCGAGCAGCGTGAGGTTGTGCGTCGCGCGATAGTCGCCGCGGTCGACCGCGAGAGACGTCAACTGCGGCGCCCCCGCGCCGGAGTAGACGAAGAGCGCCCCCGCCGAGCCGGCGAACGGGGCGCCGATGAGCAGGTCGCGGTAGCCGTCGCCGTTCGCGTCGCCGCCGCCGTCGACCGCCGAGCCGAAGCCGCCGCTCGCGGAATCGGCGAGCTCGTACATCGGATTCTTCGTGCGGCCCGAGAGGACGTGGACGCGGCCGCCCGAGGAACCGTCGTCGGCGCCGATCAGCAGGTCGGCCACGCCGTCGCGATCGAGGTCGCCGGCGAGCGCCACGCCCTGGTGGGTCACGTCGACCGCGAACTCGTCGTCCGGCGCGCCCGTCCACGAAGTGATCTGCGCGCCCGTCGCGCCGGAGAAGGCGAAGACCGTCCCGTCGAAGAGCGGCGCGAACGACCCGACCAGGAAGTCGGCCCGGCCGTCGCCGTCGAGGTCGACACCGCCGCGCACGGTCGAGCCGAACTCGCCGCCGTCGATGCCGCCGAACAGGTCGTAGAGGACGCTGCCGTCGGCGCCGGAGTAGACGAGGACGCGGCCGTCCAGGATGCCCATGCCCGAGTTGAGCGGGACTCCGACGATCAGATCCGCGAAGCCGTCGCCATCCACGTCGCCCGCGCCGTCGACCGCCGCCCCGAACTGCTGCGACAGCGGCTCCCACGTGTGGAGGTTGGCGCCGGTCGCCCCGGAATAGACGTAGGCGCCGCCGTGCGACCCGACGATGTAGTCGGAGATTCCGTCGCCGTCGACGTCGCCGGCGTTCGAGATCGCCGTCCCGAAGAACGACGCCGCGCCCGCGGGATGCGAGCGCAGCAGCGCGCCGTTCTTCGCCGAGTAGACGTCGACCTGCTGGTACTCGCCGCCGACGGCGATCTCCCGGAAGCCGTCGCCGTCGAGGTCGGCGAGCGCGGCGGCACCCTCGCCCAGGAAGTCGTTGGCGGCGGCGCCGGTCACCGACCAGAGCAGCGTGCTGCTCTTCCCCGAGACGACGAAGAGCGCCCCGGCGAGCGTGTTCGTGCCGTCGTTCCAGTCGGGATCGGTGACGAAGAAGTCGTCGCCGCCGTCGCCGTCGACGTCGCCGACGAACGCCGCGCGATAGCCGAGGGTGAATCCCCAGGTCGCGTCGCCGTCGAGCCGGTACTGGAAGTCCTGCGCGTGCGCGCCGGAAACGACTGCGCTTACCGCCGCCACGGCGATCGCGCACACCCCGCCGATACCCATGACCTCGTGTCCCCACGGACGCGTTTCGGCCTCGCGTCCGGACGGGAAACTACGCGCGCGACGGCGAAGGTTCGAGAAGGGAGCGGAGCCCGTTCACTCCTTCTTCTCGAACAGTCCCTTCAGCAGGTCGCCGAGCGGATTGTTGTGGCCCGGCCGCGGCGCGTCCTTCGGCGTCAGCGGCTTGGGGGGCGGCGGCAGCAGGTTCGCCGGATCGGGAGCGGGGACGCGGTCGCGACCGTCCCGCCCGTCGCGCTCGCGGGGGCGCCGCCCGTCGGGCCGGCCTTCGCCACGGCCCTCGCCGCGACCCTCTCCGCGACCCCCTCCGCGTCCCTCGTTCCGGCGCGGCGGGCCGGCCCGGCCGCCTCGCTCGTGCGCCGGGGCTGACGCGGCGACGGACCCCTCGCGCGCGGCGGATACCGCTCCGCCGTCGCCGGCGGCGGCCTCGCGCGGCGCCTCGCGCGGCGTCTCGCGGCGGGCCGTGAGCGAGATGCGTCCGCGCTCCAGGTCGACCTCGAGCACGCGCACGTTCAGCTTCTCGCCGACGCGCACCACTTCCATCGGGTCGCGCACGAAGTGGTCGGCGAGCTGCGAGACGTGGACGAGCCCGTCCTGGTGGACGCCGACGTCGACGAAAGCACCGAACGCGGTGACGTTGGTGACGACGCCCTCGAGCGCCATCCCGGGCTTCAAGTCCTCGGGCTTGGTCACGTCGTCGCGGAACTTCGGCGGCTCGAACTGCTGGCGCGGGTCGCGGCCGGGGCGGCGCAGCTCGTCGAGGATGTCGCGCAGCGTCGGCTCGCCCACGTCGGGGCTCGCGTACTTCGCGACGTCGATCGCGCCGGCGAGCGCCTCGTTGCCGACCAGCTCGCCGAGCGGCTTGCCGAGGTCCTTCGCCATGCGCTCGACCAGGTCGTAGCGCTCGGGATGGACCGCCGAGGCGTCGAGCGGATGGGCGCCGTCGCGGATGCGCAGGAAGCCGGCGCACTGCTCGAACGTCTTCGGGCCGAGCCCGCCGACCGCCTGCAGCTCCGCCCTGCCCTTGAAGGCGCCGTTCTGCTCACGGTGCTGGACGATCTTCGTCGCGAGCGCGGGCCCGATGCCGGCGACGCGCGCGAGCAGCGGCGCCGACGCCGTGTTGAGCTCGACGCCGACGCGGTTCACGCAGTCCTCGACCACTTCCTCGAGCTTCGCGCCGAGCATCGGCGGGTGGACGTCGTGCTGGTACTGGCCGACGCCGATCGACTTCGGGTCGATCTTCACCAGCTCGGCGAGCGGATCCTGGAGCCGGCGCGCGATCGAGATGGCGCCGCGCACCGTCACGTCGAGCTTGGGGAACTCGGCGCGCGCGACGTCGCTCGCCGAGTAGACGCTCGCGCCCGCCTCGTTCACGCTGACCACGATCGTGCTCTTGAGCTCGGGCTTGCCCTTCTCCGCGTCGGCCGCGAGCGCGGCGACCACCTGGCGCGCCAGCCCCTCGGTGTCGCGCCCGCCGGTCCCGTTGCCGACCGCGATCGCGACGGGCGGGTGCTCGACCAGGAAGCGCGCGAGGCCGGCCTTCGCCTTCTCCACGTCGCGCACCGGGTGGATCGTCGTGCTGCCGAGGAACTTGCCGGTCGCGTCGACGGCGACGCACTTGCAGCCGGTGCGCAGGCCCGGGTCGATGCCGATCACCGCCTTGCCGCCGAGCGGCGGCGCCAGCAGCAGGTGGCGCAGGTTGTCGGCGAAGACGTCGACGGCCATCCGGTCGCTGCGGAGCTTCAACTCGACGCGCAGCTCCGTCTCGATGCTCGGCTGGAGCAGGCGCGCGTAGCCGTCGGCGATCGCCTCCTTCAGCTGGCCGGCGAACGGCGACTTCGGATCGACGCGGCGCGCCGACTCGAGCTTCGGCACGACGCGCGTCTCGTCGGCCTCGAGGTGGACCTTGAGGCAGCCCTCCTGCTCGCCGCGCCGGATCGCGAGGAAGCGGTGCGACGGGATGCGCGCGACCGCCTCGCGGAAGTCGTAGTACTGCTGGAAGCGCGTCGGCTGCTGCGTCTTCGCCTCGATCCGCTCCGAGACGAGGAGCGCCTCGTTGGTCCAGTGCTCGCGCACGAGGCGGCGCAGGTCGGCGTCCTCGGCGATCCCTTCCGCGACGATGTCGCGCGCGCCTTGCAGCGCGGCGTCGACGTCGGCGACCTCCTTCGCGGGATCGACGAAGCGCGCTGCCTCCGCCTTGGGGTCGCCCGCGTCGGGCTGCGCGAGGATGCGCTCGGCGAGCGGCTCGAGGCCGCGCTCGCGGGCGACCTGAGCGCGCGTGCGCCGCTTGGGCCGGAACGGCAGGTAGAGGTCCTCGAGCTCCGCCTTGGTCGCGACCTCCTTGATGCGCGCCTCGAGCTCGGGCGTGAGCTTGCCCTGCTCGGCGATCGACCGCCTCACCGTCGCGCGCCGCTCGTCGAGGTCGACGAGGTAGGCGGCGCGCTCCTGGATCGCCCGGATCTGCACCTCGTCGAGCGAGCCCGTCGCCTCCTTGCGGTAGCGCGCGATGAACGGGACGGTCGCGCCGTCCGACAGCAGCCGGAGCGTCGCGGAGACGCTGGCCGTCGCGATGCGCGCCTCGCCCGCGATCACGTGGGCGAAGACGAGCGCGGACGGGGCGGAGGTGGCGGTGGTCATGGCTGGCGCAACCGAGAAGGGTGCGGGGGCGCGCGGTTCAGTCGGGATAGACGAAGGTCATCGGACGCTCGATGTCGGCGCGGACGCTCTCGTGGACCGGGCAGGTGCGCGCGGTCCGTTCGAGGACGGTGCGCGCCTCGGCGTTGAGCCCGGCCGGCATCTCGATCCGCACGGGCAGGCGGGCGATGCGACGAGAAGGCGTCGCGATCATGTGCTTCTCGACGCGCGCCCGCGCGCCGTCGAGCGGCCACTGGTGGCGCCGCGCGACAATCCCCATCGTCGTGAGGATGCACGTCGCGAGCGCGGTCGCGACCAGGTCGGTGGGCGAAAAGCTCTCACCGCGGCCCTCGTTGTCCTTGGGGGCGTCGGTCTCGAGCTCGACGCCGGACGGACCGTGCCGGGACACGGCGTGCAGCCCGCCTTGGTAGGTGACTTCGATCTCGACCATCACGCTCGTTCCGTAGAGAGCGCGGGAGCATAGCGGCGCCGGCGGATTGCGCGGGTGCGCCTTGGCGTTAAACCGGCGCCATGATCGAGCGGCGCGCCTTCTCCGTCAGCGTCTTCGCCCGCCACGGCGGCCGCGTGCTGCTGATCCGGCATGCACGCCTCGGGAAATGGCTCCCGGTCGGCGGCGAGATCGAGGCGGGCGAGACGCCGCTCGAGGCGGCGCGGCGCGAGCTGCGCGAGGAGACCGGCCTCGCAGGCCGCTTCGAGGCGCCGGGCGCGACCACCTTCATCGACGGTTCACCGCCCGGCCTGCTCGCCTACGAGGAGCACGCGGCGGGCTCCAAGGGCTCGCACTTGAACTTCGCGTTCGTCGCCGAGGTCGACTCGGAGCGCGTCGTCGGCAACGGCGAGTTCTCGGAGCACCGCTGGTTCGCGGAGCCCACGGAGATCGAGGCGCTCGACGCGCCGAAGAACGTCGTGCAGCTCGCCGCGCTCGCGCTCGCGCTCCCGCTTTCGCCAGGCGCCGCGGCGCCGCAGGAGCTCGCGCGCGCGTGGGTCGCGGCATTCAACGCACGCGACCTCGAGGCACTGCTCGCGCTCTACGCCGACGACGCGGTGCACCACTCCCCCAAGCTTCGGGCGCGCCGACCCGAGACGGGCGGGAACGTGCGCGGGAAGGAGGCGCTGCGCGCGTGGTGGGCCGACTCCTTCGACCGGCTGCCGGGGCTGCACTACGAGGCGCGCCGCGTCACTGCTTCGGGCCACCTCCTCATCCTCGAATACGATCGCTCGCTGCCGGGCGAGGCGACGCTCGCGGTCGCCGAGCTCTTCGTCGTGCGCGCCGGCCGGATCGCCGAGTCGCGCGTCTACCACGGGTGAAGAGGGGGGCGCCATGCGTCCGAGCACGAGCGGGTTCTTCGCGGCGATCGCGCTTGCGGCGGTCGCGCGCTTCGTCGGCGGCGGCACGGTGGTCGAGGATTTCGAGACGCCGCTCGAGGCGACCGGGCTGCCGAAGGGCTTCGCGCCCGCCGTCGCGGTCGAGCCGGGACCGCCGGGCAATCCCGCTCCAGCCGGAAAGCTCGCCAAATGGTCCGTCGTCGAGGAGCCGTCGCGCCAAGGCAAGCGCGTGCTGAAGCTCGTCGAGTCGAAGAACCGCGGCTCCGTCCACAACCTCTTCCTGCGCGACGAGAAGTCGCCCGCCGACCTCTCCGTCTCGGTGCGGCTGCGCGCCGACTCGGGCAACGAGGACCGCGGCGGCGGCCTGATCTGGCGCATGGTCGACGAGCAGAACTACTACCTCGCGCGCTGGAACCCCCTCGAGAAGACGGTCGCCGTCTATCGCACCGTGAAGGGGCGGCGCATCACGCTGCAGTTCGTCCCGGTCGCCGGCGTCTCGGGCGAGTGGCACTCGCTCAAGGTGACGATGAAGGGGCGCGTCATCTCGATCGAGTTCGACGACGCGAAGGCGATGAGCCTTCCCGACGACACCTGGAAGGAGGCGGGCCGCGTCGGCCTCTGGACGCGCAGCGACGCGCAGTCGAGCTTCGACGACCTCGCGATCGCGCCGATCGAGTAGGCGCGCCGACCGCGGCCGAAAAACCGGCGGCGCCGCGCGGACCCGGAGCGGGGGGGAGGGGAGCTCCGAGTCGGGCGCGACGCCGCCGCATGTGGACCGGCCGCGGAGTCTTCACCTGTCCGCGGACGGGAAGTCGCCGTCGCGGCATGAGGCGCGGGGCGGCCGCCCCCCAGTGCCGGAAAACCGCGGCACGCGGCTCACGCTTTTTCCTCCCTCGTTCGTGTGAGCCCCGGATCCCGCCGTTTCGGCAGGGTGGGTCGTTCGGCCGCCATACGCGACGGCCACGAGTGAATGAGGAGACCTGCCATGTCGAAGCCGATGCCCGCCTCGCTCGCCGCGCCCCTCCTGCTCGCGTCCCTCGTCGGGTGCGACCGCTCGAACGCGCAGGCGCCCTCCGACGCCGCGTCGACCGCGTACCGGGCCGTCGAGTGGAAGCACGCGCTCGGCGCGTCGCTGCTCGTGCCCGCCGAGTGGGAGCAGCAGACGGGCGGCGGCTCGACCACGTTCGTGCCGCCCGACGCGGCGCGCGCGGACGGCAAGCTGAGCGAGGTCGCCTCCTTCGTCTTCCTGACGGCTGGCGGGATCGACGACGTCCGCTCGCCGCGTCTCGTCGAGCGCGCCGACGCGGAACTCGCAGGGCTCGCCGAGACGATCACGCGCGTCGGGAAGGTCGAGCGCGTCGAGGCCGCCGACCAAGAGGGGATCGCGCTCCACTACGACATGGAGAGCGGCGGTGTGCGCGGCCACGCCGATCTCTACGTCACGCTCCACGACGGGCTCGCCGTCGGACTGCTCGTGATGGGAGAGGCGGAGCGGCTGGCGCGGGACGCCGCGCTCGCGCGCGCCATGTTCGGCTCGTTGCGCTTCGGGGCGCAGCTCCACGAAGGCTGGATCGCGCGCGCCTGGACGCGCGGCGAGGCGTACTCGAGCCAGGGCTTCAGCGCGGCGACGCAGACGACGCTGCGGCTCGGCGCCGACGGCCGCTTCGTCCGCCTCAGCGAGGCGGCGGGCGGCGACGCGAGCAGCTCCTTCGAGTCGGACGGCGGCGGCGAGCCCGGCCGCTGGTGCGGCGGCGCGGGCGCGCTCCTCCTGCGCTACGACGACGGCGCCTTCGCGACCTTCTCCTGCAAGCTCGTCGACGGAACGCTCGTCCTCACCGACGGCGGCGGACGCCGCTCGCTCTGGAACTGACTCACGCTGCCAAACACGGCGTGTCGCTCTCGGAAGCGCTGACCGTCTTCTCCCACTGACGAGGAGCGCTTCGTGACCATCGGTCTCTCGTGCCGCGGTCGACTGTTGGTTGTCGTACATGCGGAACGCGGGCAGAATCTGCGGCTCATCAGCGCCCGTCGGGCCGATCGGGATGAGATCGAGGCCTACGTGCGCACGCGAATCCGACACGGAACGAAGTGACATGCGCAGCCGCTACGATTTCTCGAACGGCGTCCTTGGGAAATACGTCCAGCGGGTCAAGGGCGTCGTACGCGTCGTCACGCTCGAACCCGACGTCGCCGCCGTGTTCCTCGACTCCCGCTCCGTCAATCGCGCGCTGCGGCGACTGATCGCGGACCGGCCCCAGCGTCGCCGGAAGGCGACGCGTGAATCGTCTCGCCGGAAGGCGACGCGTGAATCATCTCGCCGGAAGGCGACGCGCTAGTCGTCCCTACGGTCAGGCCCCCGCCGCGGCCGCGGTCGCTTCGCCGCTCGCCGCCTTCTCCGCCGCGGAGAGCTCGCGGCGGTCCTTCACGATGAGCGTGCCCGAGCCCTCGTTCGTGAAGATCTCGGTCAGGAGGCTGGCGCGCTCGCTGCCGATCACGTGCACGCGCGCGACGCCGTGCTCGAGCGCCATGCGGATCGCGGAGACCTTCGGCAGCATGCCGGACGCGACCGCGCCGCTGTCGACGAGCTCCTCGAGCCCGCGCAGGTCGGTCGACGAGACGAGCGACGTGCGGTCGCTCTTGTCCTCGAGGACGCCCGGCACGTCGGTGACGAAGACGAGCTTCTCCGCGCCGAGCGCGCGCGCGAGCGTCGCGGCCACCGTGTCGGCGTTGATGTTGAGCACGCTGCCCTGGTCGTCGGCACTCAGCGGGCTCACGACCGGCAGGTAGCCCGACGCGAGCAGGCTGCGCAGCAGCGTGACGTCGACCGATTCGACGTCGCCGACGAAGCCGAAGTCGACCATCTGCGGCTCGCCGTCGACCATCACGGTGCGCGGCGCTCGGCGGCGCGCCTTGATCAAGCCGGCGTCGAGCCCCGACACGCCGACCGCCTGCAGCCCGACCGCGCGGCACGCCGAGAGCACGTTCGTGTTGACGGCGCCGTTCATGGTGAGGATCGCCACCTCGAGCGCGGCCGCGTCGGTGACGCGCCGCCCCTCGTAGATGCGCGGCTGCAGGCCGAGCCGCTTGGAGAGCTCGCTCGTCTGCGGACCGCCGCCGTGGACGAGCACGGCATGGATGCCGAGCTCGCGGACGACGGAGAGCTGCTCGGCGAGGTCGCGCAGCAGCGCGGAGTCGCTGCAGGCGGCGCCGCCGATCTTGATGACGAAGGTCTTGTTCTTGAACAGCCGGACGTAGGGGAGCGCGCGCTTGAGCGCCTCCATCGTCGTGCTGCGGTCGTCGGCAAAGGTCATGGTCTTCGGTCTTCCTTGCGAATGCTTCGAATCTGGATGGGTGAATGCGGACGGGACGGCCGTCGTCAGGCCGGGATCGCGCCGAGCGCGGTCGCGAGCTGCTCGACGTGCACCTCTTCGAGGATCAGCGGCGGCATGAGCCGCACGATGTGCGGGTCGTGGCTCGTGCCGGCCAGGATCGCGTGCGCGCGCAGGTCGGCGAGGACCTCCCGCGCCGGCCGCCGCGTCCGCAGCCCGATCAGCAGGCCGAGCCCCTGGATCCCCTCGACCGGCCCCACGCAGCAGCGGTCGAAGATCTTCTTGCTCACGCGCTTCACGCGCTCGAGCAGGTGCTCGTCCTCGATGGCGCGCAGCGTCGCGTCGACGAGCGCGCACGCCATCGGCCCGCCGCCGAAAGTCGTGCCGAGCTGGCCGCGCTTGAGCTGCGCCGCGACGGCCTCGCCCACCAGCAGCGCGCCGCACGGGAAGCCGCCGGCGATCCCCTTCGCCGTCGCGAGCACGTCGGGCGTGATGCCGTAGTGCTGCGCCGCGAACGGGGAGCCCGAGCGGCCGACGCCGATCTGCACCTCGTCGAGGATCAGGAGCGCGCCGTGGCGCTGCGTGACTTCCCGCGCTGCCTGCACGAAGGACTTGGAGAGCGGTCGCGCGCCCGCGACGCCCTGCACCGGCTCGAAGATCACCGCCGCGACGTCGGGCCCGAGCGCCGCCTGCAGCGCCGAGACGTCGTCGAACGGAACCCACGTCACGTCGAAGGGCTTGCGCGGGAAGGCGTACCAGCCGTCGTGGTGGTCGGTGATGGCGGCGGCGCCCGCGGTCCGGCCGTGGAACGCGCCGGCCACCACGACGACGCGCGGCCGCTTCGTCACCAAGAAGGCCACGCACAGCGCGTTCTCGATCGCCTCGGCGCCCGAGTTCACGAAGAAGACGCGCGTGAGCCCCAGCGGCGCGAACTTCACCAGCCGCGCCGCGGCGCGCACGCGGATCTCGAGGTCGACTGCGTTGCTTTGGAAAAAGAGGCGGCGCGCCTGGTTCGCGAGCGCCTCGATGAGGTAGGGGTGGCCGTAGCCGAGCGCTGCCACCGCGTGGCCGCCGTAGAAGTCGAGGAACTTGCGGCCGCTCTTGTCCTGCACGGTGACGCCGTCGCCGCTCGGGATCTCGACGCCCATGCGTTCGAAGATCTCGAGGAGAGGCGAGGGTGGCGTGACGGCAGCGGGCGCGGAGGCGGTCGAGGCCGCCGCGCCCGCGCGAGTGGCGCCGGGAGCGGCGCTCGCGGTGGGCGAAGAGGCCGACGTTGGGGGGAGAGGAGAGTTCACGTTCGGCTCCGTTTCAGTACCAGCCCAGGCCGGCGAGCTCGAGGCCCGTACGCTCGTCGAAACCGAAGAGCCGGTTCATCCACTGCACGGCGCCGCCAGCGGCGCCCTTCGTCAGGTTGTCGATCACGCTCAGGACGACCAGCGTGCGGCCGCGCACCGCGATGCCGAGCCGGCAGCGGTTGGTGCCGACCACCTCCGTCAGTTTGGGCGGAGTCGTCGTCGCGCGCACGAAACTACGTTCTCCGTAGAGCGTGTTGATGCGCGCGACCAGCGCGGCGGCGCGGTCGACATCGGAGCCGTCCGGGGCGTCGCGCAAGGTCATGCGGATCGTCGCATGAATCCCGCGTACGAACGGGCCCGAGTGCGGGACGAATTCGACGTCCGGCTCGCAGCCGCGGCAGGCGGCGCCGAGCAGCTGCCGCATCTCCGCTTCGTGCCGGTGCGCAAGCGGGTGGTAGGAATAGAGCGTCGCGTGGCGGTCGGGGTGGTGCGTCGCGGCGCTCGGCGACTTGCCGCTGCCGCTGCTGCCGGTCGTCGCCGCGACGAAGACGTCGCTCTCGACGAGGCCGAGCCGGAAGAAGGGCCACGCCGCGCACACGACCGCGGTCGTGAAGCAGCCCGGCTGCGCCGCATGCTGCGGCATCGTGCCGTGCTTGGTGAGCGCGAAGTGCTCCGGCACGGCGCACGCGAACTCCTTCAAGAGCTCCGGCGCGCCGTGCGGCTGGCCGTAGACCTGCTCCCACTTCGACGCGTCGTCGAAGCGGAAGTCGGCGGAGAGGTCGACTACGTGGAAATGGTCCTCGTCGAGCTCGACGCCGTTCGCGCGCGCGGCGGCGCGCGCCGCGAAGAGCTTCGCGAGCAGCGGCGCGGCCGCGCCGTGCGGCGTCGCGGTGAAGACGGCGAGCGGGCCGGGCCGCGCGAACCACGCGGCACCCTCCTCCTCGCCGATGAACTTCACGCCGTCGAGCTTCGTCCCCGCGAGGTGCGGGAAGGCGCGCGTCACCGGCTCGCCCGCCTGCGTCGTCGAGAAGACGGCGGCCGGCGTGAAGCGCGGGTGCTGCACGAGCAGGCGGAGCAGCTCGCCCGCGACGTAACCCGATCCACCGAACACGACCGCCGGCACCACCTTCGAGATGAGCTGCGGATGACCGTCGATCTGCTCGTCGATGCTTGCCTTCAGCCGGACTCGGTCAGCCGGCAGCTCCATCTCGGCAAGGCGCGATTGCCAGCCGCGAACCGTTTCAGCACGCGGGGCCTTCGAACCCGATTTAGAGATCATCGGAGCCTCCGGCGGCGGCGGCGATCGCGCGCGCCTGGCCTTCGGTGCCGTTGCGGCCGTTCACGACGTGGCCGAGACCCATCCGCTCGAGCACGATGGTGGCGAGCTCCTCCGCCTGCGTGCGTGCGTTGCGGGCGACGCAGCCGGCCTGCTCCTCCACCAGCCGCGCCGCCGCGGCGTTGTCGGTTGCCGGGCCGGTGATCGCGGTCGCGTCGATGGCGTAGCGGTCGCGCAGGAGCTGCACGCCTCCCCACGCCGCGACCGGGTCGGACGCTGCGAGCACGACGGCGGAGAAGCTCGAGCGGATCTCCGGCTGCGAGAGGATCTCGTTCACGCCGTAGAGGCCGAGCAGGCCATCGCCGAGCTCGAGCACGATCGCGTCGGGCTTCTCGCGCGCGAGGTGGGTCAGGATGGTGCGCGCCGCCTGCGGCGCGGTGGCCGGCGTCGTCGTCACGATGCCGAGGTCGGTGAAGACCAGCACCTTGCGGGCTCCGGCGTCCTCCATCGAGAGGATGTCGCGGCGCAGCGAGACGCCGGTCGTCTTGCCGGCGACGACCTTCAGGCCGCGATGGGTGAACGACTGCACCAGGCTGCACGCGGCGGCCGTCTTGCCGGCGTTCATGCAGGAGCCGACGATCGCGACCACCGGGATGCCGCGCACGTCGAGCTGTTCTTCAATGGGCAGCGCGCCCTGCGTGATGTGGGCCGGGACGCCGATGCGCTCGCCCAGGAACGGGAAGTGGAGCACCTGGCCCAGGAGCTCGACGACGAACGGGACGCCGAGGTCGGGCGAGCCGCCGTCGTGCACGCCGATCACGCCGCCGAGGTTCAGGAGGTTCAGCTTGTCGCCGACCTTCGCCTCGCTCGGCACGTGGCCGGAGTAGCCGAAGAGCGCCTTGCGGTGGCCGAGCGCGCCCGCGATCACGTCGCCCGGCTTCACCTGGCTGAAGCGGCCCGACGGCAGCTCGAGCGTGTTGTAGGTGCTCTTGCTGGTCAGCACGCGCGCCGCGACCACGCTGCCTTCGACGGCCGAGATCTCGGCGCCGACGCGGACTTCCCGCGGCAGCCGGCAATTGAGCGTGACCGAACCGATCTTGTCGAGCAGGATCGTCTTCATCATCGAACTTGCGTCCTGAAAGTGTCGTTGCGCGGCGCGCCGCCGCTGCGGCCGGCGCGCGCGTGGAGTTCCGAGGGCAGCGCGAGGATGCGGCTGAAGCCGGCCGCGTCGGCCGGCGTCCACTCCCCCACCGCCTCGCCGTAGACCGCCCTGCTCGCCGTCTTGAGCGAGAAGGGCGAGCTCACGCCCGTCACGAACGGTGCGCCTGGGCGGAGCGTGAGCTTCACCTCGCCCGTGACGCGTTCTTGCGAATGGAGCAGCAGCGCCTCGGCGTCGCGCGCGGCCGGCTCGAGCGACTGGCCCTCGTGGACCCAGTCGCCGTACTGGCTCGCGACCGCCTCCTTCAGGCGCAGCTGCCGCTGCGTCAGCACCAGCTTCTCGAGCTCGCGGTGCGCGGCGATCAGCACGTGCGCCGCCGGCGCCTCGAAGGCGACGCGCCCTTTCATGCCCAGGATCGTGTCGCCGAGGTGGATGCCGCGGCCGATCCCGTACGGCGCGGCGAGCTGGTCGACCTTCTCGATCAGCGCGACCGGGTCGAGCTTCTGGCCGTCGACGGCGACCGGGACGCCGCGCTCGAAGGCGATGGTGTGCGGCTCGGCGGCACGCGGCTTCTCGAAGGCGCCCCGCGTCAGCACCCACGCCGACTCGGGGATCGACTCGAGCGTGTCGGTCGTCTCCTTGCCGCCGATCGTCACGCCCCATAGTCCGCGGTTGACGGAGTAGAGGGCGCGCTCGGCGGAGACCTCGATGCCGAGCTTCCTCAGGTAATCGGCCTCGTGCTGGCGGGAGAAGCCTTCGTCGCGGACCGGCGCCAGGATCGCGAGCTCGGGCGCGAGCGTGCGCAGCGCGATCTCGAACCGGACCTGGTCGTTGCCGGCCGCGGTGCAGCCGTGCGCGATCGCCTTCGCGCCGAGCTGGCGCGCCGTCTCGGCGACCTTGCGCGCCTGCAGGCCGCGCTCGGCGCCGACGCAGAGCGGGTAGACGCCGCCGCGCAGCACGTTCCCGGCGATCAGGTGGCGGATCGTCTCGTCGAAGAACTCGGCGCGCGCGTCGATGCAGTGGTGCGCGACCGCGCCGAGCTGCTTCGACTTGGCGGCAAGGCGCGCGCGCTCGGCGTCGTCGAGCCCGCCCGTGTCGACGATCACGGTGATCACGGCGCGGCCGTGCTTCTCCTTGAGCCACGGCACGCAGAACGACGTGTCGAGGCCGCCGGAGAAGGCGAGCACGATCGGTTCGGCCATCGTCTTCGAGGTCTCCTTCCGCCATCCGGGACGGGTCGCGCCGAGCTGTGCTTCCCCCGGGGAAGCCCGCTGCGGCGCCGAAAAAGAACTCTCCCCGGGGCGGCTGCATCCTGGACGCTGAGCCAGGATCAGCCCCTCGGGGAGTTGCGCAGGAATATGCTTGTATCGGCATTTCCATGCAAGAAGGAATTCCGAAATTCCTCGGCGCCTGGAATTCATCGCCCCCGGATCGGAGGCGCGCGCGGCGCGAAATGCGTCCAGTCGGCGCGATGGAGCGAGAGGGGCGGCATGCGGCCGCCCGTTGCGAGGGAGGAAGCTTGGCTGAGCTGCGCCGGACCGCCGTCGTCCCTGGAATCCCCCGGATCGCCCGCGTCCTGTCGTCGGGTGCCGTCGCGCTCGCCGCGTGCGCCGCCGCCGCCGCGCAGGCCGCCGCCGGCGACGCGCTCGCGAAGCAGCCGGTCGCGTCGATCGAGCTGGTCTGCCTCGAGCACCTCGACCTCGGCTTCACTGCGTCGCCGCAGGAGGTGACGCGCTTCCAGAAGGACCACCTCGACCACGCGATCCGGCTTTGCGAGGAGCGCCCCGACTTCCGCTGGACCGTCGAGTCGCGCTTCCAGGTCGAGGAGTGGCTCGCGCGCACCGAGGAGCGCGACCACGGCCGCCTCGTCGCGCTGGTGAAGGCGGGCCGCATCGAGATCGGCGGCGCGCTCGCGAACTTCCACACCGGCGTCATGGACGAGACGCTGCTGATGTGCGCCTTCGACGGCGCCGCGGCGTTGCGCGCTCGGCTCGGCATCGAGATCGAGTGCGCCGTGCAGGACGACGTGCCCGGGTTCGCGGCGCTGCTGCCCGCGGCGCTCAAGCGCGGCGGCATCTCCTACTTCCTCGCCGGCGTGAACACCTCCTTCGGCGGCGGGACGTCGCTCGCGCCCGGCAAGGTGCCGTTCTGGTGGCAGGCGCGCGACGGCGAGCGCGTCCTCACCTGGGTCGCGCCGGGCAGCTACGTCGAGGCCGAGAACTGGGGGCTCGGCGTCTGGTCGCCCGACGGCGACGCCGAGACGAAGGTCCCGCTGCGCCTCGCCGAGTGGGTGGCCGCCGGCTACGCGCGCCCGCGCCTGCTCGTGATGGCGTCGACCGGCGACAACGGCGATCCCGAGGCGGCGCTCTCGATCGTGCGCAAGGTCGACGCCTGGAACAAGCGCCACGCGCGCCCGAAGGTCCGCTTCACGACGCCGGGCGCGTTCCTCGCCTCGCTCGTGAACGAGGCGGGCGCCGACGCCTTCCCGATCTACCGCGGTGACTGGTCGGGCCACTGGGAGTCGGTCAAGGCGACCGGGCCGGCGGCGACGGCGCTGTTCCGCGCGGCGCAGGCGCTGCTGCCGGCCGCCGAGTCGCTCGCGGCGCGCGCGCAGCGCGAGCTGCAGATGCCGGCGCGCCGCCACGACCTCGACGACGCGCTGCGCAAGCTGCTCCTCTTCGCCGAGCACTCGCAGCCGGGCGGCGTCGGCTGGCCCAAGCTCACCACCAAGGCGCAGGTCGAGGCCGCAAACCACTTCAGCTACGCACTCGCCTTCGACGCGCACGCGACCGTGCGCGGCGTGCTGCAGCAGACGCTCGCGCGCTATGCCGACGTCGAGCGGGGGCGCGGCGCGGGCGTCGTCGTGTTCAATCCGCTGCCGTTCGCGCGTGGCGGCCTCGTCGAGGTGACCTTCGCCGAGGAGACGCTGAAGCACCCCTTCCAGCTCCTCGCGCCCGACGGCCGCGTCGTCGACTTCGAGATCGACGCCGAGCCGCGGCGCGTGCGCTTCCTCGCCAGCGAGGTCGCGCCGTTCGGGATCGCGAAGTATTCGCTGCAGCCGTGCGCCGCCGTCACCGCGCCGCCCGAGTCGGGCGACGGCACGAAGGCGACGCGCGACCCGCCGCGGCTGCTCGTCGCGCGCACCGGCCGCGTGACGTCGATCACCGAGACGCGCGATCCGGTGCGGCCGCTCGACTGGATCGACCACCGCGGCCCGTGGTCGCTCGGCGACCTGGCGTGGATGCGCTCGTTCGCCGCGGGCGGCGACCTGCGCCGCGTCGACGCGCAGTCGCTCGCCCTGCCCGGCGCCCCCATCGACGTCGAAGACCTCGCCGCCGCCCTCCCCGTCGAGCGCGCCGGCGACGTGACCGACGAATGGCGCGTCGACTGGCCCGGCGCGCCGCGCCGCGAGGTCCGCTACCGCCGCCTCTGCGGCGAGCGCGCGCTCGAGATGCGCGTGCGCGTCGACGTCGCCGCGCTCGAGCGGCTGCACGCAGTCGAAGAGGGCGGCGATCCGGCGCGCCTCTTCCTGCCGCTGCCGCTCTTCGAGCCCGCCTCGCTCCCCGGCAAGCCGAGCGCGATGCAGCTCTCCTGGACCACCTCGGCCGGCGTTCAGAGCGACGCCGACTTCCTGCCGGGCGGCCGCTCGCGCCGCCGCGTGACGAGCGGCGGCCTGCGCATCGTGCTCACCGTCCCGCAGGAGGAGGGGTCGCGCGACCCCGCCGCGCCCGCCTCGACATACGAGGCGACGGTGCTCCTGCGCGAGCCGTTCGAGTTCGAGCTCGATCCGCCGGCGTGGCTCGGCGCGCCGCTCGACCCGGTGCGGCCGCTCCTCTGGATCCACCTCTTCGACCGCGCCCGCGTCGGCGAGACGCGCGACCTCGGCCGCGTCGAGTTCGAGCGGCTCGAGCCGGCGTCCGACGACCTGCGCGAGTTCTCGCTCGAGCTCACGATCCGTCCGCTCGGCGGCACCGCCGACGCCACCAGCGACGAGGAACTCCTGCGGCGGGCGGCGGCCTTCCGGACGCCGCTGCTCGGCGTCGAGTGCGCGCGCTAGGTCAACGCGACCCCGGCGCGAGCTCGCACTCGACCACCTGGTCGGCGACGGCGTCGACCGTGGCGCTCGCGCCCTCTCTCGGGTCGCCGTCGGCCACGACGAGGTAGCGGCCGGCGAGGAGACCGTCGAAGCGACAGCGGCCCGACGCGTCGGTCGCGGCGCGGCGGTGCGCGGCGGCGCGATCGGGCAGCGGGCCGATGCAGGTGACGCGGTGGCGCGCCCTCGGGCCGGCGTCCGCCATCGGCACGCTCGCCTCGATCACCGCGAGATGGTCGAGGTGCAGCTCGAGCGTCGCGTTCTCGCCGGCGCCGAGCCGCAACGCGCGCTCGCCCGGGGGCTGGCGAGGGTCGCCGACGACGACGCGCAGCTCGTCGGAGGGGAGGCGCAGGAATTCGGCGGCGCCGGCGCCATCGCTGCGCGCGCGGAATTCGAGGCGGCCAGCCGGTGCACGCTCGCCGTCGCCGACGCCGTCGCCGTCGTCGCCAGGGCCGAAGACGCGGACGTCGAGGTCGGCGAGCGGCCGGCCGCCGTCGCCCGGCCCGCGCAGGAGCACCATCAGGCGCGCGGCGCGCTCGAGGCGCAGCTCGAGCGGCGGCGCCGCCACCGACGCAACGTGGACCACGGCGCGCCGGTCGGCGCAGCCGGGTGAAGAGGAGTGCACGACCCAGTCGCCGACCGGCACGCCATGGAACGTGAAGCCGCCGTCGTCGCGCGCGCGCACTTGCGCGAGCGCGTGCCCGTCGGCCGACGCGAGCGCGACCGCGGCGGCGAGCGGCGCGCCGTCGGGGCCGACGACCCGGCCCTCGAGCGTCCCCCCTTCGACCGCGAGCGCGACCTCCGCCTCGCAGGCGGGCAGGACGAGCTCGGCAGAAGCAGCCGCAATGATCGCGACGCCGCGCAGGTTGGCCGCGAGCTCCACGCGGTAGCCCCCCGGCGCGAGCGCCCCGAGCGCGAAGGCGCCGCTCGGCTCGACCGCCGCGCGCGCGTGGAACGGCGCCGGCGCCTCCTCGTCCGAGGTGACGTAGACGTTCAATGCATCGAGCGGAATCGTGAGGCCGCGCGCGTCGACCCGACCGCGCAGCACGCCGCGTCCCGCCGACGAGAGTTCGACGAGCGACGTCTCACCCGCATGCACAGTGACGCGACGCCCGAGGTATCCGTCGCTCTGGTGCGTCTCGAAGAGGGTCGCGCCGTCGAAGAGCTCGACGATCCAGTCCCCAGGGTCGAGACCGCCGAAGCGGAAGCGGCCGCCCCGGTCGGGCGCGAGCCCCCACCCGATCTCAGTGCCGGGACGTCGGATCCAGAGGAAGCAGGTCGAGTCGGCGAAGCGCCACGGCACGCGCACGACGCCCTCGATCGCACCGCCCTCGGCAAGCACGAGGTCGCGCGGAAAGTCGGAGGGCGAGAGTTCGAGGAACGGGTGGCGCGCTCCGTCCGCCGTCGTGACGACGAGCGCGAAGCCGCGCGGCGGCGCCGCCAGCGTGAAGGCCCCGGTCGCGTCGCAGGCGGCCTTCGCCGTGCCCTCGTTGATGCGCCAGTCGCCGTCGCTCGCCGCGAGCGCGAGCTCGACCGTCGCGCCGGCGCACGCGGCCCCGTTCTCGGCGCGAACGCGTCCGGTGATCGCCGCCGCCGGCTCGAGGAGGATCGGCTCGCACGCAAGCGTGGCGCCGGCGACGACGGTGACCGCGCGGCGCGCCGGCGCGAAGCCGTTCGCTTCGACGAGCAGCTCCGCCGGTCCGGGCCAGAGGTCGGTCAGCTCGAAGCGCCCGCCCGCGTCGGCGACGACCCGCGGCTCCGCTTCGAGATGCCGCTGTTCGACGCGCGACGCCGCGACCGGGAGGCAGCGCAGCCGGAACTTCTCGACCGGTGCGCGCGCCGCCGCGTCGGTCTCCACTGCTCGCGCGAGCACGACGCCGGTCAGCGTGCCGTTGCGCGGAAGCACGATGCGCACGTCGTCGAGCGGCGCGCGCAGCGCATCCCGCCGCCACCGCCGGTGGCCGGCGAGCGTCGCCGTCACCGTGAGCGGCACGTCGGCCGCGACCCAGTACATCCACCAGCGGCCGCCGTCCTGCGCGCGCATCGCCCCGACCTCGATGCGGTCGCGGTCGTCGAAGACGTCGACGAGCGCGCCGTCGAGCGGCGTCCCGAGATCGTCGACCACCGACCCGGCGAGCTTCGCCTCCTCGTCCAACACGACGTCGAAGCGCGGCGAATGGAACGGTTCGAGGTCGAGGCGCAGCCGGCGCCGTCCGAAGCCCTTGCGCGTCGCGATCAACTCGATCGGCCCGGCGGGACAGACCGCGAGCTCGAAGGCGCCGTCCGCGCCGCTCGTCGTGCGCGCCGTCTCGCTGAAGGGGAACCAGCCGCGCACTTGCACTGAGACGAGCGCGCCTTCGATGCCGCGGCCGTCGCGCTGCCGCACGCGCCCGCTCCCCTTCCTGCCGTCGAAGAGGCGGACGGTGCGCGGCCCCGCCTGGGGCACGAGGTCGCCGCAATGGTGCAGCGCGAAGCCGTCGGCGACGGCGGTCAGCTCCGTGACCTCCTGGAAGTCGAGCGCCTCGCTCACGAAGCGCCCGCCCGGACCGGTGCGCAGGACGACGCCGCGCAGGAGCTGGCGCATGCGCTCCCACGCGTTCGAGGTCTCGCGCTCGGCGCTGAGGAAGGGGCGGACGCAGAGGCGTGCATTCGCGACCGGTTCCTCCGACCAGCCGCGCACGACGAAACCTTCGAGCCGCTGCGCCGGATGGAGCGTCAGTGTGAGGGGGCGGCCGCGCTGCGCCTCGAGATCGAAGAACGCGACTGCCACGCCGAAGCCGCCCGCCTTCGCGACGAGCAGCCCGCTCTCCTCGAGGCCGTGCGGCAGCACGGCGTCGCCGTGCTCATCGGTCTTGGTGCGCTCGAAGTCGTGGTCGTCGAGGAACTGGTCGGGGTCGAAGTCCGATTCGTCGGCGAGCAGGAGCTCCGATTCGGGGACGATCCAGAGCGAGGCGTCGGCGATCCCGCCGGAGTCGGCGACACCCTGTTCCGCGCGCCGCACGCGGACGGCGAGCGCGACGTCGCGCTTCATGCGCGTGCGCGTGGGCGCGACCAACTCCGTACCCGTCGACGCCGCCGACCCCGACTCGCCCTCCCGCTTCGGTGCGGCGCGCCCGTCACCGCCTTCGATCGGGAGAGTCGCGTCCTCCGGCGTCGGCGCCGCCGCCTCGGACGGCGGCGCGCCTACGGTCGCCACGGTCGCGGCGGGCGTGGACCCGGCGGAGGGGGATCGCTCATGCCGAGATCCTGACCCGGCGAACCAGATCGTTGCGCCGAGCAGAGCCACACCCGCCGCGACCGCGGCTCCCGTACGTCTCTGCATGCACTCCTCCCGAGCAGCCTCGCTCGAACGGCGGCGATCGAGCCGCGATCACGCCCGTTCGATCGGAAGCGCTGTGGGGAGGAAATGCCGCCCGTTCGGCGACATCACGCACGCTTCGGGAATCGCGCGAAACGTCCGCGGCTACGCGAGCCAGCGGCGCACGGTGCGCAGCATCTCTTCCGACAGGCGTGCCGCGCGATGGCTGTCGCGCGAGAGCTCGAGCGCGAGCGGCCCGCGATATCCGATCCTCTTCAGCTCGGCGATCACTGGCGGAAAGTCGATCTCGCCGTCGCCGAGCGGCAGGTGCTCGTGCACGCCGCGCCGCGCGTCGTCGAGCTGGACGTTCTTCAGTGAGTCGGCGAACTCGGCGACGTTCTGATGCGGGGCGCCCGATTCCGTGACGAGGAGGTGGCCGATGTCGAGCGTGGTCCCGAGGTCGTTGCGCGCGAGGCGGCGGCGCAGCTCCCGATAGCGGGCGAGCGAATCGATCCACATGCCCGGTTCGGGCTCGAAGCAGAGCGCGACGCCCGCGGCCGCGGCGAGATCGAGCAATCGGTGCAGCCGCGCGACGAGGCGCGACCACGCCGCTTCGTCCTGCGGAGGCGAATCGGCGGCGGCACCGCTCCAGATCGACACGCACCCTGCTTTCAGCACCTGCGCCAACCGCAGTGCCTTCTGGTAGTAGGCGATGCGCCGCTCCGCCGCCGTCTCGTCCTTCGTCATCAGGTTCGGCCAGTGCTTGCGCCGCGGATCGAGCACATAACGCGCTCCCGTCTCGATCGCGACGCGCAACTTCAGTGACTCGCACAGCCGGGCGGCGTTCTCCCAATCCCGCTCGCCCGTCGTCTCGAGGTCGAGGTGCGCCACGTCGGGCGTGAGCGCGACGCCGTCGTAGCCGACGTCGGCGAGGAGGCGCAGCGCATCGTCGAGGCGATGGTGCGCGAGACCGTTCGTGTTGTAGGCGACCCACATCGTGCGTGATCCAAGGAACGACCGCCGCCGCGAGCCGAGCGCGGGAGGTTATCTCGGACCTCGTGCGGTGGACGGCGACCTCGGGCGAGTCCTCCAGGGACCCGGGCTCCTCCACACTCGCGCGAACTCGCTTCCATTCACCAGGGCCCTCCAAGGAGGAGCGAGGAAATCTCGAAGTCGCTTGCCGATGCCGACGAAGTCACTGGGAGCGCGCTCGAGGGAGTCTCGTGTCAGGTAGCGCCTCCACGCCGACGCACGTTGCGCGTCCGCGTAGAAGTCGGAACCCAATGCCTCGGGCCGTGGCTCCTGAATCGGAGTTTTCCGCCGTTCGAAGGTCGCCGTGATCGCTCGGGACAACGATCGCCCGTCGAATGAGAACCGACTGGCGAGCATGTACACGTCGTGGAAGTCCTTGAAGCGGCTGTTCACTACTCCGAGGACGACCATGGCGTGCGTCTTTTCTGCGATCACTGCTTCACGCGAGTAGACGCGAATGTGGGGCGGCGGCCCGTCCAGCAGGACTGGGAAGTCGACGTCGTGGGGAGGGGGCTCGATCGCGTCACCCAAGCCGATGTCGAGTTGAAGGTCGATCTTCGCCGTCCCGAGCGCCGCTTGGAGCTTCACGCGAAAGCCGCGGTAGACGCTCCTTGGACGGATGCGCTCGGTCCGGACCGTGCTCTCCCGGAACAAGAGCGCGTCCTCGTCGCATCGGACGGCAACGATCTCTCGCACGATCTCGACGATCGTCTTCGTGTCGTCTTCCGCGAAGCCGGCGAGATCCAGGTCCCGCGTGGCGCGATAGGGCGCCCCACCCCAAAGCGCGAAAAGCGTCGCTCCCTTGAGGACGAACCGCTTCCGGTGTCGCGAGGCTCCGAGCCGATAGAGAAAACGCTCCGCTGCATACCGCTGGAGCGTGAGGTTGAAGTCCTCGTTGCGCGATTGCGCGCCCGCGAGGAGTCGCGCGTGGATCGACCCGGCGACATTCCTTCGGCGCTCGGTCACGTCGCGATCGCCTCCAGATAAGGAGCTAGGACGGTCCAAATCCGACAGGTCTTGGCCACTCGCGCGATCTCGGCCGGGGTCGCCTTCCGGGAATGGACCGCGTCGCGGAGCGCCTCGAGCGCGACGTCCATCCCGACCTTGTTCCGGTACCGGAAACAGTCGACCACCGTCCGTGCCGGTGACGTGATCCGAAGGGTGACACCGAGCACTTCGCGAGTCTCGATCGCCGTGCGGAGCGTCGGACCGGAGAAACGCACGACGCGCACGGGGAGCCCCGATGCCGTCGGCTTGCGCGCCTTGCGATCGATCGCGATCCAGACGAACCGGGGAGCCTGAGTCCCGATGCCATGGACGTTCAGCGCGGTGAGGAGACAGACGATCGCCTCGGGGATCCGCTTGCAGACGGAGGCGACGGTCTCGAGACCTGTGAGCGGCGCGCTCTTCAGGCGAAAGACGCCCCTGCCGACGCGCTCCACCTCGCCGCGTCGGAGCATCCCGACGAGGCGCCCACGGGGAATGCCGCGCGACTCGAGGTCGTGCGCCCGGATGAGCCCGGGTAGCGCCCGCGACACTTTCGCCGATTTGCCGCGCTTCGACCTCGCCATCGCACCATCGTACAAAACGTCGGCACTTACGCGCATATGCCGACGGTTCGATTCGACCCGCCCCACTTCACTTCAAGCGCGGATCACTCCCCGGTCTTCGCCGCCTTCCGCTTCAGGATCGCGAAGTATCCCCCGTCGCCCGCGCCCTGCGCCGGAAGGGTGAGCTTCTCCTCGACCAGCTCGAGGTCGGCGTGGGCGGCGAGGAGCGCGCGCACCTGCTCCTCGTTCTCCTCGGGCTCGAGGCTGCAGGTCGAGTAGGCGAGGAGGCCGCCTGGGAAGACGCGATCGTACGCCTGCGCGAGGATCTTCTTCTGGAGCGCGGCCAGCTCGGTCAGGTGGGCGACGTCGAAGCGGAACTTGGCCTCGGGCCGGCGCGCGAGGACGCCGCTGTTGCTGCAGGGCGCGTCGACCAGGACGCGGTCGTACGGCGCCGGCGTCACCGCCTTCACGGCGTCGGCGGCGGTCGCGTCGGCGACCATGCAGGCGATCGACTTGAGACCGAGGCGGGCGATCGATTCGCGCAGCTTGTCGAGCCGCTCGTCTTCACGGTCGACGGCGAGGATCGTCGCGTTGTCCTTGGTGAGCTCGGCCAAGTGGGTCGTCTTGCCGCCGGGCGCCGCGCAGAGGTCGAGAATCAGCTGGCCGGCGCTCACCTGCAGGCGCGGCGCGACCTGCATCGCCGTCTCGTCCTGCACGGTGCAGAGCCCGTCCCGGAACGCCATCGACCCGACGAGATCCGTCGGCGGCGCCTCGACGCGGACGCTCTCGGGGAGGTTGCCCTCGCCGCACGCGATCCCCTCGGCACGCAGCGCTTCGAGCAGCTGCTCGCGCGTCGTCTTCAGCCGGTTCACGCGCACGAAGAGCTGCGGAGGCTCGTGGTTCTTCGCGAGGATCTCGCGCGTCGCCGCCTCGCCGTGGCGCGCGACCCACCGCGCGACGAGCGCCGGCGGGTGCGAGTAGACCTGCGCCAGATGGAGCGCGAGGTCGGTCTCCGGGTCGGCGAAGACCGGCTCGGGGAAGAAGCAGACCTTCTTGTCGCCGATCTGCAGCCGCTTGCGCGGCGAGGCGCCGCCGCGGTCCTGGTCGATCGGGACGCGGTTCACCTGGCGGTCGACGGCGCGCAGCACGCCGTTCACGAACGGCCGCGCCCGCGCGTCACGCACCACCTGCACCGTCTCGTGGATCGCCGCGTAGGGCGGCACGCCGTCGAGATACAGGAGTTGGTAGGCGCCGAGCCGCAGCGCCTCCTTGTTGCGTGGTCCGACGTCGTCCCATTTCGTGTCGCTGTGTGCGGCAAGAATGCAGTCGAGCGTGAGCTCGTGGCGCAGCACGCCGAAGACGAGCTCGGTGAGGAAGCGGCGGTCGCGCTTGTTCAGCTTCTCCGCGACGGAGGCGGCGTGGACGCGGTCGTGGGCGAAGACGCCGACGCGGCGGTGCACGTCGAAGAGGATCTCGGCCGCGAGCGCGCGCACGCTCGGCTTCGCCGGCTTCTGCGACCCGGTCACGGCGACCTCAGTTGAGCCGGGTGCCGACCGGCAGGGGGAAGCCGCGCAGGAACTCGACGGCGTGCAGCGCGCGCTTGCCCGACCGCTTCACTTCCTGGATCAGGTAGACGCCGACGCGCGTCGCGACCTCGATGCCGCTGGTGAACGCCACGACGGTGCCGGGCATCGCCGGCGAGGGGTGGTCGAGCACCTCGCCCTTGCAGACGATGAGGCGCGTCGTGCTGCGGTCGGTCGGGCAGAAGGTGAAGGCGCCCGGCCACGGCGTCATGCCGCGCACGTGACGGTCGATCTCGGCGGCCGTCCGGTCCCAGCGCACGCGGCCGTGGTCCTTGTCGAGCAGCGTGGCGCGCGTCGCCTTGGTCTCGTCCTGGGGCGTCCCCTTCGCCTTGCCGGAAAAGAGCGCGTCGGCCTGCTCCATCAGGAGCTCCTTCGCGACCTGCGCGAGGCGCTCGTGCAGCTCGCCCGCCGTCTCCGTCTTGCCGATCAGCGACGCCTTCTGGGCGTAGATCGGGCCGGCGTCCATCTTCGACGTCATTCCCATGAGGGTGACGCCGCTCTCCTTGTCGCCCGAGAGGATCGAGGCCTGGATCGGCGAGGCGCCGCGGTGGCGCGGCAGCAGCGAGGCGTGCAGGTTCAAGGCGTACTTCTTGGCCAGCCCGAGCAGCTCGTCCGACATCTTCTGGCCGTAGCTCGCCGTCAGCAGCACGTCGGGCGCGAGCTTCTTGATCTGCGCGATCACTTCGGGGGCGTTGATATCGGCCGGCTGGAAGATCGGGAGCCCGAGCAGGTCCGCGACGGCGCGCACCGCCGAGGGCAGCATCTCGAGCCCGCGCCCCGCCCGCGAGTCGGGCTGCGTGAAGATCGCCGCGATCTCGAACCGCTTGTCCTGCGCGAGGGCTTCGAGCGCCGGCACCGCGAAACGCGACGTCCCGAAGAAAACGACCTTCATCCGCCGCCGCTCCGACTCTTTCATCGACCCCCGCTTTCAGGCACCGCGAAGCCCGGCGACGTTAGGAGGTGGCGCGGGGCAGTCAAGGAGCGCGGGGGCGCGCCGAGGCGGGAAGGTCGCGCGACGCCGCGCTGGTCTTGCTCGAAACCTTCCGCGAGCATGACCGCGCGAGTCGACCTGGCTTCAGGATCAAGAGCTCTTGCGAAAGATCGTCTTCCGTGTCGCCGTCAGCATCGCCGCGCTGATCGCCGCGATCGCGGCGTGGCTCGCCTGGCAGTGGCTCCCCCCGCCGCCGAAGCTCGTCGTGAGCCGCGAGACGACGTGGATCGTCGAGCCGCTGCTGCCGGATGGCACGGTCGACTACGAAGCGGCGTGGAAGAACGAACGGTCGGTGGGCGTCACGCCGGAGAACAACGCGGCGCCGTTCCTGTTCGCCACGCTCGGCGTCGATTCCTCAAAGTTCACGGAGGCGGAGCGCGCGGCACTGCCGAAAGACGCCGTTCTCTACGAGGATTTCGACACCTGGTACTACCACCACGAGAAGTCCTTGCCGGAGTCCCTTCGCAAGGGGGTCACTCGACCCGGGAAAGTGGTCGAGGCGTGCGAACTCGGCGACTGGGAGTCTCCTGCCGCGCAACTGGCATCACTCTGGCTCGACGCGAACTCGGCGTGCCTCGCGGAGCTCGAGCGCGTCGTGAAGCGCGACCACATGGTCGCCTCCGGAGTGTTCCGCGACGCGGGTCCTGCCTGGATGCTGTTCGAGGTCTATCCGGCGTTCCGTGGACTTGCCGCTCGCGCGGCCGCAGGTCAGGACGTGAACACCGTCTTCGCACATCACTCATCGGGGTTGCGCCTGGCGAAACTCCAGCGCTCGCTCGGGATGTTGGCGCACTTCGTGGCCGCCGAACTCGGCGAAGCCTCAACTTGGGAGAGCGCGCTGCGACTCGCTCGTCGCACCGGCCGCGTCTCGCCGTCGGTGGTTCGAGACCTGCTCGTCGCCGCCGATCCGTCAAACGCGGATGCGCGTATCCGGGCATTCGTCGCTTCGGAGCGGATGTACGGTCTCGCCTTCCTGGCCCATCCCTTCCCGATCTCGAGCCCGTCGCCGGACGCGAAGCCGAACTTCCTGGATTGGCTCATTTCGCGCGTCGATCCGAACCGCGCCTGCCGACGTTTCAACGAATCGATCGACCAGCTCGAGGCGGCGTATCGCATGGGAAGCTGGAGCGAGCGTCTCGATCGCGTCGCGATGCTCAACAAGGGGTTCATCGCGGCCAAGGCAAGGTCGAGAGATGGTTTTTCCATGCTGTGGGCGTATCGCAGCCGCGGTGCATTCAGCGACGTCATCGTGGACCATCTCGTGACGAAGAGCCCCTACTACGTCCTCGACATGTTGATTCCGAGCATCATCAACTCGGAACGGGACCTCATCGAACTCGCCGCCCTCGCCTTCGCGACCGAGACTGGACGCGATCCAAAAAGCAGCGACGACCTGACGCCGCTCCTTTTCCCTTCGCCATGGCGTGATCGAGTGACCGGCGCCGCCGTCGACTTCGAACGGCATGCCGACGGGACGCTCGCCGCGCGCGGCCCCTTGATCGAACTGCAGCACCGATTCGAGGAGCGGATGAAGGAGACTGCGCCCGCGCCGCCTCATTGATCGACGCGGGACGGTACTCCGTCGCGATCGAGCACCAGAGTCCGCCAAGGCGTCGTGCCCGGCTCGCCCGACCGGGTCCGGCGGAACTCGTAGCGCGTCGCGTCCGCCGTCGCGCGCACCTCGACCAGCGCGTCGTGCTCCCCGTGCAGGAACCACCTCACGTCCTCGACCCCGCGCAGGCGCAGCTTCACTTGCCGTGCGAGCTCGACCATCGCCTCGACGTCGTATTCGGCGTACGGCTTCGGATCGAAGGCGCGCGCGAGGAACGGCTCGTCGACCTGCAGCGCGCCGGCGGCCTTCGGATGCTCGCGACGGAACACGCCGTGGAAGACGAGCACGCGCAGTTCAGTCGGCGCGGCCGCGCGCTCGCGCCAGCCGCGGACGTAGGCCGAGTCGCGCTCGTCGACGGTGAAGTTCGCGTACTCCGCTCCGGCGCCACGCGCGGCGAGCGTGCGGTGAACGGCGGCGAAGGGCGCCTCGGCGGGCGCAGGCGGCGGGGACGACGGAGTCCGCGGGGACGTCGAGCAGGCGAAGCTCGACGCGACGAGAAGCAAGCACAGCCACGCTCGAATTCGGCGGCGGGAACGCATCGACGGCTCCGGAGGTGCGAGGCGGCGCGACGCTCCGATTCTGCCGGCGGCGTGCCGCTGGCCGGTATCGACGGCGTCACGAGCCGCGCGCGGATTTCCTCGTGCGGATTGCTGGCTCGATTCCGCTCTGGGTTCGGGGGGGTCCATGGGAGGTGTCCGCGATGTACATCCACTCGCTCGCACGCGTCGTCTGCCTCGCGATGTTTGGCTTCCTCGCCTCCGCTTGCGAAACCCATGAGTCGAGCCCTCCGCCGGTCACCGGCGGCGGAGGGACCGAGGGAGGAAGCGGCGGGTCGGGCCCGAAATGCGAGGCGCTCGCGATCGGCCTGAACAGCGTCGACCCCAACCACTACAACGGGTGGTCGGGAGCGCTCGGCGGCTGCGAACCCGACGCGAAGGACATGAACGAGATCGCGAAGGCGGCCAACCTCGATTCGACGATGCTCCTGACGAAGGCCGCGACGCAGAAGGCGGTGCTCGACGCGATCGCGGCGGCGGCGGGTCGGATCCCGGCGCAGGGCCTGTTCGTGTTGAGCTACTCCGGCCACGGCGGGCAGGTTCCCGACGAGAACGGCGACGAACCGGACGGTGTCGACGAGACCTGGTGCCTCTACGACGGGCAGCTCATCGACGACGAGCTCTACGCCGCGCTGGGACAGTTCAAGCCGGACGTGCGCGTGCTCGTCTTCTCGGACAGCTGCCACAGCGGGACCGTCCTCAAGATGGTGCCGAAGGACTTCACGGAGGACTCCGAGCCGCGCAAGAAGGAGCTCGAAGACGGGTGGAAGTCGAAGGTCATGTCGCTGAAGAACATGCCTCGCGAGCGCGGCGTCGCCGCTGCCGCCTCCGAAGCGATCGTGCGGTCCGCTCCTCCCGACGTCCTGGTGAAGACCTTCCGGAAGAACCGGGCGGGGTACGAGGCGCGCGGCAAGGCGGTGCGGAAGGACGCGAAGTCGGCGATCCAGTGCCGGGCGATCCTGATCTCCGGCTGCGGCGATCCGCAGACGTCCGCCGATCTCGGCACGAACGGGCTCTTCACGGTGGTGCTGAAGCAGGTCTGGAACCACGGCGCGTTCGCCGGCGACCACACGAAGTTCCACCAGCAGATCCGAGACGGCGTGGTCGCACAAAACCCGTCGCAGGCGCCGGAGCTCTTCACGCTGGGTCCCAATCTGACCACGTTCGTGGCGCAGAAGCCCTACACGCGGTCGTCGCCCTGAATCGCGCCGATCTCGGGACGGATCGGCTGCAGTCGGGAAGCTTGGTCGCGCTGCTACGAGGAACGAGGGTGAGCCGTCGCGCGTGCGACGGCTCACTTCATTGCCACGTCGACCGCATCCTTCGTGTCGACCAGGTCCTCCACGTCGAACGTCGCCTCCCCCTTTGCGCCGTCCGCGGCCGTGAACGAGATCGTGAAGCGGCCGCGCGCGAAGCGCTGGCTCACGACGTAGGGGCCCTTGGAGTATCGCGGCCAAGTGTGGGTCCAGAGGACGTGGCCGGTCGCGTCGGAGAGCGCGACCTCGACGGGCTGCAGAGGCGGCGCGCCGGTCGCGGTGAGCAGTCGGAACGAACGGATCGCTCCCGGTGCGACGGTGAGCGTGAGCTGCGTCGTCTGGCCGCTGACGATCTCGAACGGGATCCAGGTCGACGCCATCGTCGTCCCGCCGCAGAGCTGGTAGCGGCCGGGCGCGAGCGGTTCGGAGCGGAAGAGGTCGCCGACGAGGCCGATGCGCTCGGAGTTCTCGCGGGCCTCGTTCCAGATCGACAGATCGCCGTCTTCGGGCGGCGAGCCGTCGGCGCGCGTCGCGCGGACCTCCACGAATCCCGGACGCGCCATCGTGAGCGTGCCGAGGTCGAGGGTCTGTCCCGCGGTCAGCGTGCGCATGCCGAGTTCGAGTTCCGGGAGCCCCTCCAGCCAGAGTCGCATGGAGTAGGCGCCGGGGGGGAACGGTCCGAGGTGGAAGCCCGCTTCGCCGCCGGCGTTGAAGCTGATGTTGTTGCTGCCTCCCTCATAGAGGGAGAGGGAGACCCGCGGCAGCGGGCGACCGTCGGCGTTGACAACGCGGCCCGCCACGAATGCGCTCGCGCGCCGGTTCGCCGGCACTCGGATCTCGATCTCCTCGCCGCCGGCCTTCACGCCGTGCAGCACGATCGAGCTGAATGTGATGTCCTGCAGGTCTTCTGAGGGTTCGAAGACGCGGACCTCGTAGGGTCGGTCGACGCAGCGCGGGATCGTGAAACGACCGTCCGACGCCGTCGCGACCGCGGCCGGCGGTTCGACTCCGCTCTCCCACTTCTCGAGGCGCGCCTCCACCTTCCAGCGCGGGAACGCCGCGCCGTCCTCGTCGACGACGCGGCCGCGGATCTCGAGGCCGCGCGAGAGTTCGGGAGACCATTCGCGCGACTCGCCGTCGGCCAGCGTGAACGGGAGCTTCGCCGTCCCGAACTCCCCGGCGTCGACCGTCGCTTCGAGCGGCACCGCCATCAGGTGCTCGACGATGAAATGGCCGTCTTCGTCGGTGCGCGCGAACGCGGCGAGCACTTCGGTGCGCGGCTCGGAAAGCAGCTGCACCGGCGCGACGCGCACCTCGACCCCCGGGAGCGGCTCGCCGTCCCCTGTTTCGAGCGTCCCTTCGAGCGTGCCGCCCTTACGCAGGGTGAGGTCGAACTCCTTCAGGGTCCGGGCCGTCGACGTGAAGCGCTCCCACGCGGGAGCGTGGTCGCGCGCGCGCACGACCAGATGCACGTCGCCGACCGGCGCGCCCTCGATCTCGAACGTTCCATCGGCGTGCGTTCGCGTCGTCCGCGCCGGTGGGTTCGCTCCTGTCGTTCCATCCCGCAGCACGCGCCCATTGCGCCAAGGTCCGCTCGCGTAGACGAAGGCGTGGCCGACGGGCCGCGCGGACGAATCGACGACGCGACCTCGGATGCAGCCGCCCTCGTCGAGGAGCTGCAGCTCGATCGCGAGACGGCCGTTGGTCGCCTCCCGTCCGCTGAGCGAGATCGCCGGCGAGGGCGCGAACGAGGGCGCATATGCCGAGATCCAGTGGATCCGCTCCACGACCGGCAGGTGGAAGCGCCCGGACGCGTCGGACTTGCCGAAATCCCCGCCGAGCGAAGGCCAACCGAGATCGCTCGAGATCCAGATCGTTGCGCCCGCGACCGGCGCGCCCTTCGGATCGAGCACCACGCCATCGACCTCGGTGTCCTTGAAGACCGACAGCGCGACGTCCGTCGTCTCGTTCGCAAGCACGGCGATCCGCCGCGCGCACTCGCGCTCGGAGAAGCGCGGGTGGTCGGAACTCCCGGTGTACGCGGTGAAGCCCGCGGCCGTGGCGATCACCGATCCGCTCGGCACGCGGTCGGCGAAGAAGTCGCCGTTGCCGTCAGTCATCCCGTCGACCTGGTCGACGAACGTCGGCGGTCGCTCCTCCGAAACCAGACGGACTGGCAGGTTCGGGATCGGCGTCGACTTCGAGTCGGCCCTCGACCACGTCACGTGCACGCGCACCGACCCGAAGCCGTCGACGCTCGTCGGCGCGGAAGGGGGCGCGACCGCGGGCGCCGGCTCGCTCACGCGCGCTGCCGCGAGCGGGGCGTTCGCATCCGCCGCCGCGGCTCCCGCCGGCGCGACCTGCGTCGTCGATTCGGGAGCGGCTCCATGGAGCGCACGCGCTCCACTCCAGAGCCACCACCCTCCCGCCGCGACGACCACGACCGCCGCCGCGATCGCAACCTTGCTCCCCTTCGCCATGGCGATCCACGCTCCCCACGTCGCGACGGTCGACAGCGGCGCGAGCTGCGCGAGCGCGAGCAAGCCCGCGCGCTCGCCACCGAGCTCGCAGTTCCAATGCGCGCGCAACTCCTCGAGCGCCCGCCGCAGCCGCGTACGCGCCGTCTCGAACGGGATCCCGAGACGCGCGGCCGCCTGCTTGACCGTGAGCTCCTCGTAGAAGTGGAGCAGCACGATCTCCCGGTGGAGCGCGGGCAGTGCGAGGACGCGCTCGATCAGGCGGCGCTGCAGCTCGAGTCGTCCGGCGATCTCGTCGGTCGCCGGTGCGAGCGTTGGCGCGGCGCGGGCGACCTCGCCTTCCCGTACGCGGCGACGCCCCTCCGAACGTCCGAGCTGCCGCACGACGTTGCGCACCACCGCTCGCAACCACGCGAGCGAGCGCGACGGCGCATGGGTCGTCAGCAGCTCGAGCCACGTCTCCTGCGTGACGTCGTCGACCTGCGCCGCGTCGGCGACGAGCCGCCGCGCGAGCGCGCCGATGAAGCGGCGCTGCAGGAGGAGCTGCTCGGGAGAGAACGGATCGGTGTTCGACATCGCGGCGGTTCCACCACCTTCCGCCTGCAGGGATGCCGCCGACCCCTCGCGCGGGTTGAGGCGGCCCGCGCCGGAACTCGGCGCGGGTACAGGCGACCCGCGCCGGAATTCGGCGCGGGTACACCCGCCGCCGATCACTTCTCGACCGGCAGCTTCAGCTCCTCCCACTTCCCGAACCCGCCCACCATCGAGATCGGGTCGCGCAGGACGCCGAGATAGGTGAGGGTCTTGGCGGCGGTCATGGAACGGGAGCCGCTGCGGCACGAGATCACCTGCGGCGCGAGCTGCTTGAGTTCGTCGAGATGGAAGCCGAGCTCGGAGAGCGGGAAGTTGGGGACGCCGGGGATGCGGCCGGCCTTCCACTCCCACGGGTCGCGTACGTCGATCCAGGAATGCTTCGCGACGAGGTCGGCGCGGCGCGGCGCGAGCTCGTCGCAGCGCTGCTCGCGGATGCGCGCGCCGGCGATCGGCGCGCCGCCCATGCTGCAGCAGGCGGCGACGACCTGCGGACCTTCGGGGAGATGGGGGTCGGCGGAGAGATTCGTCTCGAGCGTCACGTCGACTTCGGGCGTGTTGCCGCGCCCCTCGATCGCATTCAGTGACTTCGCGTACGCGGCGGCATTGGGATGTTGGAGGGCGGCGTTGTGCGCGCGCTCGTGGCCGATCGTCGTGAAGAGGACGTCCTGGTATCCGTGGCCGGAGAGGACGATCGTCGCATCGGGGAGCTTCATCAGCTTCGACTGCACCGAATCGAAGAGGCGCACTGGGTCGCTGCCGCGGAAGTCGGCGCGCGCGAGGCTGCCGGCGAAGAGCGTGTCGCCGGTGAAGACGACCCCGGGCCCCCCATCATTCCCCCCGCCATTCCCCCCGCCGTTCCCAACGCCGTTCCAAAAAAGGGCGATCGAGTCGTTCGTGTGGCCGGGCACCTCGAGCGCCGTGAAGGTCAGCGCCCCGACGGTCACCTTCGCGCCGTCCTTCAGGGCCACGTGCGGCCGGGCGCACTCCGTCGCGGCGCCCATGTATAGAGGTAGACCGAGCTTCACCCAGGCGGCCGAGTCGGAGAGGTGGTCGGCGTGGGTGTGGGTGTCGACGACCCCCGCGAGCTTCAAGTCGTAGTCCTTGAGCGCCCGCTCGTAGACGGCGCGCCTCCCCGCCTTGCCGTCGATCAGGAGGGCGGCCCGGGTCTCGGGGTCCCCGACGAGGTGGGCGAAGCAGCCCGAATCGTTGAAGGTCTTGAGGATCACGGCGCTCATGGCGATTCTCTGCGGTCCGGGGGGCCATCGTAGCCGTCGCCGCGGACGAGTCCGACCCCGCGGCTCCCTGAGAACCTTTGCGAGGATCGAGTGCGAGGAATGAGCAAGGCCCACGACTGTTCGCTGGCGGACCTCGTGCAGACCCTCCAGTCGCTCCCGCCCGACCAGCTCACGCTCGACCGCGTCACGTCGATCCTCTCGGAGCGCCCGCTGCGCGAGTCTTCGCTCGAGCGCTTCGTGAACTTCCGCGACGACAAGTACGCCCGCAACCTCGTCTTCCGCTGCGACCAGTTCGAGATGCTCGTGCTCTGCTGGCAGCCGGGCCAGGCGACGCCGATCCACAACCACGCCGGCCAGTGCGGCTGGGTGCGCGTGCTGCGCGGCGCCTTGGAAGAGACCGACTACACGCCGCCCGACTGGATGCGCGGCGGCGTGATCCCGGCCGGCAAGATCGAGATCGACGACGACGGCATCGGCCACGGCATCACGCTCACGAAGGGGCCGACGGCGGTGCTGGCGGCGGGGCTCGCGGTCTCGGCCGTCGACCGCTCGCGCGCGATCCACCGGCTCGGCAATCCGCCGCGCGGAGGCGGCGACGGCCGTGCGGTCACGCTCCACGTGTACGCGCGGCCGCACGACTCGTGTCTCGCGTTCGACGTCGACCAGGGCACGTGCCGGCAGGTCTTGCTGCGCCCCGACACCGTGCCGACCGCGCCGCTCGCCTGACCGCGACGTCGCTGCTTCTCTGACCACCGCCGCGCCGGTCTTCGACCGGTGGCGCGCCCCGTCAGAACCCGACTTCGAACTCCCCGCCGCGGTCGACCGGCAGCTCGATCGACGTCTCGTGCACCGCGCGCAGCGGCTCGCCGTCGAAGCGAGCGCCGCGGATCGACGCCCCGTCCGGCGAGTGGATCCAGAGGACGATCCGCTTCAGCTGCAGATGATCGCGCCGCGGCCCCGCCGCCGACCCGACCTGGATGCGCCCGCGCACGACCCCTTCGTCGATGCGTGAATGGACCTCGAGCGAGACCGGGCCGAAGACGGTCGGCAGCGCGTCGAAGCGCAGCCGCCGGCCGTCGGAGAGCCAGCGCGGCGGCGCGAGCCGCAGCAGGTGGAGCACCTCCGGCGTCGCCGCGGGATCGGCGCGTGGCGTGGCGCCGTCCGTCTCCTCGATCACCATCCGCCGGATCAGGAGGAGGCCGGCCCCCGCCGCCGCCGTCAGCGGCTCCGAGCCGAGCGCGCGCCCGTAGTCGTCGACGGAGAGGTCGTGGCCGTCGAGGCCGAAGTCCCAGCGCGCGTCGAGCATCCGCTCGCGCAGCGCGACGTTGCTGACGCGCAGCGGCACGACGCCGGTGAGCTCGCCGCCCGTGAAGACGTCGCGCGCGAGTCCGTGCGCGAGGAAGGCGAACGCGCCGCTGCGGAAGGCCGACGCGTCGCCCTCGTCGCCCGTGTCGGCGAGCGACGCGATCGCGCCGAGGCCGTGGGTCGCGTCGAGCGCCGCGTGGAAGCGCGCGAGCCCGAGCCACTGCCCGCCGTGGCGCTCGAGCGTCTGCCGGATCCACGTCGCCGGCGGCTGGCCGGGATCGAAGAGCCCCGTCTCGAGCAGGAGCGACGCGGAACGGGACCATGCTTCGCCGAGCGGATCGCCGCCGAGCCACGGATGCGGCTCCTCGGCGCGCCGCCAGTCGGGCGCGTCGCGCGACGAGCCGACGTCGACCGCCATCGGCACGAAGGGCGGGTCGACCGAGCGGTCGGTGAACTGCTCGACGGCGCGCTCGAGCCGGGCGCGCAGCGCTTCCGCCTCCGCCGCGAACGGCGCCGCGGTCACTCGGTCGCCCACGTCGGCCGAGAGCCGCGCGAACTCGACGAGCCCGCGCCACGCGAGCGCCGCCTCGGCGAGGCTGCGCGCCGGCCCGGCGCCCGCGCCATAGGCGTGGCGGAGGAAGAGCCCGGCGAACTCGTCGTCACCCGCCTCATCCGCCGCGCGCGCCGCCGCGATCTCGTCGAGGAACGCGACCAAACACGGCCGCATTCGCTCGAAAAGGTCGCAATCAAACGCGAGGCGCCAGACCTGACAGGCGCGCGCCAGCGCGACAGCGGCGCGCTCGACGTGGCGCTCGCCTCCGGGATCGGTCACGTCGGCGAGGAGCATGCGCTGCATGGCGCGGCGCGCCGCGTCGACCTGGCCGAAGCGCGCCAGCGCGAGCGCGGCGCCGCCCTCCTCGATGCCGCGATACTCCTCGCACGCGTAGGCGCCGCTCTTGAGCGTGAGGTCGGCCGCGTCGTGCGCCCCGCCGCCGCGCTCGTCGAAGAGGGCGATGCGGCACTGCGCGAGGAGCCCGCGCACCAGCTCGTCGAGCGGCGCCTCGGGGAGCTCGAGCCCGCAGGCGCCGTCGACGCCGTCCCAGTACGTCTCGAAGGCGGCGCGGCTGCGCGTCGCGTCGAGCTCGGCGAGCGGATCGGCCGACCGGAGCGGCGCGTTCGCACTCGGGAAGAAGAGCGTGAGCTCGCGCGACTCCTGCGGCCCGAGCACGAAGCTCCAGCGCGCGAGCGTCTCGAACGCCCCGATCTCGAACGACGCGGGCGGCGTCGAATAGAGCGCGATCGTGCCGTCCGCCTCGCGCAGCACGCGCGGGTCGGCGTCGCGCGTGAACGTCGCTCTCCGCGGCGCCCGCTCGAAGAGGTCGCCCTGCGCCGCGCGCCGCGCGAGGATCGCGTCGAAGGTGGCGACGCGCCGCGCGGTCCGGTCGTTCTCGACGGTGACCTTGACCAGCGTCCCCCACGCGACGTCGCCCGGCGCAGTGACGTACGCGCGTGTGTAGGCGACGAGTCCGTCGCGCTCGGAGCGCGTCACGACGCCGGGACGGCCGTCGCCGACGGCCCGGCGCGTGGTGCGGTCGGGGTCGTTGCCGAAGAGCTCGCCGTCGAGCGCGAAGGCGGCGATCCGGTCGGTCCAGCGCGCGCGCGAGCCCGCGGCGAGCGACGAGCCGGGTGGCGCGCCCAGATCCCACGGCCCCTCGTCGCCGTGCTCGGTCTCGTGCAGCGTGCCGTTCCATGCGACCAGCGTTTCGACCGGATCCTCGGGCCGGCCGAGCAGCGCGGCGGCGCCGTCGTTCGGGAGCAGCCACGCCGCGGCGTCGGCGTAGTCGGGGTCGCCGATCGCCTCGGCGACCTGGCGCGCCAGCGGATCGTCCCACTGCCGGCGCATCGCCTCGAAGTCGGCGCGCGCCCGCTCGCCGAGGCGCACCGCGACGCGCGCCCCCTTGTCGGCGTGGATGAAGCGCAGGCGCGTGACCGCGTGCGGGACGAAGCGCACCGTCGTCTGCGGGGTGCCGTGCGCGTCGACGTGGGTCTCGGTCGAGCGCACCAGCACGTTGCGCCAGCCGTCGCCGGCCCACCAGTCGATCGCCGTCGGGTCGCGCGCGTCGAGCGTCGCCTCGCTCACCATCCGCGCGCGCGGCCAGACGAGCACGAGGCCGACACCGTCGTGGCTGCGCCGCACGCCCGGCTCGCGCGCGAGGTCGAGCGCCGCCTCGTCGAGCGGCGGCGGCGGCGGGTCGGCGGCGATCGGAGCCGCGAGCGCGCCGCGCGCGAGGGCGACGAGCGGTGCCGAGGGGTCGTCGGCGACGGCGAGCTCGCGCAGCGCATAGACGCCGAACGCGCCGTCGCGCCGCGGCCGCTGCAGGACGAGCCGCACGCCGAGCGCCTCGCAGCGCGCGAAGGCGATCCGCCACGCGACGCCGCCGAACTCCTGGTACTTCGCGAGCTCGTCGCGGCGCGACTCGTCGCGCGCGAGGCGGCCGCTCACCGCGCACCAGCCGGCCGCGCTCTTCACCTCGAGCCGCAGCGTCCCGCCGCGCGGCTCGAAGCGGTCGCCGCCGAGCGCGAGGAAGTCGGCTTCGATCGCGGCGACCGGGCGCGGCGCGTCCCACTCGAAGCCGACGCGCACCGCCTCCTCGGGGGAATCGGGCGCAAGCGCCGCGAAGGTGTCGCGGCGGCCGTCGGTCCACTCGGCCGGAGCGGCCTCGCCCGGCGCCGGCCGCGCCGAGGGGGACGCCGGGCCGCCGCGCCAGACGCGGGCGCGGCCGGCGTCGTCCGCCGCCGCGCGACCCGGGCTGTGCAGCGCCGCCGCGAACAGCCCGGCGCGCACCAGCGCGTTCATCCGGCCCCCGCCGCCCCGGACGCCTCTCCCGCCTGGTCGCCCTCCTGCAGCCGCACGTCGGGCAACGGCTCGAACTCGTCGTCGGGTGCTTCGTCGGGGTCGGGCTCGGGAGCGGGCGCGCGCTTCTTCGGGGCTCCGTTCGCCGGCGGCGCGCCAGCCGAAGGCACGAACAATGGCGCCTCGTCGATCGTCGGCGCGCGCGTCGACCAGACGTCGGCGGCCGGCTCCCAGCGCTCGGGGAGCGGATCGGCGATCGCCTCGATCACGATCTCGCCGAAGGCCTGCGCCTGCACCGCGTGGATCAGCTTCGCGCGCATCAGCTCGAGCACCGCGAGGAAGTGGCCGATCAGGTCGATGCGCGTCGTGTCGTGCTTGAAGACCTCGTGGAACGCGACGCGCCGCGCCGACCGCAGCGTCGCGAGCAGGTCGGCGACGTACTCGGCGAGCGGGCGGTCGGCGACGATCGTGCTCGGCGCCGCGCGGTCGAGCCCCGAATCGGCGAGCACCTTCCGGAACGCCTCGACGAGGTGGAAGACGCCGACCTCCTCGAGCGGGATGCCGGCGTCGCCGACCTCGGGCCGGCTCGGATGGACCAGGTCGCGCGCCGCCGAGCTGCGGTCGAGGATGCGCGTCGCCTCCTTGAGCTGCCGGTACTCGAGCAGCCGCTGGATCAGCTCCTCTTCGGGGTCGAGCTCGGCCGCGAGGTCGACTTCTTCGCGCGGCAGCAGCGAGCGCGCCTTGATCGACATGAGCGTCGCCGCCATCACCAGGAATTCGCCGGCGGTGTCGACGTCGAGGTTCTTGGCGCGCTTCAGCGCCTCGAAGTACTGGTCGCAGATCTTGACCAGCGACACCTCGCGGATGTCCATCTCCTCCTTCTGCACGAGGTAGAGCAGGAGGTCGAGCGGACCGGCGAAGTTGGCGAGCTCGAAGTGGTGGTCCATCGCGATCTCAGGGGTTGGTTCCGAAGATGGGCATCCGGCCGGGCATCAGGTGCTGCCACACCGCGTCGGTCCCGGAATAGATCGCGTGCATCACGGGATCCAGGGTGCCGCGCACCATGAGGACGATCAGGAGGACGATCCCGAACTGGCCGAACGAATAGAACGCATTCCGCACCGGCGCCGGCAGGAAGAACCCGAGCACGCGGTGCCCGTCCAGCGGCGGCACCGGCAGCATGTTGAAGATGGCCAGCATGAGGTTCAGCCGGATCGCGTCGATGAAGATGATCGACGAAATCGCGTACGTTGGGACGTGCCTCACCTCGATGTGAAACCAGTAGGCACAGGTGAAGAACAGGGCGAGCACGACGTTCATGGCCGGGCCGGCGACCGACGTGAGCATCAGGTCGCGCACCGGGCTGCGCATGTTCGCGGGGACCACGGGGACCGGCTTCGCCGCGGCGAAATAGATCGCCGAGCTCGCGGTGAAGAAGATGAAGTAGATCGGCAGGACGACGGTGAAGATCGGGTGGAGGTGCGGGAGCGGGTTGAGCGTCAGGCGGCCGAGGTCCTTCGCGGTGGTGTCGCCGAGCTTGGTCGCGCTCCACGCATGGCCGTACTCGTGGAACGCGAGCGAGACGATCAGCACCACGAAGTAGAAGCACTTCCGGGAGAACTCCTCGGTCATCCACGGCTCCGGGAGCATCCAGGAAGCGAGCATGGCGGGGTACGATACTCGTCGGTCTCGCGTCTCGAACGGGGGGGACGACGCCGCACGTGAATCCGCGCAAGGACTCCGCGAAGTCCAGGAACGCGTCCGCTGCCAGGCCCACGGCAGCCCCGGCTCCGTCCGCTCCCGCGCGCGCTCCCGTTCCGGCGCACCCCGGATCGGAGGGCGGCGAGCTGCTGCGTGACGCGCAGGACGCGCTGCGGCAGTGCGGCACGGCCATCTCGAAGCTCGCCGAGGCGATGCCGCCGAAATTCCTCGCGGCGGCCGAGCTGCTGCGCGACTGCAAAGGGATGGTGGTCGTCACCGGCATCGGCAAGGCCGGGCTGATCGGCGCCAAGGTGTCGGCCACGCTCGCCTCGACCGGGACGCGCTCGCTCTTCCTCCATCCCGGCGAAGCCGTGCACGGCGACCTCGGCCGCATCTACCACGAAGACGTGGTGCTCGCGCTCTCGTTCAGCGGCGCGACGCACGAGATGCTGCGGCTGCTCGACCCGCTGCGCAGCATCGGCGCGCGCATGGTCGCGATCACCGGCGCTCCCGACAGTCCGCTCGGGCGCCACGCCGACCTCGTGCTCGACGTCGGCAAGCCGGTCGAGGCGTGCCCGCTCGGGCTCGCGCCGACCACTTCGACGTCGGTGATGCTCGCGATCGGCGACGCGCTCGCGCTCACCGTCATGCGCATGAAGCGGTTCACGAAGGAGGACTTCGCGCGCTTCCACCCGGCGGGCGCGCTCGGGCGCAAGCTCCTGAAGGTCGGCGACCTGATGCGCAAGGGGCGCGAGAGCCCGACGGTGCCGTCGGGCGCGCCGATCCTCGACGCGCTCCAGGCGATGACCGAGACGCGCGCCGGCGCGGTGACGATCGTCGACGGGGAGGGGCGCGCGATCGGCTTCTGGACCGACGGCGACCTGCGCCGGACCGTGCTGAATCATTTCGATGCCGGGCCCTTCGACCTCTCCCGGCACGTGATCGACGAGGTGATGACGCGCAAGCCGACGACGATCGGCGCACACCGCCTCGCGAGCGAGGCGTTCCGCCTGATGAAGGAGCGCGGCTTCGACCAGATCCTCGTCGTCGACGAGCGCGGCCGCGCCGTCGGCCTGCTCGACGTGCAGGACCGGCCGGTCGACCTCTTCGACACGCCCGAACCGCCGGCGGGCTCCTCGTGAAAGACGTGAACGACGAAGACGAGAGCGAGCCGAAGGCGCGGCGCGGCGCGAAGAAGGGCAAGGCGCGCGCGCCGCTGGTCGCACGCATCAAGCGGCTGCAGCTGATCGCCATGGACGTCGACGGCGTGCTGACCGACGGCACGATCCTCCTCTCGCCGAGCGGCGAGGAGCTCAAGGGCTTCTCCTCGCGCGACGGCATCGGGCTCAAGTGCCTGCACCTGGCCGGGCTCGACTCGGCGTTCGTCACGGCGCGCGGCTCGCCGGCCGTCGAGCAGCGCGCGCGCGAGCTCGGCGTGCGCTACGTCGTGCTCAACTCGAAGAACAAGGGCGAGGCGCTCCGGCAGCTGTGCACGCGGCGCGGCATCGGGCTCGACGAAGCGGCGTTCATCGGCGACGACCTCCAGGACCTCTCGGCGATGGCGCTGGCCGGCGTCGCCGTCACGGTGCGCGACGCTCCGCGGGAAGTTCGCGCGCGCGCCGACGTCATCACGGAGGCGCGCGGCGGCGAAGGCGCGGTCCGCGAGGCGATCGACCGCATCCTCAAGGCGCAAGGGAAGTTCGAAGCCGTGGTGAAGCACTTCCTCGATCAGGCGTCCTGACCGCGCCGGTACCCTTCCTCCATGAAGCGGCTCATCCTCTTCGTGAGCATCTTCGGCGTGGGCCTCTTGGTCCTCGTGGTGCTGCTCGGTCCCGACCGCCTGTGGCGCCGCACCAAGGCGCCGACGATCCGTTCGGAGAACCTCCCCGCATCGCCCGGCGCGCTCCCCTTCTCGGAGCAGGGACAGGGGCGCCGCATCGGCGTCGGCATGCGCGGCGCGTTCACGCTCCCGCTCGGCTGGCGCAGCGTGAAGCAGGCCGACGGCACGACGCAGCGCTTCAAGGTCGTGCAGCTCAAGGGCGCCAACAGCGAGCCGTACGCCGGCGGCATCCACCTCGTGAAGCCGGTGCTCGAGGCGTTCCCGGGCAACGCCGACGACGAGGCGCCGATCCGCCGGGTGTCGGCGACCGCGGGCGAGCTCGAGACGCGCGGCGACCTGCGCACGCTCACGGAGAACTTCCAGGCCAAGCGCGACCTGCGGTCGCTGACGCTCGGCCCCGACGTCCGCCTCGAGGCGTACGGCGAGGACGGCCGCGTCGTGATGACGCTCGACACGACGCGCCTCGAGGTCCCGCCGACGCCGGAGGGCGTGGCGGGCGACGTCGACCCCGACTTCCTCTTCCCGCGCCTCGTCGGCCCCGAGCCGGTGCACGTCTTCTCGACCGAGCCCCCCTTCGACCTGCACGCGGCCGGCTTCACGATGCTGCGCTTCGACGGCCGCCTCGAGCTCGCCGGCCCGATCGACCTCGTGTCGGGCGACCTGCACGTGAAGAGCACCGGCGGCGCGACCTTCGTCCGGCGCGTCGAGCCGGGCGAGGCGAAGGGCGGCAGCGGGCGCGGCGAAGACGCCGCCGGGATCGAGGAGGGCGTGCAGTCGATCGGCCCGGGCACGCTCACCTTCGAGCGCGACGTCGACGTGCGCCAGCGCGACGCGGACGGCGGCGAGCGCTGGATGAAGACCGACGTGGTCGCGCTCGAGCTGGCGCGCGCGGAGGCGCCGGCGGCCGGCGCTACGGCGCCCTCGACCGGCGCCGCGGCGCCCGCGAGCGACGCGAAGGGGCTCGTCGTGAAGCGCGTCGAGGCGGGCGGCCGCGACGGCACCGTCGAGTTCGGGCTGCTCGGCGGCACCGGCGTCGCGCGCCACGTGACGCGCGACGGCGACGCGATCACGCTCGAAGGGCCGCTCCACCTGGACGGCCTCGCGGTGGGCGAGGGCGGGGATGCGCGTATCGTCTCGCTGCGCGCCAAGACGCGGCTCGAATTGACGCCCCTCGCGGCGGCCGACGGGACGCCGGCGCGCTGGCGCGCCGTCCTCTCCGGCGACGCCCACGCGACGTCGGTCGCGGCCGGCGACTCCCACGCGGCCTCGGGCGCGGTCGGCGAGACGATCGACGCCGACGCCGACACGATCACCGCCGTGCTCGTCGCGCGCGGCGCTCCGGCGAAGGGCGGCGCGGCGCCGACGTCCGGCCTCGACCTCGAATCGCTCGGGCTCGACGGCAGCGCGCGCGTCGACCTGCACGGCCGCGGCAAGGCGCGCGCGCAGAAGATCACGCTCGAAAGCGGCGGCCAGCAGGCGCACCTCGAAGGCGACGCCGAGGTGGTGACCGAGCGCGGCACGCTGCGCGGCCCCGTGATCGACCTCGACACTCCGAAGGGTGCACCGCTTCACGTCATCGTGCCGGTGCTGGCGCCCAGCGACCTGGCGCTCCCGCCCGGCACCGCGTGGTTCGGGACGGCGGCGTCGGACGCGACCGCGCCGGGGATCGAGCGGCGCATCGAGCTCGAGCCGATCGCGCCGGCGCGCCTCGAGATCCGCGGCGACGAGATGCACGTGAAGGGGCGCACGCGCGTCAGGGTCTTCGAGCTCCCCGCGGCGCCGGACGGCGGCGCGGAGAAGAAGAAGATCGAGATCGTCCGCCTCGCCGCCGACCAGATCGACGTCTGGCCCGTCGCGGACGGGGCGACGGCAAAGGGCGGCGCGACGAAGACGCCGCCGCAGATCGAGGCGACGGGCGACGTCGACGCCTTCGACTTCCGCGACGACGATCCCGACGGTCCCGGCCCCCACCTCCACCTGCTCGCGGCGCACGCGCGCACCGAGTTCAGGCCCGACGGGAGCGGCGGCGGCGAGCGCCACCTGCTGCTCGACGGCGTGCCAGGGACGCCGGCGGTCGGAACGCTGCCGGTCGAGCTCGACGCGGTCCTGGGAAGCTCGTCGAAGGAGAGGGCGTCGCTCACGATCGCCGCGGCGCACCTCGACTTCGACATCGACACGCGGCGCATCGTCGCCGACGACGGCGCGCAGCGCGTCGCCGCGACGATCCCCGAGTCGCTGGTCGCGCCGGTGCTGCCGCCGGGCTTCGGCGAGCTGCCCGGCGCGGCGGACAAGAACAAGGGCGCGCCCGACCCGGCCGCGCTCGCCGCGCTCAAGCCGCTGCGTTTCTACGCCGAGCACGTCGAGATCACGCCGCCGCAGCCGGGCGAGCCGAAGCCGGCGGGGCCGGAGCCGAAGCTCCTCCAGGGCCTGCCGGCGACGAGCCCGTTCGCGCGCGCGCTCGTCACGGCCCACGGCCGCATCCACGCCGAACGGCCGAGCGACCGCTCCTCGTTCGACGCGCTGACGCTGCGCTTCGACCTCGCGCGCGGCCTCGCGCACATCGCCGGCAGCGCCGAGCAGCCGGTCGTGCTGCAGCGCACGCGCGCCGACCTCGAGGGCGCCGTCGACCGCATCGTCACGGAGTGGATCGACGTGAGCCCGACGCGCGAGGGGCGGCCGCGCATCCAGCTCCACGCGCGCAAGGACCTCCCCGTCGTCGTCCTCTATCCATCGCGCCCGTCGGAGGACGGCAAGCCGCCGCGGCGGCTGCGCGTCGAGCTCAGCTGCTCCGACCCGCCCGAGCTCGTCGACCAGCACCTGCTGCTCACCGGCGGCGTCGACACCTGGATCTTCGACGAGGCGGCCGAGGCGGCGGCGGCCCCGCGCGGGCCGTTCACCGCGGCGCCGCGCCCCGCCGAGCCCGACCGCGCGCACATCCGCTCCGAGCGCGTCGAGCTGATCCTGTCGCGGCCGATCGGCGAGCGCGTCGCCGGCGAGGCGGGCCCGGCGCTGGTGCGCCTCAGCGCGCAGGGGCGCGTCCACCTCGACTACGGCGAGTATCACGCGGTCGGCGCGCTGCTCACCTACGAGTTCGCGGGCAGCGAGCTCGTGCTGAAGCAGGGGGCGGAGCGCTGCCAGATGCTCGCCGCGGACGCCGACGGCGCGTGGCACGCGACCGCCGACTTCCAGCGCCTCTCGATCGCGCCGGTCGAGGCGGCGCTCCGGCCGAGGAGCGACCCCGACCGCCTCGTGCGCGCGCACTTCGAGGACTTCCGTCTCCTGCTCGAGGCGCCGAATGGACGCTGAGTGCGGCGTCGCGCCCCACCCCCTCCGGTGCGGCGCGACGCGGCTCGGTCCGCTCTCCCTCGCCGTCGCTCTCCTCGCGGCGCCGCTGCACGCGCAGGACGCGCCGGCGCCGCCGAACGCGCCGGTGATGACCAACTCGCGCATCAGCTACGAGCAGACGGCGCAGGGCGACGAGATCGTCTTCTACGCCGAGGACGTCCACATCGTCCTCGCCGCGCGCGACTTCGAGCTGTGGGCCGACCACGCGGTGCTGTGGGGCGACAAGGACCTCTTGAAGCTGATCCAGGGCGGCGACCGCGGCAAGAAGGGCGATCCGCTGCACGCCGGCCCGACGATCCCCGGCGCGCCCGACCAGCCGCCGCTGCGCGCGCCGCTCGCCGACGACCCGGCGACGGTGATCCAGTCGTCGCTGCGCGAGATCTACGCGGAGGGCCACGTCCACTTCCGCGAGGGCAAGGAGAAGGTCGTCTTCGCCGAGCGCTTCTACCAGCACCTCTTCGAGCAGCGCGGCATCGTCGTCGACTGCGACCTGATGGCGCTGGCGCGCTACCGGCCGGAGAAGCCCGACCTGCACTATCCGCTCGGCGACCCGGCGCGCGAGCCGTCGCTGGTGCCGCTGCGCGTGCGCGCGGCCGCGCTGCGCACGCTCGGCCCGAAGGAGGTCGCGGCCAACGACGCGCAGTTCACGACCTGCCGCTACGGCAACCCCCACTACCACGTCGCCGCCTCCTCCGTCGACGTCCGCGTCGAGACCGACGAGGAGATGCAGGAGTCGCCGATCGCCGAGCTCTCCGGCGCGACGCTCGACTGGGAGGACGTCCCGGTCCTGCCGCTGCCCGGCTTCTCCGCGCGCCTCGACGAGGGCGAGTCGCTGCCGCTGCAGCGCGTCCGGGCCGGCCACTCCGACCGCTACGGCGGCTTCCTGCAGACGCAGTGGGGCAGCGACATGCCGGCGCTGGCGCGGAAGTTCCAGGACGAGTTCGGGCTGCAGAAGCCGCTGCGGCTCGGCTGGAACGCCGACGTCGACGGCTACACGGAGCGCGGCGTCGGGCTCGGCTCGTCGTTCCGCTGGAGGGAGGGCGACAAGCGGCAGACGGTCGACTTCGGAGAGATCGGCGGGTACTGGATCCGCGACCACGCCGACCAGGACCAGGAGACGGACCACGTCATCGACGAGCCCGACCGCGGGCGCGCCTGGTTCAAGAACCGCTGGACGCCGGCCGAGTTCTGGCGGCTCGACACCGAGGCGGCGTGGTACTCCGATCCCGGCTTCCAGCCCGAGTACTTCGAGCGCGAATTCAAGGAGGAGAAGGAGCCGGAGAACTACGCGCACCTGACGCGGCAGGAGGGGACGGGGCGGCTCAGCTTCCTCTACCTGAACCGCGTCAACGAATGGCAGACGCAGCAGGAGTCGCTGCCGAGCGGCGCCTTCGACCAGGTCGGCGAGCCGCTCGCGAAGATCCCGCTGCCGGAGTTCCTCGAGCGCGGCGGCAACCCCAACTACCTGGTGCTCTCCGACTTCACGAGCGTCGGCAACTTCCGCGACCAGTTCGCCGACGACACGCTGCAGCCGGCGCAGCGCGTCGTGCGCGCCGACACCGAGATCGAGCTCTCCACCTCGCTGCCGGTCGGGCCGCTGCAGTTCCGGCCGTTCACGTCGGGGCGCTTCACCGGCTGGGACCGCAACGCACTCGACGACGGCAATACCGGCCGCGCCGCCGGGACCTGGGGCTGGCGCGGCGAATTCCTGCTGCACCGCGACTTCGACGCGTGGTCGCCGGCGCTGGGCATCGACGGTCTGCGCCACGTCATGCTCTTCGAGACCGACTACGTGAACGTCTACGACGTCTCGAAGGACCCCGCCGAGCTGGTCCCGATCGACGACACCGAGTCGTTCGACGTGAAGGAGACCTACCTGCTCGCCGTGCGGCAGCGCCTGCAGACGCACCGCGAGTACCGGGACGACCGCGGCCGGCCCACGATCGAGACGGTGAGCGTGATCGACCTCGACGTCGAGCTGCCGCTCTACCCCCACGCCGAGCGCGACAACCCGGTCACGACGCCGACCGGCGTCGAGGGGCGCACGGCCGGCCCGCTCCACGGCGAGCTCCACGCGCGTCCCGAGTTCTCGCCGAGCTGGCTCAAGCGGACCGCGTTCTTCGCGGAGGTCGACTGGAACCTCTACGAACACCGCTTCGAGAGCTCCGACATCGGCGTCGCGCTCGAGCCGCGGAGCGACTGGGTGACGATCGTGAGCTGGCGGACGACACGCGGGCTCTCGCGCACTCTCACCGGCGAGATCGACTACCGCCTCACCGACAAGTGGTCGATCGCGGCGCTCGAGCAGTACGACTTCTTCGTCGGATCGGGGCTCGAGTACCGCTATGAGCTGCGCCGCATCGGCGACGACTTCACCTTCGCGGTCGGCTTCGGGCACGACAGCGGGTCGGGCGACACGTCGCTCACCTTCTCGATCTACCCGTCGTTCTTCGGCGGCCGCAGCCGCCACAGCTTCGTCGGCGGGCGCGGCGACACCCCCGGCCTCGACCCGAACTTCTGACCCCGCGCCGCGGGCCCGCATCACGCGCGCGAACCGGCCGCGCTTTCACGGCGCGGCGGCTCCGGCTCGGCGCTGCGCGGGGCGGGGCCCGGCGGCGGGCGACCCGGGCCGGCGGCGCTAACATCCCACCCCCTCGCGCGCTCGCGGACGAAGTCCGGCGCACGCGCGCGAGGACGAAGTCCGGCGCGCTGGATCCAATCGAGGTACTGCGATGGTGCTCGGCTTCTTCAACATCGGCAACTCGGAGCTGCTGATCATCCTCGTGATCGCGCTGGTGCTCTTCGGCTCGCGCCTCCCCGACGTCGCGCGCTCGCTCGGCAAGTCGGTCAACAGCTTCAAGCGCGGCCTGAAGGACGTGGAGGACGAGCTCAACACGCCCGAGCCGCCGGCGACTCCGCCGAAGTCGCTCCCGACCCGCATCGAGACGCCCGCCGCGACGCCGGTCGAACGCGAGAAAACTCCGCAGGGCTGATGCGACCTGCGATGCGGCGCCGACGAAGTAGATGAGGCCCCGCCGCCGCGTCGCTAGCCGAAGAGCTGGTCGAGTCGGCTGGCGACTTCCTTGCCGATGTCCTGCGGGGGGAACTTCTCCTGCAGGACATGATCGATGTCGGACTTGAGCGCGACGACGCACGCGACGCGCTTGCCGGTCTCGTTCTCGATCTCGGTCACGGTCGAAGCATCGAGGTCGCCGTAGGTCGCGATCACGAGGACCTCGCCGAAGACGTCGAGCGGCACGATCTTGTGCTGCATCAGGACGTTGGGCGGGAGGGTCGCGAGGACCTCCTTCGGCACCTGGTAGTTGCGCGGCGACAGGTAGGGCAGGCCGAGCTGGCGCACCAGCGCCTTCGCCATGTCGAACTCGGTGCAGAGGTCGCGAGCGAGGAGGATCTCGCCCACGCGCTCGCCGGTGACCTGGCTCTCCCTCACCACCTCCTCGAGCTGCTCGGCGGTGATGTACCCCTCCGCCCGCAGGACCTGGCCTGCGTTGAGGGACGTGATCTTGGAGGCGCTTCGCATCGGGGAGGAGGCTCCGTCGTCTCCACCGATCGGCACGCCCCCCCACCCGACCTGAGTGCGAACTTCCTTCGGACCGCGGCGCCCGGCGACCTAGATGTCCAGATTCCTCACCTCGAGCGCATGCTTCTCGATGAAGGCGCGGCGCGGCTCGACCTCTTCGCCCATCAGGACGGTGAAGATCTCGTCGGCCTTGAGCATGTCCTCGGCGCGCACCTGGTACATGGTCCGGCGCGCCGGATCCATGGTCGACTCCCAGAGCTGCTCGGGGTTCATCTCGCCGAGACCCTTGTAACGCTGGATCTCGAGGTCGCGCTCGCCGTCGGCGCGGATGGCGTCGGCGACTTCGCGCAGGCTCGCGAGCTCGCGCTCGCCCGACTCGAGCTTGAGCTTGAAGGGTGCCGCGCCGTTCGCCGCAGCCGCGCCGCCCTTCGGGCCGAGCACGTGGTCGAGGGTGAGGCCGCGCTTCGCGAACGCCTCGAGCGCCGCGTCGACGTCGCCGTGCGCGTGGAGGTGGACGACGTGCACGTCGGCGCTCTCGTCTCCCTCGTAGCTCACCGAGAGGTCGGGCTTGCGCGCGCGCCCCGCCTCGAGGAACTTCTGCAGCGCCGCGTCGTCGGCCAGGTACTCGCGCGCCGCGCCGCGCGGCGTCACGCGGAACTGCGGCACGCGCGGCGCGCCCGCCACGGGCACCGCGTGCGCGGCGAGCTCGCGCAGGCTGACTCCGCGCTTCTCGAGGTGCGCGCCAGCCCGCTCGAGCCGGGCCAGCTCCTCGATCAGCGGCTTCATCGCCTCGCCCGCGAGCCGTTCGTTGCGCGCCACCAGCAGGAGCTCGGCGCCGCGGATCCCGAGGTCGCGCTTGATGCGGAGCAGCTCCTCCTCGTTGTGGACGTACTGCTCGAGCTTGCCGCGCTTGACGCGGTAGAGCGGCGGCGCCGCGCAGTAGATCTTCCCGTTCTCCACGAGCGGCTTCATCTGCCGGTAGAAGAACGTGAGCAGCAGCGTCCGGATGTGCGAGCCGTCGACGTCGGCGTCGGTGTTGTGGCAGCAGAGGCCGCCCATGCCCGCGACGAAGTTCTCGTCGCCCTCGACCGAGAAGTCGTAGACCTGCCCGTTGCTGGGGGCGACGGCGGCGATCGACGTGACCGGCAGCGCCATCAGGTCGCCGTCGATCGGCTCGAAGCGGCGGTTCGCGCAGGTGCGACCCCGGGCCAGGCGCGCATCGACCGAAGGCGCGCCGGGGTGGTCGCTCCAGACGGAGCGCAACTGCGCCAGGTCCTCGGCCGCGGCCACCGTCACGATCCAGTGGCGATGGGTCGTGCGGCACACGGCGCCGCGGATCGTCCGCGCGACGCGGTCGGGCGCGTACTCCTGCAGCGACGCGACGACGCCGCAGGCTCCGAGCAGGTAGGAGAGGCCGCTCGCGACGTCGCGCGAAGAGGTGGCGAACGCGATCCGGCCGTGGCTCGCCGTGCCGTCGCCGAGGAAGTAGCCGCGCAGGAACGCCGCGCGCAGCGGCGCCGCGACCGAGAAGACGAGGTCGGGGATCCGCTTCGTCGTCGCGTCGACGCCGCGGAAGCCGAAGACGTGCTCCCAGACGAGCGCGGCGACGCGGTGGACCAGGCGCAGCTCGGAGACGCGCTCCGCGGCGTCGTAGCGCCGCGGCGTCGCGCCGAACACCGTCTCGATCGCCGCCGTGAGCTCGCCGACGCGAGCATCGTTGTTCCTGCCGATCGAAAGGCGGATCCCGCCGCGCTCCGAGCACGACCCTTCCGCCAGGTGGAAGCCGAGCAAGGTCATCAGCGCCGGCGTGACCTCGAGCCAGCGCGGCAGCGTCCGCTCGCCCCCGTGATCGGAGCCGATCCGCAGTTCGGCGTCGTCCGAGAACCCGGCGACGTCGTCCGCCGACAAGTCGGAAAGGCGGACGTCCGGCCGCACGCGATTGCGCGCGGAACCGGCGTATTGCGTCTCCCATGCGCGCTCGAGGCGGCTGCCGCCGATGGACACGCGACGCATGACGGACTCGACGTCGGCGCCGACGGTCGAGAGGTAGTCGCGCCACTGCGACACGGTCGGCCGCGAGGCGCCGGATTCCCAGCCGTAGAACGTGACCGGTTGCTTGATGCCGATCGCGGCGCAGAGCGAGAGATTCGAGATGCCGCTCGCACGCCGCAGCGCCGCGACCTCGTCGCGCACGTCCACCGGGACGTCGACGCGCGCCTCGACGAGTTCGGGCCGGTCGGCGTATTCGGCGACCACCTTCGCGCGCCGCCACGCCTCGATGGCGGCTCCGCGGACACGGAGCTGGCGGGCAGCTTCGGGAACGGCGTGGAGGCGGGCCAGCAGGTCGATGCGCGCGGGCGCGTTTTCGGGGAGGCGCATGCGGCGCGGGGCGACCACGCGGTCGCCGATCTTCAGCTGCGCGCCGAACTTGAGGCGGACCCCGCCGTCCTCGTGGACGAAGACGCTGTGGCTCGCGGTGACGCGAACCGAGCGGCCATACGCCGTGCGAACCTCGTAGAGCTTCTCGGTCAGCGGGTGGCGCAGCACCGAGCGGATCGGCCGGAAGCGGACCTGGTGGTCGCCCCTGCCGAAGCACATCACCTCGCCGAGGTCGTCGCCCGACCGCCGCTCGCAGTGCGCGTCGCGGGTCGAGCGCTCGGCGAGCGCCGCGTCGATGAACGTGCCGATCTTCGTCATGCGGACGCCGCGGGAGTCGCGCACGAAGACGTGCTCCTCCGCGTCGACGCTCATGATGATCACCTTGCCGTAGCGCAGCTTCTCGAGCGAGAAGTCGTCGGCGCCGATGCCGGTGCCCAGCGCGGTGATGATCGTGCGGATCTCTTCGTGGCCGAGCATGCGGTCGAGGCGCGCCTTCTCGACGTTCAGGATCTTGCCGCGCAGTGGGAGGATCGCCTGGGTCCGGCGGTCGCGCGCCTGCTTGGCCGAGCCGCCTGCGGAATCGCCCTCGACCAGGAAGATCTCGGCGTCCTCGGCCTTGCGCGTCTGGCAGTCGGCGAGCTTGCCGGGCAGGCCGCCGCCGACCATGGCGCTCTTTCTCACGAGATCCCGCTGCTTGCGGGCCGCCTCGCGCGCGCGCATCGCCAGCAGCGCCTTGTTGACGATCGACTTCGCCTCGCCCGGGTGCTCCTCGAGGAACTTGCCGAGCTGGTCGTTGACGACGGTCTGGACCGCGCCTTCGACTTCCGCGTTGCCGAGCTTGACCTTGGTCTGGCTCTCGAACAGCGGGTCGGGCACGAGCACCGAGATCACGGCCGCGAGCCCCTCGCGGAAGTCCTCGCCGGTCGGCGGCGCCTCGCTCTCCTTGATGAAGCCCTCTTTCTTCGCGTAGGCGTTGAGCGTGCGCGTGAGCGCGCTGCGGAAGCCGGAGAGGTGCGTGCCGCCCTCGTGCGTGTTGATGTTGTTCGCGAAGCAGTAGACGTCTTCGTGGTAGCCGTCGTTGTATTGCAGCGCGACCTCGATGACGAGCCGGTCGATCTCCTTGTTCAGGTGGACGACCGTCGCGTGGATCGGCGTCTTGTTCTGGTTCAGGTTCTCGACGAAGGTCTTCACGCCCTCGTCGAACTTGAACGTGTCGGACTGGTTCGTGCGCTCGTCGGAGACCTGGATCGAGAGCCCGCGCGAGCCGAGCAGGTAGGCGAGCTCGCGCAGCCGCTTCGCGATCGTCTCGTACGTGAACGTCGTGTCGGTCGTGAAGATCTCGGAGTCGGGCTTGAAGGTGACCTTCGTGCCGCGCTTGGTCGACTTGCCGAGCTCCTTCAGCGGCGTGGCCCGGTCACCGCGCCGGAACGTCATGTGGTGGATCTTCTCGTCGCGGTAGATCTCGACCTCGAGCCACTCGGAGAGCGCGTTCACCACCGACGCGCCGACGCCGTGCAGCCCGCCCGAGACCTTGTAGGCGTTGTGGTCGAACTTGCCGCCGGCGTGGAGCTTGCCGAAGACGAGCTCGACGGCCGGGACGCCCTGCTCCTTGTTGATGCCGACCGGGATGCCGCGGCCGTCGTCCTCGACCGACACGGCGCCGTCGGCGCGCAGCCGCACGTGGATGTTCTTGCTGTGGCCGGCCATCGCCTCGTCGATCGAGTTGTCGACGATCTCGAAGACGAGGTGGTGCAGCCCGCGCGCCGTGACGTCGCCGATGTACATCGCGGGCCGCTTGCGGACCGCCTCGAGCCCCTCGAGGACCTTGATCGAGTCGGCGCCGTAGCCGCCGTCGCCCGCCGCGGGACGCTCCGACTTCGCGGCGCGGTCCATCTCGTCGTCGTCCGGCGCCGGGACTGCCGGCGTCTTATGCCCTGCCATGACCTCTCCACGAACCGTTCCTGAACTTCACTTCGGCGAGCCCCTCGAGACCGGGGCGCGCCTTGAGCCGCGCCGCGAGGTCGGCGCGCGCGAACGCCTGCCACTCGAACGCGCGCGCCGCGGAGCGGCACTCGAGGACGAGCGTCCCGCACCGGAAGCTCGCGAAGCGGACGTCGCGCGCCGCCTGCTCGCCGAGCTCGGCGGCGAGCGCCTCCTGGATCTGGCGCACGTGCAGCGGCCCCGGTCCGGGGATCCGGATGCGCCGCAGGATGCTCGCGATCTTTTCCATTCCGCCCTTCGCCGCTGGCTGCGCGCGCTTCGTCACAGGCTCATCGGCATCACGACGTACGCGAAGCCGGGCGCGGGACGGAAGACGCAGGCCGCGGTCGAGTCGCGGAAGGAGAAGGGGATCTTCTCGGGCAGGCGGAGCTTGGCGAAGTCGAGCAGGAACGCGGGGTTGAAGGCGATCTTCACCTCGGGCCCGACGTAGTCGACCGGCATCTCGCTGCGCGCGTCGCCGCGCCCCTCGTGGCGGCCGGCGATGACGAGGCTCCCCTCGGTGAAGGTGAGAGCGACCGCGGGCGCGTCGTCGCCCGCCATGACGGCCGCCTGCCGCACGCACTGGAAGAACTCGTCGCGCGCGAGCTGGACGACCGCCCCCGCGTCCTCGGCCGGCACCACGCCGCGGTAATCGGGGAACTCGGCGTCGCGCGACGTGGCGGAGAGGACGGTGTCGCCGCTGCGCAGGAGGACGCGCCGCTTGGTGATCGAGATGCCCGCGACCTCCGCCGTCGGGCCGAGCGCGCGCAGGAAGTGCGTGACGCCCTTGAGCGGGACGATCTCGTGGACCGTCGCGGTGGCGGCCGTCTCGAGCGTCGTCTCGGCCAGCGCCAGGCGGCGGCCGTCGGTGCTCACCATCCGCAGCTGCTTGCCTTCGAGCTCGGTCAGGATGCCGTCGATGGCGTAGCGCCCGAGCTCGCGGCTGGCGGCGAACTCGGTCCGCTCGGCCAGCTCGCGGAACTGCGGCGCCGGGAGGTCGATGAAGCCCGTCCCCTCGCCCACGGCCACTTCGGGGAAGTCGGCGGCGTTCTCCCCGCTCAGGCGGAACTGGCCGCGCCCCGAGCGCAACAGGATCACGTTGCCGTCGGTCGAGACGTCGATCGTCTCCCCTTGGGCCTCGCGCAGGATGCTGGCGAGCATCGCCGCCGGCGGGCAGATCGCGCCGGGCTCCTCGAGGACGATCGGGCGGTGGCGGCAGCGCAGTGCGACTTCGAGGTCGGTCGCCAGCAGCTCGAGGTCGGAGCCGTTCGACTTGATCAGGATGTGCTGGAGGATCGGCCGGGTGCCACGTCCCGCGGTCACCCCTCCCAGGAGGCCGACGACCTCCAGGAACGCCTTTCGATCGCAGCGAAACTTCATGTTGCTGTTCCCCCGATGACCGGCCCCGCACGCGGGAATCCGTCGTCCTGCGCAGTCGCTCGCAGCCCCGCCCGTGGCCATTCGCGCCGGCCCGCCGGCACTGCGCGCTCGAGCGCCTGCCCCTCTCGTGAGCCAGGTGATTCTAAGGAAGGATTAGAAGAAGAGAGGAGGGAGAAGGAGGGTCTCCCGGATCGGGGAAGGAAGTCGGCGCGACGTCGGAACCTCCGTTCCGGGAACGGATTGGAGCGACGGTGCGGAAGCCCGGAAGCGGGGGAAACCCGTGCGCTTCCAATCCCCGCGCGGCGCGATCTCGATGGCGTGGCGAGCGAGCGAGCGCGGGACGGTGGACCGGGGAGATCTTCTCCGGATCGCGGCAGCGACTTGTCCCGGAGTTCTCGACCCTCCTTGACCGCGGCCGCGCCGCGGCCGGTGCGAAACCGCCTGCCGAAAAGGAACCGGCGGCGCCTTCGAACCCGAAGGCGCCGCCGGTTTCGAACGAGCCATGGAGAGAGAACGGGAGCGCGCGTCAGCGCTCGAGCAGCTGCCGCAGCCGCGCGAGGTGGTCGCGCACGCGGCTGTCGACGGCGACCGATTCCTCGACCTTGCGGATGCCGTGCAGGATCGTCGTGTGGTCGCGCCCGCCCAGGAGGGCGCCGATCTCGCTGAGCGAGAGCTCGGTGCGCTCGCGCAGCAGGTACATGCCGCACTGCCGCGCGAAGGAGAGCGCCTGCGGCCGGCGCGGCGAGCAGAGGTCGGCGACCGTGACCTCGAAGCGCTGGCAGACCGCCTTCAGGATGCGGTCGGGCGACGAGGCGGGCCGCTGCAGCAGCGTGTCGTCCTGCAGCGAGAGCCGCGCCGAGCGCAGCGTGAGCGGCGTCCCGGTGAGCCGGCTGCCGGCGACGACGCCCGTGAGCGCGCCCTCGAGCTCGCGCACCGTCGACGCGGGCAGGTCGGCGAGGAAGGTCACGACGTCGTCGGGCAGCGCCTCGCCGCGCGCCTTCGACTTCGAGAGCACGAGCTCGCGCCGCGTGTCGACGTCGGGCATCCGCAGGTTGACGCGGAACGCGCCGGAGATGCGCGCGAGCAGGCCGGGGTCGAGGTTCAGGTTGTCGCCCGGCGCGCCGTTGGCCGCGAAGACGACACGCGTGCCACGGTCGTGCCACGCGTTCAGCGTGTTCAGCAGCTCCTGCTGCGTGCCGAGCTTGCCGGCGAGCAGGTGGAGGTCGTCGAAGCAGACGAAGTCGAGGCGGCGCCACTTGTCGCGGAACTGGTTCGACGCCGCGCCCTTCCCCGCCTCGCCCGTCCCCATCACCTGCATGAAGTCGTGGACGAAGTTCTCGGCGCGGACGTAGGCCACCGAACGCTGCGGCCGCTGCGCCATGGCGGCGCGGGCGATCGCCTGGAGCAGGTGGGTCTTGCCGAGCCCCGTCCCGCCGACCACGAGCAGGAGCTCGAAGTCGCAGGCGGCCGACTGGGCCAGGCAATGGCCGGCGGCGGCGGCGAGCTGGTTGCAGCCCCCCACCACGAACGACCCGAAGTCGAATCCCTCGGTGAGGGGCAGGTCGGCCCCGACCCTGGGGGCGGCCGCCGGTGGCGGGGTCGCCCGTGCTGTCGGCGCCGCGACCCCCTCTCCCGGGCCCGCCGCCAGGCGGGCCGGCCGGCGCGGCGCGGTCGCCTCCGCCGGTTCACGTGGGACGACATCGAGATGGATCGGGCGGGGGGAGCCGAGCACCTCGGCGACCGCCCTCTCCATGTGCTCCCGGTAGTAGGTCACGATCCAGTCCCGGTGGAACCGGCTCGGTACGGAGAAGACGACCTTGGTGTCGGTCACCGCGTCGAGAGCCAGATTGCGGAACCAGGTCGCGAACTGCTGTGGAGTCGTCTGCCTTTCGATCTTTTCCCGAATTTCGGGCCAAAAGCTGACCGCATTTGCGGACGCCATCGGACGGATCCCCTCCCTGCACCGGGGCGCCCACCCCGGGTTCCTCAGAATCGGTCCACCAGACGCTCACTGCCCTTCCCGAGCGAGTCGGACTGACGGTCCGGTCGCGTCTTCCGGTCCGAGTCTCGGAAGACCTCGTGCCGCGTGCTGCCGACTCGGGATTGCGGGTCGCGAGTCCAGCAGCTCTGCACGAACGAGGCACAAAATTTACGAGGCGCTTCTCCGCAGCGTCAACGATCCGTTCTCGCCGCGCGTTCGCGCCGCGTTCGAGGAGATCGCTTGAAGTGGCGCAGCGACGCGAGTTGCCGCGATTCTGAGACGAAAAAAATAGTCAGGCGTGTGCGACGCTCGAGGCTGCACGGCGCAACCGCGCGAGCAGCGAATCGAGGTCGGCGCGCGTCGTCGTGCGTCCCATCGACACGCGCACGGCTCCGCGCGGCGCGTCGGCCCCGATCGCGAGCAGGACGTGCGACGGGACGGCCGCGCGCGACGCGCAGGCGGCGCCGTGCGAGACGGCGACGCCGACCCGGTCGAGTGCCGCGGCGAGCCAGTCGCCGCGCACTCCCGGCAGCGCGAAGTTCACGAGCCCCGGGACGACGGATCCCTCTGGCGAATAGATGGTTACGGCGGGCCACATGCTCCGAAGCTGGGTCCGGAATTCTGCGGCGAGGGCGGCGAGCCGCTCGGCGAGCGCCGGCTGCTCGGCGACCGCGGCGGTGGCGGCGGCCGCGGCCGCGGTGCAGGCGGCGACGTCCTCGGTCCCGCCGCGCAGCCCCGATTCCTGTCGGCCGCCTGACAGCGGCGAGCGCAGCGCGACGCCGTCCCGCTTGAGGACGATCCCGACGCCGCGCGGCCCGCCGAACTTGTGCGCCGACGCGGTGAGCAGGTCGACGCCGAGCTCGTCGAAGCGGACCGTCGTTTTCCCGATGGCCTGGCTCGCGTCGGAATGTAGGACGACGTTGCGCGGACGAAGCCGGCGCGCGATCTCGGCGACCGGCTCGACCGTCCTGATCTCGTTGTTGGCGAGCTGCACCGAGATGAGGCCGGTCGCCGGCTTCACGGCGCGCTCGAGCGCAGCCGGGTCGATGCGTCCCTCGCGGTCGACCGCGAGCAGCTCGAGCTCGATTTCTCCGTCGCGGGCAAGCGCTTCGAGCGGCTCGAGGACGGACGGGTGCTCGATCGCGGTCGTCACCACGTGGCGGCGGTCGCGCGGCAGGGCGCGGGCGGCGCCGACCAGCGCCAGCAAGTTCGCCTCGCTGCCGTTGCCGGTGAAGATGACGTCATCGCGCCCCGCCCCGAGCGCCGCCGCCACCGCGCGGCGCGCGGCCGTCAGCGCCTGGCGCGCGGCGCGCCCCGGCGCGTGCAGGCTCGAGGCGTTCCCGAACTTCGGGTCGAGGTGGGCGACCAGGACGGCGCGCGCCTCGTCGCGCAGCGGCGCGCTCGCGGCCCAGTCGAAGTAGAGCGGCTCGCCGGCGCCGTCCTCGGTGCCGACCACGACTTCGCCCCTCACGCGCCGGCGAGGCGCCGGCTCGTCTCGACCGCCGAGCCGATCGCGTCGTGGTAGAGGCGCTCGTGGACCGCGAGGATCTTCTGGAGCGCGAAGTCGTCCTCGGCGCGCCGCCGCCCGCGCGCCCCGAACTCGCGCCGCATCGTGTCGTTCGCGAGCAGCGTCTTGAGGCGCGCCCCGAGCGCCGGCACGTCGCCGAAGCGCACCAGGAAGCCGGTCCGGCCGTCCTCGACGACCTCCTTCATGCCGCCCGAGTCGTATCCGACCACCGGGACGCCGCACGCCAGCGCCTCGAGCGCGGCGAGTCCGAAGCTCTCCATCTCGCTGCTCACGACCAGCGCGTCGGCGAACGGGAGGATGTCGCACACGTCGTCGACGAGGCCGAGGAACTGCACGCGCTCGCCGAGCTCGAGCTCGGTCGCGAGCTTCTCCGCTTCGGCGCGGTCGGGTCCGTCGCCCACCACGACGAGCTGGCCCTTCCCGCTGCCGCACGCGTCGGCGAAGGCGCGCACCGTGTCGGCCACGCGCTTGACCGGGCGGAGGTTGGAGACGTGCATGACGACCGGCGACTCGTCGCACACGCACACCATCGGCGACTTGCGCCCCTCGCGCGGCCGGAAGCGCGAGGTGTCGACGAAGTTGGGGACGACGTGGATGTCCTTCGTCGCGCCGAAGACGCGGAGCGTCTCGCGCTTCAACCAATCGGAGACGGCGATGACGCGGTCACTCTGCTCGATGCCGAAGCGTGTGACGTCGCGGTAGGCGTTGCCGCTGCCGACCAGCGTGATGTCGGTGCCGTGCAGCGTCGTCACGATGCCGAAGCGGCGGCCGGGCAGGAGCTGGCGCGCGAGGTAGGCCGAGATCGAGTGCGGGATCGCGTAGTGGACGTGCAGCACGTCGAGCTTTCGGTCCTCGATCACCTCGATCATCTTCGAGGCGAGCGCGAGGTCGTAGGGCGGGTACTTGAAGAGCGGATACTCGCTCACCGCGACGATGTGGGCGTAGATGCGCGGGTGGTAGCGGTTGAGGCGCGGCGGCTTGGAATAGGCGAGGAAGTGGACCTCGTGGCCGCGCTCCGCGAGCGCGACGCCGAGCTCGGTCGCGAGCACGCCGCTGCCGCCGTGGGTCGGATAACAGGCGATGCCGATGCGGAGCGGCCGTTCCGTGATGCCGGCGTTCATGGTCGATCGATCATCCCGACTCGGGGAGCAAGCAGAAGGGGTCGGTGATCTTGGGGGTGCCGACCACGAAGAAGGGCTCGGCGAAGCGCACCCCGGCCAGGACGCCGAAATGGCGGTCGCGCGCGGCGCGCCGCTCGAGGAAGTCGGGGGTGGAGAGCGCGGTCTGCGGCTCGTTGCGCTTGGGATCGTGCAGCTGCGAACGGTAGCAGCGGATCGCGGCGAGCTTCTGGTCGTGCACGGCGGAGACGTCGACGACGACGTTCGGCGGGTGCTGCTCGTGCTCGAAATACTGGAGCAGGAGGTCGGGGCGGTGGCGCGGCTGCGCGGCGCCCGGAGCCTGCCACTTCACGAGCCCGGCCAGGTAGCGCGCCTGCTTCACGACCTCCCCCACCACGACGTGGTCGGGGTGGGCGTCGCTCGGGAAGTTGGCGAGCACGAGCTTCGGCCGGTGCCGGCGCAGCACCTCGACCACCTTCTCGACGGCGACTTCACGGACGAGCCGCGCGGCGCCGTCGGCGGCCGCCGATGCCGCCATCGAGAACGGGAGCCGGCCGTCGGGGAGCTCGAGGTTCTCGCGCGCGGTCGCGCCGAGGACGCGGGCCGCCTCGGCCGCCTCGGCCGCGCGCTCCTGCGGAGTGCCGCGCGTGCCGGTCTCTCCGCGCGTGAAGTCGACGACGACGACCTTGCGGCCCTGCGACGCGAGCAGCGCGACGGTGCCGCCGCAGCCGATCTCGACATCGTCGGGGTGCGCCCCGAACGCGACCACGTCAGCCATTCGCCGCATCCTCCGCGAAGACGAGCGCCGGCGGTACGGCCGCCGCGCCGTCCGGTTCCGAACGTAGGCGCTGCAACGCCTCGATCAGCGCCGGGCCGTGCTCGGCGAAGAACGGCAGGGCATTGAGGACGCGGTCCTGCGGCTTGCCCCCGGGGTGCACGCAGTGGTCGAGGAGGCTCCAGCGCGCGCGCGCGTGCTCGTCGCCGTCGGAGAGCGCGGCCCGCACCCGTTCGAGGAGCCCGTCGATGCCGCCGAGGAGCTGCGCCCCCCGCCGGGCCGCCGCGCTGCCGAGCGCCGGCGACGCGCGTCCCAACTCTTCCACATATAGGGCGGCCGCGTCCCGGAGGGCGCGACCGCGCGCGAGCCACGGCGACGCTTCGACGTCGCTCGCCGGTCCGACGGTACGCGCTGCCATCTTCACGAGAAGCTCCGCCGGGGCGACGCCGAGCTTGCGCAGTGCACGAAGTGCACCCTTGGGGAGCACCACCGCCGCCGGCCGCGCGACGATCGCCGGGAACGGCAGTTCGAACCAGGCGTGGAGCGGCGCGAGCTGCTCGTAGTAGTTCGCCTCGGTCGGCCCCGCGACGTAGGCGAGCGCCGGCAGGCACGCCGCCTGGAGGATCGGGCGCAGGGCGACGTTGGCGGAGAGGCGGCGCGGGCCGTTGGGATCGAGGGCGAGCAGCTCGGCGCGCGTCGCCGCGGCGCTCCCGACGAAGAGCTTCCCGTCGCGGCGGCGCACGTGGGTGCGCGCGCCCGGCTCGAGGACGAAGAGCGGCGGGTCGCTCTCGACCGGGAGCGGGGCCTCGACGCCGCGCTTCGCGAGCGCGTCGGCGCCGGCGCGCAGCGCCTTCTCGAGCGCGGCGCCGGCGTCGTCGCGCAGCGCGCGCTCGAACAGCGGGTTCGCCGCTTCACCGAGGAGCTCGGGTGAGAACGGGACGAGCCCGTGCGGCCCGAGCAGTTGCAGCAGCACGCGCGCGAACCAGAGCGAGAGCGAGTCGCCGGCGCGCGGCAGGAACGGTTCGGGCGAAAGCGCGTCGGGCGCGATGCCCGCGACGTCGAAGAGCTCGCGGACGAAGCGCGCGCCGTCGGCGGGCACGGCGACCGTGCTCGCCGCGCCGCGCGCGCCGCCGAGCTCGAGGCGCAGCTTCTGGACCTCGCCGTTCTTGTTGAGGACGAAGGTGTGGTGGATCTCGTCGAGGTCGTGGTCGTCGCCCGCGATCCAGAAGATCGGGACGACCGGCTTCCCGCTCGCCGCCTCGACCTCGCCCGCGAGCGACACGGCGCGGCTCGCCTTGAGCAGCGCGAGCAGCGGCCCGCCGAGCACGCCCGCCTGCTGCCCGCTCACGATCGCGAAAGCGCCGGCGCGCAGGCGGTCGAAGTTGCGGCGGACCGGCGCCGGCGGATCGAGGCGGTCGAGCCAGGCGGCCCAGCGGGCGAGGACGGCGGGGGCGATCGCGCGGGCCGTCGCCGGGAGTGTCGACGCGATCCGGGATGCCGTCGATCCGGCGGTCGCTGCGGAGGGAAGGATCGAGAGCGCCATGCCGGACTTCAGCGCTTCCGCGCCGCGAGCGCGTCGGCGATCGCCTTCGTGGTCGTGACGGCGGCGGCGCGCGCGAGGTCGGCGTAGCGCTTGGCGCCGTCGGGGGCGTCCTTCCAGGCGAAGAGGATGGCGCGCGAGCTGTTCACGACGGCGCCGCTGCCGCGGGCGTCGAAGGTGCTCGCGACGTCGGCGGCGGTGCCGCCCTGCGCGCCGTAACCGGGGACGAGGAAGAACGTCTTTGCGAGCGCGGCACGCAGCTGCGCACCCTCGTCGGGATGGGTCGCGCCGACGACGGCGCCGCAGTCGGTGAAACCCGCGGCGCCGAGCGCGGCGCTCCCCCACTCTTCGAGCTTGCGGCCCACTCGGAGGAAGAGCGGTTCGGCGGACGGGCCGTCGCTGCGGCCCACGTCCTGGAATTCCTTCGCGCTCGCGTTGCTCGTGCGGACCAGGACGAAGACGCCGCGCCCCTTCGCGCGCCCCACTTTCAGGAACGGCTCGATGCCGTCGCTCCCGAGATAGGGATTCACGGTGACCGCGTCGGCGGCGGAGCCGTCGTCCGGGCCGAGGTGGGCGCGCGCGTAGGCGGCCGATGTCGAGCCGATGTCGCCGCGCTTCACGTCGCCGATCACGTAGAGGCCGCGCCGATGCGCCTCGCGGATCACCTCGAAGTAGAGCGCGTAGCCGTCGGGGCCGAGCTCCTCGAAGAAGGCGATCTGCGGCTTGACGCACGGGACGACGCCGGCGATCGCGTCGAGGACGCCGAGCAGGAACTCGCGCGTGTGCTTCACCCGGCCGAGCCCGCGCGCGTCGGGCGGGAGCATCTCGTGGTGCGGATCGAGGCCGACGCAGACGGCCGACTTCGTGGCGCGGCAGGCGTCGGCGAGGCGGTCGAAGCAATGGGACATTCGCAGGATCGTAGGCGGCGCGCGCGTGCGGCGCGAGTCGAGGCGACGCGGCTCAGACGAGGTCGACGAAGACCTCGTCGGCGAGGTCGAGGCCGCGCTCGGTGAGGCGGAGCGCGCCGGCCTCCGTCTCGAGCAGGCCGCGCCCGACGAGCGTCTCGACCTCGCCGCCGGGATAGAGCTCGGCGAGCGAGAAGCCGGTCCGCGCCTTCCACTCCCCCGTCGCGATGCCGCGCCGCAGCCGCAGCCCCAGCACGACTCTCTCTCGCGCTTTCGCGTCCGGCGACAGCGTCTCCGCCTCGTGCGGCGGGAACGGCGAGCCGCGCCAGTCGGAGAGGTATTCGTCGAGCGCACGCGTGTTGGTGCGGCGGGTGCCGTGCTCGTAACTGCCGGCGCCGAGCCCGATGCCGAAGTACTCGTCGCCGAGCCAGTAGACCAGGTTGTGGCGCGACTCGCGGCCGGGGCGCGCGAAGTTGCTGATCTCGTAGTGCGCGAGTCCGGCGTCCGCGAGGCCGGCGCGCACCGTCCGGTACTGCACGAGCTCGACGTCGTCGGGCTGCGGCGTGACGCGACCCTCGGCGCGCATGCGCGTGAGCGGCGTGCCCGGCTCGTAGGTGAGGCAGTAGGCGCTCACGTGCTCGAGGTCGAGCGCGGCGAGCGTGGCGAGGTCGCGCTCGAGCTGCGCCGACGTCTCGGTCGGCGCCGCGAACATGAGGTCGAGCGTGAGGCGCTCGAAGCCGGCGGCGCGCAGGATTTCCAACGCGGCGAAGACGTGCTCGGGCGCGTGCTCGCGGCCGAGCGCCAGGAGAACGGCGCGGTCGAACGACTGCGCGCCGAGGCTCACGCGGTCGACGCCGGCGTCGCGCAGGAGGCGCGCCTTGGCCGGCGTGACCGACTCGGGGTTCGCCTCGCAGGTCCATTCGAGGCGCGCGCGGCCGACGCGGTCGCGCACGCCGTCGAGCAGGCGCGCGAGCTGCGGCTCGGAGAGCGCGGTCGGCGTGCCGCCGCCGAAGTAGAGGGTGTCGAGCGCCGCGCCGCGCGGCACGCGGGTCAGCTCGTGCAGGAGGCGGTCGAGGTAGAGGTCGGCGCTCGCCGCGTCGTAGGGCGCCGTCGCGAAGTCGCAGTAGGCGCAGCGGCGGATGCAGAACGGGACGTGGACGTAGAGCGCGCGCGGGATCATGCGCGGGACTCTAGCCCGGAAGCGGAAACGCGGACGCGCGGCGCGGTCGGCCTACGGCTCGCCGCCGCGGCCGGGCAGGAGCGCGCGGTAGAGGCTGTCGAGCGCCTCGTTCTGGATCTGGCGCACGCGCTCGCGCGTGATGCCGAGGCGCTCGCCGATCTCGCGCAGCGTGAGCGCCTGCTCGCCCTCGAAGCCGTAGCGCATGCGCAGGATCTTCGCCTGGCGCTCGTCGATGCGGCTGAGCAGGTGCTTCAGTTGCTCGATCTCGTGCTCCGCGAAGAGCTGCTCCTCGGGCGCGAGCAGCGTCGTGTCGGCGAGGAGGTCGGCGAGATCCTCGGAGTCGTCGAGCGACATCGACTGCGTCGAGGTCTGCGCGGTGCGCAGCGCGCGGCGGATCTGGACGCGGTGCTTGGGGCCGAGCTCGAGGCGCTGCGCGACCTCGTCGCGGGTCGCGTCGCGGCCGAGCTCCTGGCGCAGCTTCGCCTCGGTCGAGCGCCAGCGGTAGATGAGCTCGACCATGTAGGACGGGACACGCACGGTGCGCACGGTGTTGACGAGGGCGCGGCGGATGCCCTGCTTGATCCACCAGGTCGCGTAGGTCGAGAAGCGGCACTCGGCGGCGGGGTCGAAGCGCTCGACGGCGCGCATCAGGCCGAGGTTGCCCTCCTCGATCAGGTCCTGGAGCGGCAGGCCGCGGTTGTCGTAGCGCTTGGCGATGCTGACGACGAGGCGGAGGTTCGCGCGGATCAATTGCTCGCGGGCGTCGGGGTCGCCCTGCTGCACGCGGTGCGCGAGCTCGATCTCCTCCTCGGCGGAGAGGAGCGCAACGTCGTTGATCTCGCGCAGGTAGGTCTGCAGCGTGCCGATGCTGGAAATGGCGTGACCCCCCGTCGTCGAAGCGCGCCGCGGCGCCGTCTCCGCCGCGACGACGCTCCCGAGGAGTCTTCGGTTTCCCGCGAGCGTTTCCTTGAAGGCCGCCGGGATCGGTGCCAATCTCCCGCCCCCCTTCGGCGCCGGGGAGCGCCCGCGGGGCGAAGGATGCGATGGACGAGTCGATGGTGGACCCCCGGGACGGCGGCGAACGCGACCAGGTCATCTCGGAGGAGGAGTTCGTCCGCTTCCTCGGGGAGTCGCCGGAGCAGAAGGCATTCTTTGCCTTCTTCGAGGTGGCGCCGTCGGACGCGGGGCGCTGGAAGCGGCGCCACTGCACGGCGCTGGTCGAGCTGGCCCACGAGTTCGAGACCTTCCTCGACGAGTTCCACGCGCGCAGCAACCGGCGCTTCTACTCCTTCGGCGAGCTGGTCGCGTCGGTGCGCAACGTCGCCGACGCGGCGCAGGTGCTGAACCACCTCGACATCCGCTTCTCGCAGTACGACGTCCGCTTCGGGGCGACCGACGCCGAGCACCGCGACCGCATCTGGCAGTTCCGGGCCGAGCTCACCGCGGCGATCCGCTTCGCGAACGAGTCGCTGGTGCGCCTGCTGCAGGAGGTGCGCACGGAGGCCCGCGCGCTCGGCTTCGCAGCGCCCGAACTGACGCCGCTCGGCGGCCACGTGCCGGAGGACCGCGCGCGCGTCCACCTCCCCCACGACCTCGACCGCGAGGAGCTCGCGGAGAAGGGCGGCGCGGTGGCAGTGCTGCTGCACGGCGTGCTGCAGGGCGCCGAGCGCGTGCAGCAGCTGCGCGACCGCCTCCCGCGCGGCGGCGGCTACGAGGCGATGCGCCAGTTCGTGCGCGACCACTTCACCGAGGTCGAGGCGCGCAAGTACACGACCGGCGTCCACAACCTGCAGTCGGCGTACGACACCTACGTGAAGCCGACGCGGCTCAGCGCCGAGATGCCGGAGCTGCGCACGTTCCGCGGCCACGTCTCGCTCGCGCTGCACCTCTTCGAGGTGGCGAGCCACCTGATCCACTTCTACGAGCGGCACGAGGGCGAGGAGCTGCGCGGCATCACCAAGGACCGCATCGCGAAGCTCGTCCCGCGCGAGCAGGTGCTGCACCACGTGGTGCAGTTCGCGGCGCGGAACGCGGCGGACGTGGTGCTGCGCGTGGTCCCGCTCGCGCAAGCGCTGCTGCCGCGGGTCGCGCCGCAGACGACGCTCGAGATCGAGCTGCCGGAGAACTACACGCTGCACGCGCGGCCGCTCAGCCTGATCTTCGGCGTCGTGCGCCACCACAAGGTGCCGGTCGAGATCGTGATCGAGGGCAAGTCGACGTCGGCCGGCTCGATCATGGGGCTGATCATGTTCGCCGGCCGCTTCCCCGGTGTGCGGCGCGTCGCGTTCCGCGGCGAGGCGGCGCCGCTCGCCGACCTGAAGCTCCTCTTCGACGCGGGGCTCGGCGAGCGCGGCGTCGACGACTTCCCACCGGCGCTGAGCTACCTGCGGACGACGTAGGAGCTCGTCCGAGTATTCGGCCGTCGGCTCGAGCCCGAGCGAGAAGCCCGTCGGCGAGGAGGACCGACGAGACGGATCAACGGAGAGATCCTTCGAGAAGGTCCGACGTGCGGCAGCGTGCTCGGAACGCCAAGTTCCGAGCCGCGTCGCCGCCGTGTGTAGTCCGGCGGGATTCGCAGCCGGGCGAAGCCAGGACGAATACTCGGACGGGCTCCTAACGCGGCGCGTCAGACGCCGACGAGGAGGCGCGTGCCGAGCTGCTCCGGCAGGCCGGCGGCGACGATCTTCGCGGAGGCGCGCTCCGTGTCGTACGCGACGCGGTGGAACGTGGCGACGCGCTGGTCGGAGTCGAAGATCGCGTAGCTGGCGCGCGGGTCCTGGTCGCGCGGCTGGCCGACGCTGCCGGCGTTGATCAGGTAGCGGCCGTCGCGCACGAGCTCGACGCGCGGGTTCATCGTCAGCGCGACGCTCTCCCCCACCTTGGCGAAGACGAGCGGCACGTGCGTGTGGCCGTAGCACGCGATCGAGAAGTCGCGCGCGGCGAAGCTCGCGCGCGCGAGGTCGACGTCGCGGATGTAGGGGAACTCTTTCGGTTCGGCCGGCGAGGCGTGCACGAGCAGGAGCGCGTCGAACTGCGCCTCGTCGGGGAGCTTCGACAGCTTCTCGCGCTGCGCCGGCGTGAGGAGGCGGCGCGCGTAGGTCACGGCGTTGCGCGCGAAGGCGGAGAAGCGCGAGTCGTCGAGGCGGCCGGTCGCGGCGAGGTCGTGGTTGCCGGCGATCATCGACGTGCACGACTCGAAGAGCAGGTCGAGGACCTCGGCGGGCTCGGCGCCGTAGCCGACGGTGTCGCCGAGGCAGACGACCGCGCGGACGTTGCGGCGGTCGATGTCGTCGAGCACGGCGCGGAGCGCGTCCGCGTTCGCGTGGACGTCACTGACGATCGCGATCCTCATGGCAGGCGCGCACTCCCAGCGGCCGGAGCGCGAGGAGCGTCGCGAACAGCGAGAGGTCGTACAGCGCCCCGGGCAAGGTCGCGCGAGCCACGAGCTTCAGTCCGAGCGGTTCTTCGGCCGCGCGCGCCGCAGTGCTCACCGGAAAAAGGAGCCCGCCGGCCAAGTCGAGCCCGAAGGTCGATGCCGATGCGGCGTGGACCAGGGTCGCCATCGCGACGAGGGCGGTGAGGAGCAAGGCGACGGGGCGCGGGGTGAACCGGCGGGCGAGCTCCATCTGCAGCGAGGCGGCCGCGAAGACTGGGGCCGCGACGACGAAGAGCAGCGCCCCTTGGGTCGAGGAGCCCGCCGGGGCGCTCGGGGCAAGCGCGAGCAGGGCCATCCCCCCCACTCCGACGACCACGTCGGCCGCGATTCGGCCGAGAAGTGTCGATGAAGTGAACAAGAGGCTTCGAAGAGATCCGCAAGAAGAGACGTTGGATGCGCCCTCCTCCGGTGAGCGGCCGGGATCTCGGGAGCCTGCCGCGGCGACGAGCCACCCCAACACGAGCGTCACGGCGACGAAGTCCAGGGGCTCACCCGGGCGGTCGGCTTGGAGGGACGAATGAAGTGACGATGAAATGAAGTAGAGGATCGATACGGCGATTGGCGGAATCCAAACGGAGGGCTGCCGCAGTCGGCTGAGCGCCGCGATGGAAAACGGCGTCCATGCGTCGAAGCGCAACGAAGGACTCCCGTCCCTGGGTGAAGTCGATCCTGCGGCGATACCCATTGCCGTCAATGGAGGATCTCGAAGTGCGGGCTCACGGTCGCCGGGACGGGGATCTCCATTACGTCGACGGACGAGACCTGGAAAGGCCGGGCGGCCTGGATCCTTTGGACGACCTCGCGCAGCTCGTCGACGGCGCCAATGAGCTCGGCCTCGACGGAGCCGTCGGGAAGGTTGCGGACCCAGCCGGGGATCCGGGCGGCCCGGCAGTAGTGCTGGACATGGGCCCGGAAGCCGACACCCTGAACGATGCCCCGGAAGCGGGCGCGGATGGCTTGGGGTTCAGCCAATGGGGGCCTCATTGGGGCGATGAGCCGGATTCGAGGGACGCGTTTCACGTGAAACACGGGCATTGCCGGTGGGCGCTGCAGGCCGACGCGGGTCACGCGATCTGAGCTCGAGGCGGTGCATGGGTCAGGCGATCGAGTCGGCAGCCTCGGGGTCATCAGGCCGCGAGTCTACGCCGGGCGGACTCGAGTATGCCGACCTTCGGACGCCTCAGCATCCGAGCGAGGGCTCGATCGGACGAGCCGAATGCCACGGCGGTGTACCAAACGTCTGAGGGATCGCGGTCCCGCCACGAGTCGACGTCGATCGATCGTAGTCGCTGGTCGATCAGACTCGAAAGAGCCTGGACTGTCGCGACGTCGTCAGCCCAGAATTGGATCGGCGTCAGGCCGCATCACAGGTCGGGTCGGACGTCGAGGAAGTCCACGACAAGGGACTCGACGACGCACCAGGTTTCCTCGTCCACCCGCGATGGGTGGCCGGCGACGGTGGGGGGGCGACGGCCCGAATTCCCTCCGCGGTCGGAGGATCCGTTTCACGTGAAACCACCTTGGCGATAGGATCCGCCCGACGGTTCACTCACCCTGGGAGGGGAACGGATGAAGCCTCGACGGCTCGGGCGTGGCCTGGATTTCCTTCTGTCGTCTCCAGAGCAGGTGCCGGAGAGCACGCCGGCCCCCTCCGAAGCGATCGACGTGGCCCGGATCCAGTCGAATCCCTGGCAGCCGCGCACGAAGTTCGACGAGACGCAGCTCGAACAACTGGCCGATTCGATCCGCCGTCACGGCGTCGTGCAGCCCATCGTGGTCCGGAAGATCTCGGAGGGCCAGTTCCAGCTCGTGGCGGGGGAGCGACGGC
>DAINBU010000010.1:0-47751 GCA_036732755.1 Planctomycetota bacterium
TCGTGATCAGCGGAAGGCCGAAGCGGTCGATGTCGGGGATCTCGACCGGGATGCGGCGCAGCACGGCGCCGAGCTGGCCGCGCTGGCGGACGAGGCTCGCGCGGTAGCGCGAGACGCCCGCCACGCTGAAGGCGAACTCGAGGTCGCCGGTGAGCGCCAGCACGCCGCGCTGCTCCTGCGTGGTCATCTCCGTGATGAGCGCCTCGATCGCGCGGCGGGAGAGCGGCGCGATGCCGCCCACCGGAACGAGATGCCCGTCGACGCGCAGCGCGGGCGGGCAGGCCTCCTTCAGGTGGAGGTCGGAGGCTGCGCGCAGCAACATCTGCTCAAGGAGGGCGAGGAGGCTGGGCGATTCGGAATCGATCATGGGAGGTTCCGGCGGGATCATCGGAACCGCTCCAGGGGGTTCTTGAGCGCGCGTGGAGCGGTCGCGAGCGACCGCGGGCTTCGAGGCGAGAGCGTGGCGGACCGCAGAGAGGAAGCGACGAGGGGAACGCCGGCGGGGGCGCCGCCGGTCGCGCCGTCGACGGCAGCCGCGCAGGCGCCGTCCGCCCTGCCGCCCGGGTTCGTCGATCGGCGGCGGCGCCCGACCCCGATGTTGAGCCGCTACTCGTTCTTCGGCGGGCGGCGGCGTCAGTTCGCGTCACCGGCCGACGCGGAGGACGCGTACGTCGACGTCTACAACACGCGTCTCGCGCTGCTCGTGCTGGTCTTCTTCGCGCTCACGATGTTCGACGCGATCGCGACGGTCTACTACATCGACCACGCGCACGGCTCGGAGTGGAACCCGATCGCAGACTGGATGCTGCAGCGCGGGCGGATCTTCTTCGTGATGGCGAAGGGAGTCCCCACCGGGCTCATGCTCCTCTTCGTGATGATCCACAAGAACTTCCGCTACGGACGGATCGCGCTCGCGATCGGTTTCGGCTTCTACTTCCTCCTCGGCGTCTACCACGTCTACCTGCAGGCGATGGCGTGGAGCCGGACGATCGCCGGGTACTGAGCGCGCGACGGGAGTGCGGAGCGGCTCGAGGCGCCCGGGCTCGACCCTGCGACGCGGGACGGGGGGCGGATCAAAAAGAAAAAGCCCGCGCCGGTGCCCAGGTCGCGAGCTTCTTCTTGAGCCAGCCCTGGCGTCCGTGGGGACCCGTCCGCCTTGGCTTGCCCTCGTTGTTCGTCTGAGGTGAAAGGATCAGGTTCGAGGGGCAGGAACTGGAATTTGTCCCTCGGAACGCCCCTGCACGCAAGAGGCAAACTCCCTCAGGAATCGCGCAACGCTTGCTCGAGAAAGTCGCGATCGGAGCAAGGCTCCGCGCGGCATCGGTCGGGGCCGCCTCTCGCGCCGGCGACGCGCGAGTTTCTGCGCGCTCTAGGGAAACGCCGAACGGAAGGATCCCTGCGAGGTATTGCCCCGCAGCAGCGAATCCTTTAGGAACCCCTCCGTCGCGTCTCGGAAGTGCCCCTTCGATGGGAGGGATGCCACGAAGGGTTCCGTCGAAATCGACCTCGACGGAGGTGCCGGGACGCGTCGCTGAGCGGGAAGAAGGAGGAGAACGAACGCGGGGGCGATGGCATGCGCCACGCCGGCTCCTCCGATTTGCCAGCGCAGCGGTTCGTGATAAGTACCCGTCGGACTCGCGACGCATGCTCCCATCGTGCGCGCCCGAGTCGGGCCAGGGTCTTCCACACCGTTCGAGCGTCGTTCCCCCCGCTAGTCGCATCTTCCGCCTCTTGGAAGTGCATCCCGCTCGTCCACCCGGTCCGGGCTCGTACATGGGAGCGTTCGCGCCAGGCCCTCGAGCATCGTTCGACGCGCGCCGTCCTGGCGCGTGACCTCGTTCTTCCTCGAGACCCGATCGCACTCCACGACCCAGCAACCGGGGTTCGTTGCGTCGCCCCCCCGACGCGCCGAAAGGGAATCGGAACGTGAAAAAGAAGGCCCCCCGTGCCTGCGAACTCGCCCGCTCCCTCGCCGAGCGCGCACGCCGAGAGAAGCGGCTGAGCGAAGCCGACCTCGACTTGCTGCTCGACTCGAGGCTCGACTTCGAGGAGCGCGTCGAGACGCTGCTCGACCTTCTCGGTGACGTGCCGATCCTGCCTCCGCCGGTCGACGAGCTCGGCGCGATCGCCTCCTTCTCCGATCGCCCGCGCGTTCCCGCAATCGCCGACGACGACAACCTGCGGCGCTACCTGCGCCAGGTCCACGCGCTGAAGCGCATGGACAAGGACGAAGAGATCCGTCTCGCGCGGCGCCTCGAGTTCGTGCGCCGCCGCTTCCGCGCCGCGCTCGAGCAGGCGAAGCTCGGCCAGGACCACCTGCGCAGCGTGCTCGGGGGCGAGTTCTCCCGCTCGATCGCGCACGACATGCGGCTCGCCCGCGTCGGCGACCCCAAGGCGCCCGGCCGCCTCGCCGATCGCCGCCGCGAGTTGATCCGGGCGCGCGCCGCCGAGCTCAACCGCGTGCGCGGCGCCTTCGTCGAGCGCAACCTCGGGATCGTCGCCGACCTCGCCATGTGCTACCGCACCTACGGCGTGCCGGTGATGGACCTGATCCAGGAGGGCAACGGCGCCCTGATCCGCGCGGTCGAGAAGTTCGACTGGCGCAAGGACGTCCGCTTCCAGACCTACGCGACCTTCTGGATCCGCCAGGCGGTCGAGCGCTGCATCGCCTTCAACAAGGGCATCGTCCGCGTCCCGAACTACCTCCAGCAGAAGATGCGGCGCCTGCGCCGCGAAGGCCTCGTCCCGCGCCGCGACCGCGACGTCTCCGTGCGCGACGTCGCCGGCGCCTTCGAGGTCAAGCGCGAGATCGCCGGCCACCTGCTCGAGACCGAGCGCACGCACTTCTCCCTCGACGTCGCGATCGACGAGGGGGGCGAGACGTTCGCGTCGCTGCTGCCCGACCTCGGCGACGGTCTCGACGCCGAGAAGAACGAGCTCAAGGTCCTGCGCGAGCGGATCGGCGAGGTCCTCGGCGGCCTCTCGCCGCTCGAGCGCGAGATCCTCGAGCTGCGCTTCGGGCTCGCCAACCACTCGCCGCTCACGCTCGAGGAGGTCGGCAAGCGGATGAACGTCTCGCGCGAGCGGATCCGCCAGCTCCAGGTGCGCGCGATCCGGAAGTTGCAGCGGCCGGCCCACCTGCAGCGCCTCGCCGGTTTCGTGTGAGCCGCCGCTAGATCCCGTTCCGCAGCCGCCGGTCGATCCAACCGAGCAGCCCGCGCTCGCCGCGCTCGTTCACGAGCGGCGCGAGCCACTGCGCCAGCGATTCGCCCAGCGCGTAGCCGCGCGCCCAGCGCCGGCGACGCGCGAGGTCGTCGGGCAGGAGGCCGGCTCCGTCGAGCAGCCGCAGGTATTGGACGAGCGACCCGCGGCTCCCGCGCCATGCCTCGCCGAGCGTCGCCACCGTCTTCATCCCGAGCAGCCGGTTCAGGTTGCGGTGGTCGCAGTAGATGCGCCGCGCCTCGTGCAGCGCGGAGCGGTCGTGCGAGTGCTCGACGACCGAGTCGGCCGCGAAACGGATCGCCCAGCCGGCGCGGATCGCCGCGGTCGACCAGCCGAGGTCCTCCCCGAACGGACAGCGCCCGAACGGCTGGCTCCGCCAGACGTCGCGCTTGATGCACGAGCTCACGTTGTCGAAGGCGATCAGCTCGAGCCGCTCGAACGGCGTCAGCGTCTCCCACGGCCGGTCGGGCCGGAGCTGCGCGCGCCGCGGCTCGTCGCGGCCCGCGATCCAGCCAGCGAGCCGCGCTTCGAGGATCGGGTTCCCGCCCGGGATCGGCACCTGCCGGCTGAACGCCCCGGCCGCACCCTCGTCCTCGAGCAGCGGCCGCGCGAGCCGCTCGAGCCAGTGCCGGTCGACCGGCAGCGCGTCCTGCACGAGCAGGACGACGACGCGCCCGCTCGTCCGGGCGATCGCCTCGTCGCGCGTCGCGCCATGGTTGAAACTGCGCGGATCGACCGGCACCACGCGGAACCCCGCCGCGCGCGCCGCCGCGTCGGTGCCGTCGCGCGACTCCGAGTCGACCACGAGGTGCTCGACGGTGAGCGCGGTCTCCTGCTCCTTCAGCCGCTCCAGCACGCGCCGGAAGCGCGGCCCGCCGTTGCGCGTGGGGAGGACGACGGAGACGTCGATCACGGCCGTTTCGCCGGAGGGGAGAGCCGGGTCAGGCGCGCGTGCCGGTCAGCCGGTCGGCCAGACGATCCGCGGACTCGAGCGCCTCGAGGATGCAGAGGTCGGTGTTGTAGTAGTTGTATCGGCCGAAGCGGCCGAGCGGCACGATGCCGTACGCCTCGAGCCCCGCGATCGCCTGCGCGAGCCGCGCGACGAAGTCGGGCCCGAAGTGGATGTAGGCGAACCGGTTGTCGCGCCACTCGACGACCGACACGTTCTCGCTCTTGAAGAGCCCCTGGGCCGCGAGCCGCGCGCGCAGGTCGGCGACGAACTCGCGCGTGACGTCGAGCTTCCCGCGGTAGGTCACCTCGGCGAGCAGCGACGCCCGTCCGCTCGGCGCGTTGCACGGGCTGTAGTTCGAAAGGTAGGTGACGCGGTTCGCCGGGCCCTGCTCCGCCTCGGGCAGGTAGAGCCACGACCACGGCTGCGCGTCGGCGCCGGCGATCCCGAAGAGGAAGCAGGCGAGGCTGATGAAGCCGAGCCCCTCCGCCGCGGCGCGCGTCGTCGCGTCGAGCCCGTCGACCATCGGCGCGAGGATCGGCAGCGGGATGGTCGACACCACCGCGTCGTAGGCGCGGCCGTTGACGTGCAATCGTCCGCCGGAGCGGGCGACGTCGGTGACGCGCACGTTCAGGCGCACGCGGTCCGCGACCGAGCGCGCGATGCGGTCGGTGATCGCCTGGAAGCCCCCGGTCCGCGGGTACCAGAAGACCGCCTGGTGCGCGTAGCCGACCGTCGCCTTCCCGAGCGCCGCCTGCACCACGTCGGAGAGCGGCGCCTCGGGCACGCGCCCGTCGACCCAGTCGATCCCCATCCCGCGCAGGTCGTCGAGCTTCCAGATCTTCTGGTTGTACGGCTCCATGAAGAGCCGGCCGATGCCGGTGCCGACGCGCCAGCGGATCCAGTCGCGGAAGTTGGCCGGCTTGGCCGCCCCTTCCGAGCGCGCGAACTGCGCCTCCACGGCGCCGCCGACGCAGGCCGCGCGATCCTCGGCCGCGAGCTCGCCGAGCCCGTTCTCGAACGGGTAGGGGACGTAGCGGCCGCGCAGCAGGATCCGCGTCTTGCGCTCGCTCTGCACCAGCGGCTCGTCGCGGAAGAGGTCGCGGTAGTACTGCATCGCCTTCTCGCTCTTCGAGAAGACGATGTGGCCGCCGGAGCGGTCCATGACGTAGCCGTCGACGACGTCGCTCTGGCAGAGGCCGCCCGCGCGCGCGTCGGCCTCGAGCACCTCGACCTCCACGCCGCGTTCCCGCAGGCGACGCGCGGCGGTCAGTCCCGAGATTCCGGCGCCGAGGATCGCCACGCTCATCGCGACGCTTCTTTCGAAGGGGTCTGCAAGCTCGCTCCTGCGCGATCGTCGCGCCGCGTCGCCGGCCCGATTCCGGGGCGCCCTTATACTGGCCCGGCCGCGCGGCCACCGAGGCTCCGATCCGCGGCACGTCGAACGGAGGTCGCCCGCAGCCGTGGAGCCACGCCGAAGCTCGACTCCGGCGATCGCGCTCGGCCTCGCGATGTTCCTGCCGGCCTTCGGCACCCACGGGCTGAACGCCGCGCGCGCGAGCCTCGCCCACGCGCTGCAGATCGCGAGCGACGACGGCTTCCGGATCGGCCTCGTGATGGCCGTCTTCCCGTTCGCTTCGGTCCTCGCGTACCTGCTGGTCGGCGCGTGGGGCGATCGGGTGGGGCTGCGGCGCGGGTTGCTGCTCGGCGTCGGGCTCTACTGCGCGGCGCACATGCTCTTGCTGGCGGCCGCGCCGCTCGCGGAGGCGGTCTCGCTGCCGTCCTGGGTCGTCTTCCTCACGCTGCGCGTCGTCGCCGGCTTCGCGGGCGGCGCGATCACCGTCACCGCGAACGGCCTCGGTGCGGCGCTCTACCCGCCGGGCCAGCGCGGCCGCTCGCTCAGCCTCGTCTGGCTCGGCGTGCCGCTGGCGCTGGTGGTCGGAACGCCGCTGCCCGCGTTCCTCGCCGGTCCGTGGGCAAGCCTGCCGGACGGCGTGCGCCGCTGGGCGGGCGACCCGTACGCCGCGGTCGCGACGCTGGTCGCGCTGATCGTCCTGGTCCTCGTCCCCTCCTTCGTGCCGGTCGCGCCGCGCGCGACCGAGCTGGACAAGGGCGAGCGGCGCGTGCCGTCGTTCCGCAGCACGTGGAGCGTGCTCGCGACCTCGCTCCTGATGCCGCTCGCCGTCTTCGAACTGCTCGCGAGCTCGGCGCCGCACACGCAGCAGGCGTTCGGTTTCACGCCGGCGATGCAGGGCGTGCTTTTCTTGATGCTGGGCGCCGGGTCGGTCGCGGGCGGGGTCTTCTCGGGAGCCGTCGCGGATCGCGTCGGAAGGCGCCGCTGCGTGATCGGGTCGCTCGCCGGTTTCGCGCTGCTCGTGCCGCTGCTGCCGTGGTGCGGGCCGCTGGCGTTCCGCGCGCTGGCCACGCTGCTCGGCCTGATCTCGACGGTGCGACAGGGTCCGTTCCAGGCGCTCGCCAGCTACTTCGCGGGCGACGGCGGGCGCGGCCGTTTCTCGGCGCGGATCCTGACGGCGTCGGCGCTCGGCATCGGGCTCGGGCAGTTCCTCGGCAGCGACCTGCTCGGCCGTTTCGGGATGGGCGCGGTGGCGTGGAGCTCGGCGGCGGTGACGCTGCTCGCGCTCGCGTGCGCGCGGCCGCTGCGCGAGCCCGTGCCGGCGCGCGCCTTGCCGCGGCCGGCCGAACCGGCGCAGCCGCGGCGATGAACGCGCCGCTCGCTCCGCTGGTCGTCGCGGCGCTCGCGCAGGCGGGCGCGCGGCCGCCCGCGCCGGGCGCGCTGCCGCCGCTGCGCATCGTCGTCCCCTTCGAGAACGACGACGCGGCGCAGGCGTCGCTCTGGTTCGACGCGCACGCGAGCGCGCTCGGCATCCAGCCGCGCGTCGACGCGGTGCGGAGGCTCGGTCCGTCCGAGCTGCAGCCCGACACGCTGCTCTTCGGTTTCGAGGCGGGGCTCCTCGTCGAGCTCGGCGAAGAGGGCGAGCTGCTCGCCGACGCCGCCGACGTGCGCGCCGCCGTCCATCCCGTCGCGATCGAGTCGTGGACGCTCGTCTGGTCGGGCGACGGCCGCCTCGAACCGCCCGGCGCAGACTCCTGGCGCGTGCTGCTCGACCCGAAGATGAAGGGGCGCGTCCGCAGCCGCCGCGTCGGCGCCCAGTATCCCGAGGGGCTGGTCTGGAGCGAGATCCGCGGCCGCCTCGCCGTCGACCTCGACGACCTCCTCGCCGCCGCGGGCGCCGACAAGACGCCGCTTCCGCCCGAACTGCCGCTCCAGGAGCTCCTGCGCCGGCTGCCCGAGGGTTCGGCCGCGCTCGCGCCGGTGCGCGCCGCCGTCCTCGCGCGCCGCGCCGGCGCGGCGCTGCGCAGCCCGCGGCCGCGCGAAGGGTGCGTCGGGCTGACGCTCGCCGCCGCGGTGACGCGCGGCAGCGGCGAGGCAGCGGCCGCCGTCGTCGCGACGCGCCTCGACGCGGCGCTGCTCGCCGACTTCGCGCGCGCGCTCGAGCTCGAGCCGGCCGCGCTCCCCGACGCGTCGTTCCCCGACTGGATCCGCGAGCTCGCCCGCGACCGCGCCGCCGACGCGATCCACCGGGAGCGGGCCGCCGTCGACCTCGCCCAGCTCCTCGAGCGCGACCGCGGCGGCGGCACGGCGGCCGCGCCGCCCGAAGAGTCGTGGCTCGACGTCTGGATCGACGGCCTGCTGCTCACGGTCGCCGCGGCGCTGATCCTCGTCGCGCTGCTCCGTACCGCCCGCGCGCCGCGCTGACGCGTCGCTCTTCGCTCCGCGCGGATCGGGTTCATCGATCCGTCGTATAAGAGCCGTTTCCGGGCGCACCGGCGCCCGCTTCCGACACGGAGAGGTCGATGAACGATGCGAACAAGGGCGGGGCCGACTCGGGCGCCCTCGCCGACGGCCGGACCACGGAGAAGGCCGTCAAGTCCTACGCGCTGATCGAGCCCGAGATCATGGCGCCGTACATGCGCTTCTACAAAGCCACTTACGAGCGCGGCCACCTCGACCGCAAGACCAAGGAGTTGATCGCCATCGCGGCTTCGCTGGTGTCGGGCTGCAAGGGCTGCCTCGAAGGCCACCTGAAGAAGGCGATCAAGTTCGGCGCGACGCGCGGCGAGATCAGCGAGACGGTCGCGATCACGCTCGGCGTCAACGCGGCCGCGATCGTCGACAAGAGCGACATCGCCTGCGCCAACCTCGGCATCTCGATCGACGACCTTCCCGCGGAACCTCCCAAGTACAAGGACGAGAAGTGAGGCGGACGTGAACCTCCCCCTGCTGCGCGCGGCGCTCGGAGCGCTGCTGCTGCTGGCGCCGCGGCAGGACCGGAGCGAATCCGCCGACCCCGGCCGGGAGACCTTCCTCACCACCGGATTCGAGCTCGGCGAGCGCGGCGCGATCACGCTGCGCTACCGGACCATCGCCTGGTCGCCCGACGCGTGGCGGGCGCTGCGCCGCGAGCCCGAGCAGCGCGAGCAGATGAACCGCCGCTTCGGCGTCGCGCTGCAGTCGGAGCTCAAGACGCCGATCGCGCTCTCGATCGGCGGGCGCCGCCTCGAACCGGGGAGCTGGCGCCTCGGCGTCGTGATGAACGAGGCGGGCGCCTTCGACCTGACGATCCTGGTCGACGGCGAGACGAAGCCGGTTCCGATGGACCTCTCCGAATCGCGCCACGTCTTCCCCTACCTCGCGTTCACGCTGGTGCCGGCGCAGGACGGGCTGTGCGCGGTCGTCTTCCAGTGGGGCACGGAGTACGGTCGCGTCGTGCTCGAGGCGGCGCGCTGACGCAATGGCGCTCGCCGCTGCCCCTCTCGACCTGCCGCTCTGGAGCGTCGTCCCCTTCGTCGCGCTGCTGCTCTCCATCGCGATCCTGCCGCTCGCCGCGCCGCGCTTCTGGGAGAGCCACCGCAACAAGCTGATCGTCGCGCTCGTGTGCGGGGTGCCCGGCGCGATCTACGTCCAGCAGGTCGCGGCCGAGGCCGGCTTCGCGTTCGACGCCCGCCATCCGCTGGTCGTCGCGCTGCTCGACTACGCCGAGTTCATGCTGCTGCTCTTCACGCTCTACGTCATCGCGGGCGGCGTGCGGATCGGCGGGACGCTGGCCGGCACGCCGACGGTGAACGCGGCGCTGCTCGCCGTCGGAGGGGTGCTCGCGTCGGTGGTCGGGACCACCGGCGCGTCGATGCTGCTCCTGCGGCCGCTGCTGCGCGCCAACGCGGTGCGCCGGAAGCGGTCGCACATCGTCGTCTTCTTCATCTTCGTGGTCTCGAACTGCGGCGGGCTGCTCACGCCGCTCGGCGATCCGCCGCTCTTCCTCGGCTTCATGAAGGGGGTGCCGTTCGACTGGACGCTGCGGCTCTTCGCGCCGTGGCTGCTGGTCAACGGCGTCCTGATCGTGCTGTTCCATTTCCTCGACTCGCACTACTTCCACCGCGAGGACGTCGAGGAGGCGCGTAGCGGCGGGCCCGACCTCGACGTCGCCGTCGAGCGCAGGCGGCGGCGACTGCACGTCGAGGGGTGGGGGAACCTCGTGCTGCTGGCCGGGGTGGGGGGCACGCTCATCCTCGCGGGGACGGCGGAGTGGCCGGTGCTCGCGCAGGACGGGGCGCTGCTCGGGCTCGCGCTCGCGTCGCTCGCGTTCACGAAGAAGTCGATCCGGCGCGAGAACCAGTTCGAATACGGGCCGGTGGTCGAGGTCGCCGTGCTCTTCCTCGGGATCTTCCTCTCGATGATCCCGGCGCTCGTGATCCTGAACGAGCGCGGCGGCGAGCTCCCGCTCGCCGGTCCGCGCAGCTTCTTCTGGGCGACCGGGACGCTGTCGTCGTTCCTCGACAACGCGCCGACGTACCTCGCCTTCTCCTCGCTCGCGGCGGGGCTGAAGGGTGTGTCGTTGTAGGGACCCTTCCTGGCGTGCTTCCTCGAGCACGGCGGCGACGCGCCGGAGCTGCTCGCCGCGATCAGCTGCGGCGCCGTCTTCATGGGCGCGATGACCTACGTCGGCAACGGACCGAACTTCATGGTGAAGGCGATCGCCGAGCAGCACGGCGTGAAGATGCCGTCGTTCTTCGGGTTCATGGCGTGGAGCTGCGGACTGCTGCTCCCGCTCCTCGCCGTCATGACGCTCGTCTGCTTCTGAGCGTCACTCGCCGCCGCCGCCGGCCGGCTCCGGCGCCTCCGCGGCCTCCGCCGCGTCGGCGGCTCCCTCGTCCGCGTTCTTGGTGATCTCGGCCACGACGTTCGTCGCGTAGCAGCCGCGCGGCAGGAAGAAGCGCAGCACCAGGCCGTGCTCGTGCGGCGCGACCTCGGCGTCGCGCAGCGCGAAGCGGTACGCGCGCCGCTCGCCGCGCAGGTGGAGGTCGCGGAACGGCTGGCGCCCCTCCTCCGGATCGAGCTCTTCGGCGTCGAAGATCGCGCGCTCGAGGCGCGCCGCCGCGCCGCGCGCCGGCAGCAGCCCCGGCCCGAAGAGCGGGCCGGCCGCGCTGATCTCGAAGCGGTCGGCGCGCGCCTGCTCGCGCGCCGCGTCGTCGACTACCGACGTGCGGCCGCTCGCGTGGTCGACCACGACGTCGCCGTCGAGCAGGCGGCCGAAGTCGCGGCCGCTCTCGCCGAAGCGCGCCTCGAGGCAGCGGTTGAAGACGTGCGACTGGTAGGCCGACAGGAAGAGCAGCCGCATCCGCTTGGGCAGCCGCGCGAGCGCGCGCACCGGATCGCGGTGCGCGAGCCAGGCGCGCAGCACCGCCGCCTCCGCGCGCAGCCGGCCGGGATAGGCGTCCGCCGCCTCGACGTAACGCGCTTCGTCGAACAGCGTCCGCGCGGCGCGGATGCGCGGGTCGTGCTCGCGCGGGCTCGGCCGGCCGAGGTAGATCGCCAGCGCCTCGTCGCCTTCGTCGCGCACGAGCGCGCGCCCGAGCCGGTCGCCGTCGCCCTTCGTCCCGAAGCGCTGCGCGCCGAACCAGTTCGGGACGCCGCTCTCGGCGAGCACCGCGAGGATCGCGCGCGCCCGTTCGAGCGCGCCCTCGCCCGTGCCGCGCAGTACGATTTCGAAGCGGTTGCCCGCTAGCTCGCCGGTGCGCAGCTTCGTCGCGTGGCGGACGCGCTCGCGGATCGCGAGCCACGGGTGGGCGAACCGGTCGAGCCGCTCTTCGAGGCCCGCCGGCAGCGAGAGCCACTGCGTCGCGACGGCGCGTGCGTCCTTGATCCCGGCGAAGCCGACGTCGCGCTCCGGGATGCGCAGCGCGCGGCAGAGATGGCCGACCGCCTCGTGCGTCGACATGCCGCGCTTCTCGACGCGGATCAGGAGCTGGGCACCGGCGCCGCTCGGCGGCGCGAGCAGCACCTCGTCGACGCGGAAGTCCTCCGGCTGCGACTTGCAGACGCCGCCCGTGCCGGGCAGGTCGGCGGTGAGCCACTTCACGGGCGCGTGCCGGACGGGAGGATGGACGCGGGGAAAAAGAAAAGGTTCAAGGCCCGTATCTCACGTTCTTAAGGGAAGCCTGCGCAGACAGGCGCCCGATAAGAAATGAAGCCTGGTGAGAGCGTGAGGATCCGGACCCTGAACCTTCTTTGTCGCGCAGTCATTCGCCGACGCCGATCTTTGCGAATTCGCGCGTTGCGTCGTCGTGGTGCCGGACCGGCCGTCGACAGCGGAGGATCGTAGCGGCGCCCGCGCGCGGCGGCCAGTTTCCCTCTCACCCGGGCGGATTCCCGTCGACGAGGTCGGCCAGAGGGGCGAGTGTCGACCACGCCGAGGCGTCGCGGCCGCTGCGGTCGAGCAGCGCGGCGCGCAGCCCGGCGGCGCGCGCCCCTTCGAAGTCCTTGACGCGGTCGTCGCCCACGTGCAGCGCCGCCTCGGCCGGGACGCCGAGCCGCGCGAGGGCGAGGGTGAAGATCCCGGGAGCGGGCTTCTCGACCTCCGCGCGGCCCGAGCTCACGACGGCGTCGAAGCGCGACGCCAGCCCGAGCCCGTCGAGGAGCGCGTCGAGCGTCGGCGACCAGTTGCTCACGACGGCGAGACGCAGTCCGGCGCGCCGCAGCTTCTCGAGCAGCGGCGGGACCTCGTCGAAGACGCGGAAGCTCGCCGCGTTCGCGAAGGCGTCGAAGAGGTCGGGCGCGACGCCGGGCGGCAGCGCCGGCGCGCCGGCGCGCGCGAAGACCTCGGCGATGAAGCGCTCGAACCACGGCCGCGTGTAGCGGAAGCCCCCGCCGGCCCGGACCGGGAGCGCGGCGTGGACCTCGGCCATCGCCCGTCCGATCGCCGCCTCGTCGCAGGCGAGGCCGTGGCGCCGCGCGACGTCGGCGTACATGCGGGGACGCGGCCGCCGTTCGACGAAGAGGGTGCCGCCGGCGTCGAGCAGGACGGCGCGCAGAGGCGACACGGTGCGGCTCTCCGTGCAGAATGGCGCGCCATGATGGCGCCGCGGAAGGTCGGGGAATCTAGCCGGCGAGGGCTGCTGCTCGCGCTCGCGTTCGCGCTGCAGGTCGCGGGCTGCTCGTCGCCGCCGCCGGCGACCCTCCCGCCGGAGGAGGAGCGCCTGGCGGAGCTCCGCGCGCTCGAGAGCGCGCACCGCTTCCGCGCCGCGCTCGCGAAGACCGACGAGTGGCTCGCGGGCGCGCCCGACGACGCGGCGGCGCTCGCGTGGAAGACGCGGCTCCTGCGGCAGCTCGGCGACGAGCGGCGCGCCCTCGAGGTCGTGCAGGCGCGCCGCGCGAAGGCGCCGCGCGACGCCGCGCTCGCCTACGAGGAGGGCGAGTTGCTCGCCCACGTCGGGCTCGACGACCGCGCGCTCGCCGCGTTCGACGAGGCGCGCGCGCTCGCGCCCGACGACGCGCTTCCCGCCGTCGCCGCCGCCGCGCTGCTGCTCTCGAAGAAGCGACCCGACGCCGCCGGCGCGCAGCAGCGCCTCGCGCCGTTCCTCGACGGCCCGCATGCGTCGGCGGAGGCGCGCTTCCATTAGGGGCTCGCGCTCGAGGCCGCGGGCGCCGCCGCCGGCGCGCGCGTTGCCTGGGAGCGCGCGCTCGAGCTCGAGCCGCTGCACGTGCCGTCGATGCGCAACCTCGCGCTGCTCGCCGAGCAGGGCGGCGACGCGCCGGGCGCCCTCGTCCTCTGGCGCAGGGTGAAGCGCAGCGCGAGCCCGCTCGACGCGAAGTTCGTGCAGGAGGTCGACGCGAAGATCGCGGCGCTGAAGGCGCGGGTCGAGAAGGTCGAGCCGCCGGCGAAGGACGCGAATGCAGCGGCGCCGAAGGGATGATCGACTGCGAAGGAACGTCTCGCGCGGGCCCGTAGCTCAACAGGTCAGAGCGGCCGACTCATAATCGGCTGGTACCAGGTTCGAGTCCTGGCGGGCCCACCATTCCACGACCTCGTCGCGCCGGCGGTCGCGTCACCGCCCCAGCCGCGCGAAGTGCTCGATCAGGACGACGTAGGCGTTGCGGTCGAGCGCGTTCGGGCGCAGGAACTCGACGGGGTAGCCCGGCGTGCCGAGGAACGGGCGCAGGACCCACGCGAGCTGGATCGAGAAGAAGACGTAGAGCACGGCCCAGCTCGCGAGCGTGATGCGGTGGCGGGAGTCGCGCTGCAGCAGCGGGGCGTAGTGGCGGCGCAGCACGACGTGGCCGACCGCGGCGGCGACGGCGAAGAGGAGGCCGTCGGCGAGCGTGAGGAAGTAGCCGTTGCCGCTGCTGACGAAAGCGAAGACGACGAGCGGCGAAAGAGCGCCGAGCGCGACGGCGAGCGCGGCCTGCGCCGCCCACAGTCCGCGGCACGCGGCGCGGAAGTCGGCGGCGAGGCCGAGCACGGCGTGCAGCACGTAGAAGTTGGGCAGCGTGACGACGCACGAGCAGAGCAGCAGGAGCGGGATCTTGACCGCCGAGTAGAGCGCGAGCACCGGCTCGCCCGACGACGCGCCGAGCGCGAGCCCGTGCAGCGCGCCGCCCGCGACCGCCAGCGCGACGCAGTCGCGCACGGTCGCCGCCTCGCCGTGCAGCACCGATCGCATCGCGGCGGCGGCGGAGGTCACGGCGCTACCCGTGGTGCAGCAGCCGACTCAGGGCGAGGAGCAGGCCGGAGAGGACGTTGCCGTCGCGCGGACAGAACCAGGCGAAGGGCTGGCCCGGCTCGCCGAGGAACGGCCGCAGCAGCCACCCCATCTGCGCGCCGACGGTCCCGTAGAGCAGGCACCAGACCGTGAGGAGCCGCTGGCCCGGCGGCGGCTTGGCATCGGGCTCCTTCTGCAGCTGCGCCTTCGCGTTCCGGTGCAGCACGCGCAGCGAGAGCAGGCCGCCGACCGCGCAGAACAGCACGTGGAGCAGGAGCAGGAACGGGTAGCTCTCGGTGCTGACCGCGAAGAACGCGAAGACCGGCCCGAGGCTCGCCAGCACGGCCAGGTGGACGACGACCGCGGAGAGGAGCCGCCGCAGCGCCGCCATCCCGCCGAGCGGCGACTTCATCAGCGTCGCGAACACGTAGAGCGACGGAAAGGTCACGAGCAGCGTGAGCCCGAACAGGAGCGGCAGCTTGAGCGCGGCGCACAGCATCTGCAGCGCCGGCCGGTCGCCGCGGTGGCTGAGCCCGTAGGCGCCGAGGCTCGCGCCGTAGATCGCGCCGAGCAGGAGCGCGAGGCCGATCAGCCGGCGGCTGCGGGAGTGGACGCGCGCGGGGCCGGACGCCGCTTCGTCGACGGCGGAACCGCGCAGGACGAGGTCGAGAGTGTGCAGGAGGTCCGACCGGACGGGGAGGTCGGTGCTGTTCGACATGGCCGCGGAGTCTCGTGGCTCCGCCGCGCAACGTCAATGGGTCCGCGCCCGCGTGCGCCCGGCCCGGCCGGCCACCCCGTCAGTGCCTGCCGTTCGCCCCCGACAGCTCCTTCACGAGCTCGCCCACCACGCCCTTCGCGTCGCCGAAGAGCATGTAGGTCCGATCCAGGAAATAGAGCGCGTTGTCGATGCCGGCGAAGCCGGGGTTCTTGCTGCGCTTGATCGCGAAGACGGTCTTCGCCTTGTCGGCGTCGATGATCGGCATGCCGTAGATGGGGCTGGACTTGTTGGTGCGCGCGGCGGGGTTCACGACGTCGTTCGCGCCGATCACGAGCGCGACGTCGCACTGCGGCATGTCGGGGTTGATCTCGTCCATCTCGATCAGGTCGCTGTAGGGGACGTCGGCCTCGGCGAGCAGCACGTTCATGTGGCCCGGCATGCGGCCGGCGACCGGGTGGACCGCGAACTTGACCGAGATGCCGCGCTTCACCAGCTGGTCGCGCAGCTCGCGGACGCGGTGCTGCGCCTGCGCGACCGCCATCCCGTAGCCCGGGATGATCACGACGTTCTGCGCCTGCTCGAGTACCTGCGCCGCACCCTCGACCGTCTCGGACTTGTAGACGCCCTGCTCGTTGGCCGACGCCTCGGGGGTCACCTGCCCGAACGCGCCGAACAGCACGTTGGTGAACGAGCGGTTCATCGCGCGGCACATGATGATCGAGAGGATCAGGCCGCTCGAGCCGTCGAGCGCGCCCGCCGTGATCAACAGCTTGTTGTCGAGCACGAACCCCATCGCGACGGCGGAGAGCCCCGCGTACGCGTTCAGGATCGAGATCACGGTCGGCATGTCGGCGCCGCCGATCGGGATGATCAGCAGCACGCCGAACGCGAGCGCGAGCGCGACGATCAGCGGGAAGCAGACCGCCGAGAGCCCGCCGGTCGGGTCGGCCACGACGACCACGCCGAGCGCGACGGCGAGCACCATCAGCCCGACGTTCGAGACGTTCTGGAACTTGTAGGTCACCGGCCGCTGCGGGATCCAGCGGACACCCTGCAGCTTGCCGGCGGCCATCAGGCTGCCGGTGAAGGTGAGGAAGCCGAGGATCACCTCGACCACGATCGCGCCCATGCGGAACGGCGTCGCCGCGGCGCCCCCCTCGCCGACCCAGACGTAGTACTTGGCGACGCCGACCAGCCCGGCGGCGAGCCCGCCGAAGGCGTGCGACAGCGCGGTCCGCTGCGGCACTGCCGTGATCGGCACGCGCGAGAGCGGGACGCCGACCACGAAGCCGGCGACGAGCGCGGCCACGATCCACCCGTGGTGCGTCACCTCGGACTGGACCCAGGTCGCCAGGATCGCGAGCACCATGGCGAGCACGCCGGCGGTCACGCCGCGCCGCGCGCTCTTGGGGTCGTTCATCCAGTAGAGCGAGAAGACGAAGAGCACGGTCGCGGCGACGTACGCGAGCTGGATCAGGGCGGGCATCACGGCTTCGCCCCGTCCTGCTTCGCAGGGACGTCGGGCCGCTTGAACATCTTCAGCATGCGGTCGGTGATCATGAAGCCGCTGACGATGTTGGTCATCGACGCGAACAGCGCGATCGCGCCGAGCACCCGGATCGAGGTGGGGTGGTCGCCGCCGGTGACCAGGATCGAGCCGACCACGGCGATCGCGGAGATCGCGTTGGTGAGCGACATGAGCGGCGTGTGCAGCAGGCGCGAGACGCGGGCGATCGCGCCGATGCCGATGAACGTCGAGAGCACGAAGACGAAGACGAGCGACCAGTAGTCGGGCGTCGCGGCGGGCTCGGCCGCCTTCTCCGCGCTCGCGGCGATGGCGTCGGGAGCGGCGGCGAGGGAGACGACGAGGAAGGCGGCGAGCAGCCCGGGCGCGGTCGCGAGCGCACGCCGCGGCGCGACGGGGAGGCGGGGGGATCGACGCGGCATGGGGGCGGGGTACTCCGGCGGCGGCGCGCGCGCGATCACTTCGCGGCGACCGGCGCGAGCAGCGCCGCGGTGGGCGCGTGGACGATCTGGCCGTTGCGGGTGACGAGGCTGCCCGCGACGATCTCGTCGGCGAGGTCGACGTTGAGCGCGCCTTCGAGCGTGACGATCTTGAGGAAGGCGAGCAGGTTCTTGGCGTAGACGTCGCTCGCGTGCACCGGCACGAGCGACGCCACGTTGCGCAGGCCGACGATCTGCACGCCGCGCACGTTCACCGTCGCGCCGGGCTGCGTCAGCTCGCAGTTGCCGCCCTGGTCGGCGGCGAGGTCGACGACCACCGAGCCGGCGCGCATCCGCTCGACCATCGAGGCGGGCAGAAGCTTGGGCGCCGGGCGGCCCGGGACGAGCGCCGTGCAGATCACGACGTCGGCGTCGGCGACGCGCCTGGCGAGCGCCTCCTCCTGCGCGCGCTTGAACTCGGCGGACGCCTCCTTGGCGTAGCCGCCCTGGTCCTGCGCGTTCTCCTGCACCGGGACGTCGATGAACTTCGCGCCGAGCGACTCGACCTGCTCCTTCACGGCCGGCCGGATGTCGGAGACCTCGACCAGCGCGCCGAGCCGCCGCGCCGTCGCGACCGCCTGCAGTCCGGCCACGCCCGCCCCGAGGATCACGACTCGCGCCGGCTTGAGCGTGCCCGCCGCCGTCATCAGCATCGGGAACAGCTTCCCCAGCCGATCGGCCGCCATGACCACCGCCTTGTACCCGGCGATGTTCGCCTGCGAAGAGAGCGCGTCCATGGGCTGCGCGCGCGAGATGCGCGGGATCAGTTCCATGGCGAAGACGGTGAGCCGCCGCTCCGCCATGCGGCGCACCAGGTCGATGCGTTGGTGGGGGTAGACGAACGAGACGAGCGCCGCGCCGGCGGCCGGCAGCTCGGAGTCGTCGCGCGGCGGATGCAGTCTCAGCACGAGCCCGGCGTCGGCGAGACCGCGTGCACGGTCGGCCTCGATCTGCGCGCCGGCCGCCGCGTAGGCGGCGTCGGAGAAGGTGGCGCGCTCGCCCGCGCCCGCCTCGATCGACACGGCGAGCTTCGCCGCCGCCAGCTTCTTCACCGATTCGGGAGTGGCGGCCACGCGCGTCTCGCCGGGCTCGCTCTCCTTCGGGATGAAGACCTTCAGCATGGAATCGGTCCCTGGCTCAAAAAGGGAGGCAAAGATTCGGTTCTGCGAGGCCTCTTGTCGAGTTCCTGCCCGCGCCGGAAATGCGCTCCAACCCCGTTCGAGCCGGACGGTACCCTGCGCGCCCCGCTCGCCGCACCGACGGCGCGCAGGTCGGCCGTCGAGTTTCGCGAGGGAAGACCGACATGCACCGGATCCTCGGAATTCTCCGTACCGCGTCGTTCGCCGCCGCCGTGCTGGCCGCCGCGCCGCGCGCGCCCGCCCAGGGCGACACCGGCTTCCTGCGCGGGACGGGGCGCACCGACGTCGCCTTCTCCTACGGCTCCGAGTCGTTTCGCGACTTCTGGGTCGGCACGACCAAGACCTCCGACCCGAACGTCGGCAAGGTGACGCACGAGACGGCGAACCTCTGGCTCGCCTACGGCGTCGACAGCCGCACCGACCTGGTGTTGAACGCGACCTACGTCGACGCCGAGAGCGACGGCATCGCGACCACCAGCAATCGGGACGAGAAGCAGCTCCAGGACGCGACCATCGGCTTCAAGTACCAGCTCAACGAGTCGCAGCTCGGGCCGGGCCGCTTCTCGCTCTTCTTCGCGCCGGCCGCCAAGATCCCGATGACCCACTACGAGTCGAACGCGATCACCGGGATCGGCGACGGACAGATCGACTACCGCGGCCGCGCGATCCTGCAGTACACGACCGACTGGGGCATCTGGATCGCCGCCGAATCGGGCTACGACTACCGCACGGAGAGCCCGGCCAACGAGGTGCCGCTCAACCTGACGCTCGGGATCCCCTGCACGCGCTACGCGACGATCACGCCCTTCTTCAGCTACGTCAGCAGCCTCGGGAGCCGCGACCTCTCGACCACGCCCTTCCCGATCGTGCAGGAGCCCGGCGTGGAGGAGGAGTACAAGCGCTGGGGCGTGAGCGTGATCTTCAACGTGAACGAGCAGTGGGGCGTCACGGCCGGCTGGAAGGACACGCTCGACGGCCGCAACACGGGCGACGTCTCGGGCTTCTGGTTCGGCGCCTACTACCGGTTCTGAGCGGGACGGTCGCCAGGGGCGGACGGCGCGGCGGGCGCGGCCGGCGGAACGGCGCGCAGCCAGTCGGCCCACGGCATCTCGGCCGGCCCGCCGACGACACGCAGCGCCTGCACCAGCGTGGCGACGTCGAGCTTCCTCTCCGCGACGAAGTCCGCGAGCGCGCGGCCTGACGGCCCGACGCGCGGCGCGCCGCCCTCGAAGCCGCTCCAGGCGAGGTCGCCCACGAAGAGGATCCGCGCGCGCGGCAGCCAGAAGACGACGTAGTCGTCGCTGTGGCGCGACGCGGCACCGAGGTCGAGCACAAGGAGCTCCTGCCCCGCGTCGGCGAAGCGGCGGCCCCGGTCGAACGTCTCGATGCGCAGCCGACCTCCGCGGCGCGCGAGGCGGTCGGGCGCGAGCGTGAACGGCCGCATCACCGCCGCCTCGACGAACGGCGCGTCGAGCGGCGTCGTCACGATCGCCGCGCCCTCCGCGATGAACGGCCGCAGCCCGCCGCAGAAGCGCGGGTGGTGGTGGGAGAAGAGGATCGCGCGGATCGGCTTGCCGGGAAGCGCGGCCGCCAGCGCGTCGACGATCCGCTCGCCGGTCGCGCTCGAGGCGGGCGCCTCGAGGACGAGGAGATGGTCGGCGAACTCGACGGCGAGCGAGCGGACCGGGCAGGCCGGATCCTCGACGACGAAGACGCCGGGCGCGAGCGAAGCGAGCGCGGCCGGCGGCGAGTGCGCCGGCGCGGACGCGGGCGGCAGCTCGAGCTCGCGCGCCGCCTCCAGCGCCGTCCCCGCCTTCGCGAGCGCGAGCTCGGCGCTCTGCGCGTCGAAGTCGCCGAACCGATCGAAGGAGATCGCGCTCGCGACCGGCCGCCCGTCGACCAGCTTCACGCCGGAGCAGCGCGCCTTCTCGAGCACGTCGCCGAGGCGCGGATGGGCGCGCCACTGCTCGCTCTGGAAGTCGCTCTCCCCGCTGCCGCCGGCGAGGGGGGCGCGCGCGCGCCACGGCAGCTCGGCGAAGCGGCGCGCGTCGGCCGCCGCCATGCCGGAGAGCTCGACGAAGCCAGCGGCGCCGCCCGCCTCGTCCATGCGCCGCCAGACTCGCTCGCCGCGCACGAGCGTCGTCTCGACGCGCGGCGGCGCGTCGCCGCCGTCGATCCAGGTGCGCTGCTCGAGCAGGAGCCGGTCGCCGCCGCTCGCGAGCGCGCGCAGCTTGGTCGCGACCGCTCTCCGCTCGCCGAGCTTCTCGTAGTCGCCCTCGAACTGGGCCGTGCCGTCGTACGCGACCTCGAACGGCGGCGGGCGGACCGCCTCGACCTCGGGCGCGCGCACCCTCTCGCCGGCGCACGCCGCCATCGCGAGCGCGAGCGCCGCCGCCCCCGTCCGCCCCGCTCCCCGCCGCCGCGGCGCGCGCGCCACCTCAGCCGCCCGCCGGGCTTGCGCGGCCCTCGAGCTCGTCGAGCGCCTTCTTCAGCGGGGCGAGCGAATCGTGTTGCGGCGCGATCGACTCGAGCGCCGCCGCGGCCTTGCGCGCCTCCTTGACGAGCGCCGCGCGCGTCTCGGGCGTGGCGGCGCGCGCCGCGGCCACCGCGAGCGCCGCGTACGTGGCGACGTAGTCGGGGTTGCCCGGCGCGAGGTCGAAGGTGCGCCGCTCGTGGGCGAGCGCCTCGCCCGTCAACCCGAGCTGCTCGCACACGAGCGCGAGTTGGTGGAAGAAGAGCGGGTTGCTCTTCGAGAGCTTGGTCGCCTCGAGGAGGTGCGTGCGCGCCGCCTCGAGGTCGTCTTGGTCCTTCAGGTCCTGTTCGACGACCGCGAGCTCGTAGAAGAACTGTGGGCTGCGCGGGTTCTTGGCGACCGCCGCGCGCAGCTTGTCGCGCGCGCTCCGGCGCACCGCGTCGTCGAGGCCGCCGCCGTCGAGCGCCCGCATGATCTCGTCGCGCGCCTCGTTGGCGAGGCGCGCCGCCTCGGTGCGCTGCGCGTCGGGGACGGGGACGGTGCCGGCGCCGAAATAGGGGTTCACGAAGCTGTCCATGACCCCTGTGCGGAAGTCGTCGGTCTGCTGCCAGCCGCTCGCGAGAAGCTCGCCGCCCTTCTGCAGCATCTTCGCGAAGAACTCGCTGCCCGCGCTCGTCTCGCGCGTGCCGAAGATCCTCGAGAGGTTCGACGCCGCCTCGCTGGTCGCGGCCGCGTCGGCGGTGGGCGCGGAGGCCGGCTGGCTGCGCGCGTGTTCGATGTCGGCGAGCCGCTGCTGCGCCCACAAGATCAGCTGTTTCGCGCGATCGTCGCGTTCGTCGTACGAAACGGCCTTCTTGGCGTCGGCGAGGCACAGGTCGACGTACGCGCCCGCGTCGCCCCCCGATTCGTAGAGCAATTTGTAGACGTCGGCGCGCATGCGGTACGCGCGCGCCATCTCCTTCAGGAAGAGCGGCGAGGGAAGCGGCGTGCCCGGCTCGACCAGCGGCCGCATCACCTTGAGCGCGTCGCTCACGTTGGAGAGCGCCTGCTGCAGCAATTCGCTGCGCATGTCGGCCGCGAACTTCGGGTTGACGGAGAGGCCGAATCGGAAGCTCGCGAATTCGAGCTGCGTGCGCCAGTCCCTCTCGCTCTTCGTCCCGGCCTCGAGCAGGAGGTCGACACCGGCCTTGCGCTCGATCGGATCCTTCGAGCGCCAACGCAGGAAGCCGGCGTAGAAGAGCGCAAGTGCGTCGTCGGGCCGGTGCTGCGCGACGAGGTCGACGTCCTTTCGGGCCCGGGCGTAGACCGCATCGACGTCGGTCGCGCCGAGCGACTTCGCGATCTGCGGCAGCACGTCCTTCTCGCCGTTCTCGATGCGCAGCTCCCAGTTCTTGGCGAGCGCGCAGAGGGCCCGCGCGCGACCGAGGCGGGCGTCGTCGTCGTCGCGCTTGGCGAGCGCCTCCTCGTAGCCGGCCAGCGCTGCGAGGTTGTTGCCCTCGCCGAACGCGGCGTCGCCGCGGTCGCGCGCGTTCTTGAACTCGCGCAGCGCGGTCGCGCTGAGGCTCGACTTCATCAGGATCGCGAAGGAGAGCGAGATCACCGCGACGACGAGCGACAGGATCGCGATCGTCTTCTGCTTGCGCACGCGCCGCCAGCCGCGCCCGATGAACGTCGTCCGGCTGGCGAGGATCGGCTCGCCCTCGAGGTAGCGCTCGAGGTCCTGCGCCATCTCGAGCGCCGACGCGTAGCGGCGCTTCGGCTCCTTTTCGAGCGCCTTCAGGATCACGACCTCGAGGTCCTCGTGGAGATGCGTCGCGAGCGCGCGCGGCGGGCGCGGCTCCTCGTCGAGGATGCGCTGCAGGATCTCCTGCGTCGACTCGCCCGAGAACGGCGGCCGGCCGGCGACCATCTCGTAGAGCGTCGCGCCGAGCGAGTAGACGTCGGTGCGCCGGTCGATCTCGCCCTTCTTGGCGCGCACCTGCTCGGGGCTCATGTAGAGCGGCGTGCCGACCATCGCGCCGGAGTCGGTGATCGATTCGCCCTGCTCCGGCCGCGCCAGCCCGAAGTCGGTGAGCACCACCTTGCCGCTCGCCGCGCCGTCGGCCGAATCGCCGCGTTCGCTCTCGCGCAGGCGGATCATGTTCGCCGGCTTCACGTCGCGGTGGATGATCCCGCGCTGGTGGGCGAAGTGGATCGCGCGCGCCGCCGTGCAGGCGAGCTGCGACGCCTCGCGCGGGTCGATCGGCCCGCGCTTGATCACCACGTCGAGCGGCTCGCCGTCGAGGAACTGCATGGCGTAGAAGTGCGTCGCGCCGTCGTTGCCGATCTCGTAGATCGGGACGATGTTCTCGTGCGAGAGCTGCGCGACCGCCTGCGCCTCGCGCAGGAAGCGCTGGATCGCCTTCTCCGTCGCGCCGAGCCCCGGCGGCAGGACCTTGAGCGCGACTCTCCGGCCGAGCTTCGCGTGCACGGCCTCGAAGACGACGCCCATCGAGCCGTGGCCGAGGATGCGCTTCAGCGAGTAGTCGCCGAGCTGCCGCCCGACCAGCTCCTGCAGCGGGACGCGCCCGAGCGGTTCGTCCGCCACGGAGATCTACCGGCTCGGGCCGCCGTCCGCGTGGAGGTCCGCGAAAGGCGGGTCGGCGAGCGCCTGCTCGCGCAGCCGCTTCAGCGCGGCGAAGAGGCGCGGCAGCGTCTCGAGCCGCAGCGAGTTGGGCCCGTCCGACTGCGCGCGGTCGGGGTCCTCGTGCACCTCCATGAAGACGAGGTCGGCGCCGGCCGCGACGGCCGCCCTTGCGAGCCCAGGTGCAAGTCGCCGGTCGCCGTCCGACTTCCCGTCGCCGCCGCCGGGCCGCTGCACCGAGTGGGTGCAGTCGAAGACGACCGGGACGCCGAGCGCCTGCATGAGCGGGATGGCGGTCATGTCGTTCACCAGCCGGTGGTACCCGAAGAAGGTGCCGCGCTCGGTGACGACGATCTCCTTGGCCCCGCCGGATCGCAGCTTGGCGACGACGTGCTTCATCTCCTCGGGGGAGAGCCACTGCCCTTTCTTTACGTTGACGCCGCGCCCGGTCTTCGCGACCGCGAGCAGCAGGTCGGTCTGGCGGCAGAGGAAGGCGGGGATCTGCAGCAGATCGACCGCCTCGGCCGCCGGCGCCGCCTGCTCGGGGAGGTGGACGTCGGTCACGACCGGGACGCCGAGGTCGTTGCGGATGCGGGCGAGGATCTTCAGCGCCTCGTCGGCGCCGACTCCGCGGAACGAACCGATCGACGTGCGGTTGGCCTTGTCGAACGACGCCTTGAAGACGATCGGCAGCCCGCATCGGCGGGCTTCACCGACGACGCGCTCGGCGATGCGGCGCGTGATCGCGTCGCCCTCGACCACGCATGGACCGGCGAGCAGCGCGAGGGGACGGTTCGCGCCGACCTGCACTGCGCCGATGCGCGCCTCACGTGTCGCGGCAGTCGACATGGGGCGCGGATTGTATCGTCGCGCCCCCTTCGGACCGGGACATTGGGCGCACATCCGACGCTGCTGCTGACCGGCGCGAGCGGCCTCTTGGGCGCCGCGCTCGCGCGCCACGCCTTCGAGCGCTTCCGCGTCGTCGCGGTGGTGCGGCGCGCCGCGCCGCCGCCGCTGAAGCGGGGGGACCGCAAGATCGCGTGCGACCTCGAGGAGGCGGGCGCGGCGGCGCGCCTGGTCGCCGCGGCCGAGCCGCAGCTCGTCGTGCACGCGGCGGCGCTCTCCTCGCTTTCGGCGTGCGAGGCCGATCCGGCGCGCGCGCGCCGCGTCAACGTCGACGCGACGCGCGAGCTCGCGCACGCGGCCGCGCACTGCGGTGCGTGGCTCCTCTTCGTCTCGTCCGACCAGGTCTTCGCCGGCGACCCGCCGGAGGGGACTCGCTACGGCGAGGAGGACGCGCCGCGGCCGGTCAATGTCTACGGCCGCACCAAGCTCGACGCGGAGGAGGCGGTGCGCGCGGCGGGCGGCGAGGCGCTGATCGTCCGCACCGCGCTCGTGCTCGGGCGCGCGCCCGACGGCCGCAGCGGCGCGGTCGATTCGATCCGCGCGGCGCCGGAGGGGGCGACGGTGCGTCTCTTCCATGATGAATGGCGCACGCCCGTCTCGGCCCCCGACCTGGCGCGCGTCGTCGACGCCGCCGCGCGCGCCCGCGCTGTCGGACTCGTCCACGTCGCCGGCCCCGATCGCGTCGACCGCCTCGAGCTCGGGCGGCGGATCGCGGCGGCGTTCGGCCGCGACACCGGTCCGGCGGCGCTGCGCTTCGCCGCCGCGTCGCAGTCGGAGGCGGGCCATCCACGGCCGCGCGACGTGTCGCTGCGCTGCGAGCGGCTCGCCGCGCTCGGGCTGCCGGCGCCGCGGCCTCTCGCGCTCGCGCTCGCGGAGCTGCGCTGAGCGGCGTCTATGATCGGTGCCGGTCACGAATCCGGGGGGAGGCGGCCGTGCGTCGAATCATGCTGGTGCTTCCGGGTCTCGCCGACGCACCGCTCTCCTCCCTCGGCGGCCGCACGCCGCTCGCCTGCGCGAACCACCCCGCGCTCGACCGCCTCGCGTCGCGCGGCCGGCTCGGCACCGTCGACCTCGACGAGGGCGGGAGCTCCGGCTCGATCATCGGCCTCCCGGCGCTGCTCGGCCTCGATGCACGCGCGCTCGAGCTGAGGCGGGGGCCGCTCGAGGCGACCGGGCTCGGCGTCGCGCTCGGCGCCGACGCGCTGGCGTTCCGCCTCAACTTCCTCTCGATCTTCGACGGCACGGTCGCCGACACGCGCGCCGGCCACGTCTCCGACCCGGAGGCGTCGCTGCTGCTCGCGGCGCTGCGCAAGATCGACCTCGGCACGTTCCCGCTGGTCTTGCATGCGGGCGCCGGCTACCGCCATCTCGCGGTGGTCGACCCGGGGGCGCAGCTCGAGGTCGCGACCGTCCCGCCGCAGGAGGTGCTCGGCCGGCCGCTGCGCGACCACCTCCCGACCGGACGCGACGCCGCGCCGCTCGCGAAGTTCGTCGAGGAGGCGGCGCGCCTGCTGCCTGGCAACGAGGTGAACCGCGTGCGCGTCGATCTGGGCGAGAACCCGGCCGACGCCGTCTGGCTGTGGGGCGAGGGGCGGCGGCGCGCGATCCCGCGCCTCGGCGACGCGTTCGGCGGGCCGGCGGCGATGGTCGCGGCGGCGCCGCTCGTGCGCGGGCTCGCGCTCGAGCTCGGGATGGAGTGCCCGCGTCTCGCCGGCACCACCGCCGACGAGCAGACCGACCTCGCGAAGAAGGCGGCGACGGCGCTCGAGCTGGCGGCGACGCATGCCTTCGTCGCGGTCCATGCGGCGGCGGTCAACGAGGCGTCGCGCTCGGGCGACGCGCGCCGCAAGGTCGCGGCGATCGAGCGCATCGACTTCGAGCTGCTCGCGCCGCTCCTCGCGTGGGTCGAGGCCGACGCCGACGACCGGCGCCTGCTCGTCGCGTCGGACCACGCGACCTCGGCCGAACCGCAGCGCCGGGCGCCTCGGCGCGTCCCGTTCGCGCTCTTCGGCGGCGGGATCGAGGGGCTGCGCGCGCGGAAGTTCGACGAGGAGGGCGCGAGCGCGGCCGACCTCCAGCTCGCGAACGCGGGCGAGCTGCTCGCCCTCTTCCGCAAGCCGGGCTTGCGCACCGCGTCGGCGTAGCTGGTAGCGTCGACCGGATGCCCTTCGACATCCCCAACCGCTTCACGCCGGCCGAGGCCGAGCCGGAGCTCTTCCGCCGCTGGGAGGGCTCGGGCGCGTTCCAGCCCCGGCGCGGTGCCACCGGACCGGACGGCGCCGCGACCGACCGCTTCGTCGTGATGATCCCGCCGCCGAACGTCACCGGCGCCCTGCACATGGGCCACGCGCTCAACAACACCGTGCAGGACGTGATGGTCCGCTTCCATCGCAAGAGCGGGCGCGAGACGCTGTGGGTGCCGGGCACCGACCACGCCGGCATCGCCACGCAGGCGGTGATCGAGAAGAAGCTCTTCAAGGAGCAGGGGATCACGCGCGAGCAGCTCGGCCGCGAGAAGTTCCTGGCCGAGGTCTGGGCGTGGAAGGAGAAGTACGGCGACCGCATCCTCGAGCAGCTGAAGCGCATGGGCTGCTCGTGCGACTTCACGCGCACGCGCTTCACCATGGACGAGGACCTCTCGACGGCCGTGCGCGTGGCGTTCACGCGGCTTTGGGAGAAGGGGCTGATCTACCGCGGCCCGCGTCTCGTCAACTGGGACTGCAAGCTGCAGACGGCCGTCGGCGACGACGAGATCCTGCACGAGACGCGCAAGTCGAAGCTCTGGCACATCAAGTACCCGGTGGAGGGGAAGCCGGGCGAGTTCGTGACGGTGGCGACGACGCGGCCCGAGACGCTGCTCGGCGACACCGGCGTGGCGGTGAACCCCGACGATCCGCGCTGGAGGGCGCTGATCGGGAAGAACGTGGTCCTGCCGCTGCTCGACCGCCCGATCCCGGTGATCGGCGACGAGACGGTCGAGAAGGACTTCGGCACGGGCGCGGTCAAGGTCACGCCCGGCCACGACCCCAACGACTACGCGCGCGGCCAGCGCTTCAAGCTGCCGATCGTCTCGATCTTCACCGACGCCGGTCAGGTGAACGAGGCGGGCGGGCCCTACGCCGGTCTCTCGCGCGAGGAGGCGCGCAAGCGCGTCGTCGCCGACCTCGAAGCGCGCGGCCTCCTCGACAAGATCGCCGACCACGAGCACTCGGTCGCGATCAGCGACCGCTCCGGCACCGTGATCGAGCCGCGCATCAGCGAGCAGTGGTTCGTGAAGATGGAGCCGCTCGCGAAGCCGGCGATCGCGGCGGTGAAGGGAACGGCGCTGCGCTTCGTGCCGGAGCGCTGGACCAAGGTCTATCTCGACTGGCTCGAGAACGTCCGCGACTGGTGCATCAGCCGCCAGCTCTGGTGGGGCCACCGCGTCCCGGTCTGGTACGACGAGGACGGCGTCGGCATCGCGTCGGCGACCGAGCTCAAGGTCGGCGAAAAGCACCCGAAGACCGGCAAGCCGATCACGCGCCAGGACCCCGACGTGCTCGACACGTGGGCGTCGAGCTGGCTCTGGCCGCTCGCGACGCTCGGCTGGCCGAAGCAGACCGACGACCTCAAGCGCTACTACCCGACGCAGTTCCTCTCGACCGCGCGCGAGATCATCTACCTCTGGGTCGCGCGCATGGTGATGGCGGGGTACGAGTTCGGCGACGGCCTCGACGGCGACGCGCGCTGCCCGTTCACGGTCTGCTACCTCAACGCGACCGTGCTCGACGCGCAGGGCCGCCGCATGAGCAAGTCGCTCGGCAACGGCATCGACCCGGTCGACATGATCGACAAGTTCGGCGCCGACGCGATGCGCATCAGCCTGATGCTGCTCACGGTGGAAGGGCAGGACATCCGCTTCAGCGAGCAGCGCGTCGAGGAGGCGCGCAACTTCGTCAACAAGTTCTGGAACGCGACGCGCTTCGTCCTGCAGAAGGTGCCGGCCGAGGCGTACGCCGACGTCGACCTCGCGAAGGCGACGCGCCTCGAGGACCGCTGGATCCTGGCGCGCCTGCGCGAGACGGTCGCAACGGTGAGCGACGCGCTCCCGAACTGCCGCTTCCACGAGGCGAGCCATGCACTTCGCCGCTTCCTCTGGAACGACTTCTGTGACTGGTACCTGGAGATCGCCAAGGTCCGGCTCGAGCCGAACGAGGACGCGGCGTCGCGCCGCATGGCGTCGAAGATCGCCGTGACCGTGATCGAGCGCGCGCTCCACCTGCTCCACCCGATGACGCCCTTCGTGACCGAGGCGCTGTGGGGCCACCTGAAGAGCGCCGGCTTCCTTCCGACGGACGCCCCCGACCTGATCGTCGCACCGTGGCCGACGACCGCGGGGCTACCTGAGAAGTTTTCTGCCGGCGCGGTCGACGCGGTGGTCGCGATGGACGCGCTGCAGGCGCTGACGAGCGCGCTGCGGAATCTCCGTTCCAAGAACGGCGTGGAGGAGCGCGCCGCCGTGAAGGCACACGTGCGGCTGCCCGACGCGAAGCTGGTGGCCGTGCTCGACGAGGCGAAGCCGTGGTTCGAACGGCTCGCCCGCGCGACGCTCGGCGGCTTCTCGACGAAGGAGGCGCGACCGCCTGAAGCGGACGCCGACGTCGTGCCGATGGCGCCGTTCGGATCGGCGGAGCTCTACCTGCCGCTCGGCGGGCTGATCGACAAGGACGCACGCAAGAAGGACCTCGCGACGAAGATCGAGAAGCTCGCGGCGCAGATCGGGTCGCTCGAGAAGAGGCTCGGCAACGACGGCTTCGTCAAGGGCGCTCCGGCCGAGGTCGTCGCGAGCGAGCGCGAGCGGCTCGCGCGGCTGAAGGACGAATCGGCGAAGCTCGAGCAGGCGCGCGCCGCGCTGGGATGATCCGGCGAAACAACGAGCGGGGAGCGGCGCACACACGCCGCACCCCGCTCGCGCTCTGAAAGTCCGGCCGTCGTCAGCCGGAGGGATCTTGTCTCGTCTCGTCGCGGCCTACCTCGCCGTCGGCTCGAACGTCCCGCTCGGGAATTGGAACGACGGCGCGAACTGCGGCTGCTTGGTCCGGTTACCCGTCTTGATGCCGAAGGTGACGGTCACCCGGTCGCCCTCGGCGTGCTCGACCGCGAGGCGCGACGCGAAGAGGGCCCCCTCCTCGGTCAGATTGGCCGGCGTCCAGCCGCAGAACTCGCCGCGCCGATTGCTGAAGACGAGGGCGTCGACGGTCGCGGGGATCGAGAGGAGGCCGCGCGGCTTCTCGTCCTCGGCGCTCACGTCGGTGCGCCCGCTGCCCTGCGCGGGGTTGCGGTGGCGCTTGAGCCGGGCGAGCTCGGCCTCCTGCTCCGCCGTGAAGCCGCGCCCCTTGAAGCTCACGAGGTAGGGGCCGGGCGAGAGCGGCGGGTCGAGCGACGGCTGCGAGAGCACGAGCACGCCGACCGCGGCGGGCCGGTCGCGCGAGCGGATGCGCAGGTCCTCGAGCAGGCCGATCAGCACCTTCACGCGCGCGAACGCGATCGACTTCGCGGCGTCGGCGAGGCCGCTGCGCTCGTCGCCCGTGTAGATCACCTGCGCGGCGAGCGAGTTCGTGCCGAGGTCGATCGAGTCGCGCAGCTTGCTCGACGTCGGCGCGAGCCGGTCGACCGCCTCGCGCAGCGCGTCGAGGCCGGGCACGAACGACACGGCGCATCGGAAGCCGATCGCCTCGGCCGCCGAATCGGGCGCCTGGCCGCAGCGCCAGACGAGGTTGTTCGAGACGCCGTTGCCGAGCATGCAGCCGCCGCGCACGGCGAGCAGCTCGCTGCCGAACTCGGTCTTCGTGACGCGCTTGCCGAAGCGGTCCTGGATGGTCTGCGGCACGAATCCTGGATAGGCGCGGAACGGCGACGCAGTCCATTCGGAGACGTTGCCGCAGACGTCGAAGACGCCATCGACCGTCGCATCGTCCTTGAAGGAGCCGCCGACCGAGGTGCGCGGCGGACCGAGGACGCGCGTGCTCGCGTCGAAGCCGGCGCAGCGTCCGGAGTTCCACGCCGACCACCCCTCGCCCCACGGATAGAAGGACTGCTCCGGGCGGCCGCGCCGCGCCGCGTACTCCCACTCGGCCTCGGTCGGGATCCTCTTGCCGAGCCAGCGCGCGCAGTCGCGCGCCACTTCGTAGGTGATCGCGCGCACCGGCCGCGGCCCCTCGTCGGTCGGGTGCGTCGCGACCTTGCGCGCCGCCGCCTTGTCGAGCTCGGGGCGCCAGATGTCGCGCTGGAACTCCGACGGCTCGCGACCGCTGTCCGCGAGCCAGCGCGCGTACTGGTCGTTCGTCACCTCGAAGCGGTCGAGGAAGAAGGCGTCGAGCAGCTCGAGGTGCGCGGGCGCCATCGCGACGATGTCGTCGGCCCAGCGCGCGTTGTCGCCGGCCGCGAGCGCGAGCGCGTCGTGCATGGCGACGCCCATGCGGAAGGAGCCGGCGGGGATCGGGACCATTCCGGGCGGGGCTTCTCCCGAGGTCGCGCCGTCCGCGTGCTGCCGGACGACGCGCACGATCCCGGGGCGCGCGTTGCGCCGTTGCGGTTCGCGACCGCGCGGGTCGTCGTGGAGGGGCGGCGCGGCGAGGGCGGACGCGAGCACGACGACCGACGCGTGCATGACAGCCTCCCGTGCGGACAGGCGCGAGACGCGAGTCGCGGGCGCCGCGAGATACGTCGGCCGCGCCGATCCAGTAACCCAGTGATTCGGAGGCGCGCGTCGACGAACGAGGGGAGTTACTGAGGGTTCGCGAGCCGCTAGAGCGATCGAACACGTGTTCGCGGGGCGTTCGCACCCTTGCTGGTCAACAACGGCCTTGCTTAAGTACCCCGTTCTGCCCGCCGTCGCGGCCGGGAGGGGCGCGGCGGCATCGCCGTGCGCCCGGTCGGCGCTTGCGTTCGCTTCGCCAGCGACGGAACCCCCGCGGGGAGCGATTCCATGGACGAGACCGCACCGGAAGCGCCCGACGAGATTCGCGGCTCGCACCGGAAGGAAGCGGGCTTCAATCCGATCGAGATGTTGCGCGGCTTCGTCCAGAGCTCTCCCTGGCTGATCATCGCCATCGCGGCGCACGTCGTCGTCCTCTCCGGCCTCGCGGTCTGGAAGCTCGGTCACGACGCCGAGAAGAAGGACGACGCGGTCGTGATCCAGACGTCGATCCGCAAGGAGACGCCGCCCGAGGACACTCCGGAAGAGAACAAGGAAGAGCTGATCGACCGCTCCGCCATCCCCGAGAACGTCGAGGCGGAGCTCGTCCCGCACGAGATCGAGAACCTGCCGACCGACACTTCGCCGCGCGACCTCACGCAGGAGATCGGCGACCCGAACAGCATGTCGGACATGCCCAACAGCGACCCGACCGGCGGCACTGCGATCGGCGTCGGCGTGGGCGGCCACCACGGCACCGGCACGCCGTCGACCTTCTCCGGACGCAAGATCGGCACCGGGCTGCGCAAGGGCGTGCTCCCCGGCGGCCCGACGCAGGGCACGGAGGAGGCGATCCGCATCGGCCTCATCTGGCTCGTCCGCCACCAGAACGACAATGGCTCGTGGTCGGCGATGACGTGCAAGGACCACTGTCCCGCGGACAAGCCGTGCCAGCCGGAGACGGGCGCCGGCGAGGCCGACGCCTACACCGACCGGTTCGACGTCGGGCTCACCAGCCTCTCCCTGCTCGCATTCCTCGGCGCCGGCTTCGGCCACAATGCCAAGCAGTACGTCGTCGACACCTACAAGGCGAAGAAGAGCGAGCTCGGCAAGGACGTCGTGCTCAAGGGCCTGAAGTGGCTCGTCGCGCGGCAGAACCCCGACGGCTCGTTCAGCAGCCCCGGCCACCGCAGCCTCTACAACGAGGCGCTCGCGGCGCTCGCGCTCTCCGAGGCCTACGGCTTCACGTTGAACCGCGCGTGGAAGGAGCCGGCGCAGAAGGCGATCAACTTCCTCTGCACCGCGCAGAAGGACAGCCCGAAGGGCGCGGGCAAGTGGGGCTGGCGCTACGACACGCCGGCCGACATCCAGGAGAAGCGCTCCGACTACGCCAACGAGAAGGACTTCCAGGGCGAGCTGCACGACGCCGACACGTCGGTCACCGGCTGGATGGTGATGGCGCTCAAGTCGGCGCACGTCTCCGGCCTCGAGGTCCCGAAGGAGTCGGAGGAAGGCGCGCTCAACTTCGTGAAGTGGGCGTCGCGCCAGGACGGCCTGGTCGGATACCTCGAGGCGGGCTCGGCCGGCCTCCCGATCCAGGGCGAGCACGACACGCAGTACAAGTACCACGCGCCGTCGATGGCCTCGGTCGCGATGTGCGTACGCGTCTTCATCGAGCAGAACATCGACGACCCCTACCTGAAGCTCAGCGCCGACCAGATCGTGAAGGTGCTGCCGAACGCCGACGCCGACCCGAAGGAAAAGACGAAGTCGCTGATCGACTACTACTACTGGTACTACGGGTCGCTGGCGCTCAACCAGCTCGACGGCCCCGACAGCCCCAAGCGCACCAACAAGTACTGGGGGCCGTGGAACCGGGCGATGCAGGACACGCTGCTCTCGCTGCAGAGCAAGGAAGACAAGCAGTGCTCGACCGGCGGCTTCCTCAAGCCCGACCGCTGGAGCTACACGATCGGCCCGATCTACACGACCGCGATCAACATCCTCACGCTCGAGGTCTATTACCGCTACGAGAACGCGTTCGGCGCCGCCGCGAACAAGCGGATGAAGAAGGGCGCCAGCTCCGCCAAGGCGGAGGACGCGAAGCCGGAGGCGGCCGGCGGCGACAAGAACAACAGGTGATCGGGGCGAGATGATCCCACCGCGCGCATCGTCCAGCCTCGTCCTGTCACTTCTCGCGCTCGTCGCTCCCGGCGGGGACGGCCCCGACCTCTCCCCGATCTTCGGGAGCGACAACGCCGCGTTCGCGCGCGCGCTCGCGCGGCAGGGCTTCGGCGACCTCGCCGACCAGTTCTGCCGGAAGTTCGACGCCTGGAAGGACGCGACTCCGGAGGAGAAGGCGTCGGTGCGCTCGGTCGCGCTCGACCTCGCCATCGACCTCGCCCGCCAGCAGCCTGACCCGATCCAGCGCAAGGACGCGATCTCCGCCGTCCTGAAGCAGAAGGAGGAGTTCATCGCGCAGTACCGGGCGTCGCCGGAGGCGGAGGAGGCGGAGCTCTCGCTCCCCGACGCCTACCGGTCGCTCGGGGAAGCACTCACGGCCGCGCTCGACAAGTCGACCGACCCGGCGCAGTCGGCGACGCTGCGCGAAGAGGGGCGCGCCGCCTTCAACCACGCCGAGGAGGTGCTGCGCGCCCGCAAGAAGGCGCTCGAGAAGAGGCTCTCCGACCCGGTCCTCTCCGAGAAGGAGACCGATACCGTCCGCGACCAGCGCGCGAGCGTCTGGTTCAACATCGCGCGCATCGAGTACTTCCAGTCGCAGCTCTTCGCGAAGGAAGACCCGGAGTTCAAGCGGCGCATCAAGACCACGCTGCGCACGCTGCAGGACCTCGTGCTCGAGTACGAGGACAAGCTCGTCACCTACGAGGCGTACGTCTTCACCGGGCTGTGCGACAAGGCGCTCGGCGAGGCCGACCAGGCGCTCGCCGACTTCGACATGGGGATCGCGCTGCGCGAGCAGTTCGAGGCCGGCAAGGACGGCAAGTACCAGATCCCGCTCGAGATCGACGACGTCGTGTCGTGGGCGGTGCTGCAGAAGGTGAACGCGCTGAACGAGGCGGGTCGCGCCGCCGACGTGGTCGCGACGATCAAGGACTACTACGCGAAGTCGCCGCAGCCCGACCAGGCGCTGAGCGGACTGCAGCTCCTGGCGATCCAGGCCGACGCCGAGTTCAAGTCGGGCGACCCGACGTCGGCCGGCGAGACGGCGCAGCGCCTGCAGGACCTCGACCCGAACGGGCCGTGGGGCGCGCGCGGCCGCGAGGTGCTCGCGCAGATGCTCGGCGGGACGGACGCGGGCGGCCGCACGCGCAGCCTCGGCAGCGCCCAGCTGCTGAAGATCGCGGACGCCCTCGTCGCGAAGAACGACATCGACCAGGCGGTGCAGGTCTGCGTGCGCGCGCTCGACGCGGCCGGCGGCGACGTCGACGCGGCGACCGACGCGCTGATCTTCATGGGCGGGATCTACGGGAAGACCAAGGACCTGCCCGCCGCGGCGGTCTGCTTCGACACCGCCTGGCAGAACTGGCCGAAGGCGGCGCGCGCGGCCGAGGCTCTCTATCGCGCGATCGACACCTACGTCTCGATCAACGCGACGGAGCGCCGCCCCTTCTACGCCGGCCTGATCAACGAGCGGCGCAACAAGCTCGCGAACGAGTACGGGAGCAGCCCGCTCGCCTCGAGGGTGCAGCTCCTGCAGGGCCGCACGCTCGAGTCGGAGCAGAAGTTCGCCGAGGCGGCCGACTTCTTCCTGAAGGTCCAGGCCGGCACGCCCAACTACGAGGAGGCGCAGTTCAACGGCTCGCGCTGCCTCGTGAAGGAGGCGCAGCGGCTGATCAAGGCGAAGCAGGCGGACGAGGCGAAGGCGATGGTCGCGCGCGCCGAGACGCAGCTGAAGCAGGCCATGACGCTGCTGCGCGCGGCGAGCGAGAAGACGCTCGACCTCGGCCAGAAGCAGACCTGGGACACCCAGGCGTTCGAGTGCCGGACGCTGCTCGCCAACCTCTTCATGATGGAAGGCGTCGGCCGGGCGGCCGACGTGCCGAAGCTGCTGGAGGGGGTCGAGGAGCAGTTCAAGGACGACACCGACAGGATCGGCCGCGCGTGGGGCCTGCGCATCCAGGCGTTTTCCTCGATCGGCCAGTTCGACCAGGCGGAGAAGCTGCTCGAGTCGCTGCTCGTCAAGGACTCGACCTCGAACATGGCCGCGGTCGCGTCCGGCACCTTCGCGCGCACCTGCGACGCGAAGGGCTACGAGCTCCTCTCCAAGGACCCGAAGTCGAAGGCCGGCGACGAGCTGTGGAAGAAGGCGTTCCGCTACTACACGATCAGCACGAAGCCCAAGCTCAAGGACGCGGCGGCGGCGCGCAACGGCGAGCTCGAGTCGATCGGCAACCGCTTCTTCGTGTTCGGGCAGCACTTCAACGGCATCCCCGACAAGGTGCAGTCGTTCGTCGGATGGGGCGGCAAGATCACGGCGCCGGAGTACTTCGAGGAGGCCGCCAACCTCTACGCCGCGTCGCTCGAGTTCGTGCAGTCCGACATCACCCGCATCAGCCAGGCGCGCGCGCTCGGGTTCCTCGGCAAGTTCGACCGCGCCGGCGAGGTCTACGTGAAGATCTTCGAGAAGGACCCGATCGTGGACGTCGCGACCGGCGAGGTGAACAAGGCGAAGCTGAAGCAGCGGCCCGAGCTCCTCACCGCCTACCTCGAGCTCGGCGTCTCGGAGCTGAAGGTCGGCCTCCCGGCCAAGGACGCCGACCGCCTCGCCCGGGCGAACCAGTCCTTCGACCTGGTCGTTCGCAACTCCAAGGTCCAGGGCAGCAAGGAACCGCCGTCCGAGACGTGGTGGACCGCGCGCTACTGGCAGATCCGCGCCTGGGTGGACGAGGGCCAATACAAGAACGCGTCGTTCGCGCTGCGCGACGTCGAGCGGAACAACTCGCCGAACTTCGACGAGGGCAAGTACGGCCTGCAGGAGCTCTTCAAGAAGATGAAGAGCGAGCTGGCCGGGAAGGTCGTCGACGACCAGTGAGGAGCGCCGCAGCCGCCGCGCCCGCCGGCGGCCCGTGACCGAGTACCTGGAAGGCAACCGAAGGAAGGATCCGAATCCGATGGCCCGATCCCCGTACCACGTCCCGAGCGCGTCGCGCCTGCTGCGCGGCGCAGCCGCCGGGTTCCTCGCCCTCGCCCTCGCCGCCGGCGCGCGCGCGCAGAGCGACGAGCTCGAGCAGAAGGACGGCAAGAAGGTCTCCGGCACCGTCCAGTCCGCCGGCTACGCCGGCCTCGAGATCAAGCCGAAGCAGGGCGCCAAGCTGACGCTCGAGTGGGACAAGGTCGCCAGGCTCAAGTACGGCGGTTCGGTGGAATTCACCGAGGTCGTCGAGAAGATCGGTTCGGCGGGTCTCGACGACTCGCTGGCCGGCCTCGAGAAGCTGAAGGGCGACGAGAAGCTCCGCCCCGTCCTCAAGCAGGAGGTGCTCTTCTTCCTCGCCTCGCTCAAGGGGCGCAAGGGCGACCTCGACGGCTCGGTCGCCGGCTGGCAGGAGCTCCTGAAGGCGTTCCCGACCGGGCGCTACCTCGACCAGGCCGTGCGCGGGCTGGTCGAGGCGCAGCTCGCCAGCGGGAAGGCGGCGGAGGCGGGCAAGGCGCTCGACGCCGCCGCGAACGAGGCGAAGGCGGCCAATCCGGGCCCGCGCTTCGACCAGGCGGTCGCGCTGCTGAAGGCGCGCATCCTCGAGGCGCAGAACGACTGGAAGGGGGCGTTCTCCGGGTATTCCGCCGTGGAGAAGGCGGGGAATCTGGCGCCCGACCAGGCGGCGGTGGCCAGCCTGGGGGTCGCCAAGGCGCAGCAGATGCTCGGGCAGGCCGCCGATGCCGAACAGCGCTACCGGAAGATTGCTACCTCGCCCGATGCCCCCCGCTATGTCGTCGCGGGCGCCTGGAACGGCATCGGCGACCTCTTCGCGAAGACGGGCCGGGACAAGCGGGACACCGACCAGCTGACCCTGGCCCTGTACTGCTACCTGCGCGGCGTGACCTACCTGCAGCCGTTGGAGGGCGAGCCGACGGGGGAGCACGTGCGTGCGCTCGATTCGGCGGCGCAGGTCTACGACTCGATGGGACAGATCGACGCCGAAAAGAAAGTGACCTACAATCAAAAGGCTGCGGACCTGAGGAATCAGCGCAAGCGGCTGTACGGATCGCCCGCCAAGTGACCAAACCCGGGGCTCTCGCGCCCTGACAAACCCAGTTTCCGGTTCCGGGCGCGGATCTCCCGCGAGATCTCCCGGGCAAGCCAGCAAAGGACGGATCGGACATGGAACGGATGCGCAAGTGGATGTCTGCGGTCGGGGTCGCCTTCGTCATTCTCGCCCTGCCGGCCACGGCCATGGCGGAGGAAGGCGAGGGCGGCAAGCCCAAGAAGACGGTGATGGAGCTGTTCGAGGCGACCGGCTTCGTCGGCTACCTCCTGGTCGGCGTCTCGGTGATCGGCACCGCCCTGTGCATCCAGTACGGCGTGCAGCTCACGCGTGAGCGCCTCGCTCCGACGGCCCTGGCCGAGGAGCTCGAGGGTCTCATGAACGAGGGCAACTACGACGAGTCGATCGAGTTGTGCGACGCCAATGGCGGCTATCTGGCGACCCTGATCGCCGACGGCCTGCGCCTGCGTCACGCCGGCTACGAGCTGATGATCGGCTCGCTCGAGCAGGCCGCGGCGGAGGAGGCCTTCAAGGTGCAGGCGAGGATCTCGTACCTGTCGCTGCTCGGCAACGTCGCCCCGCTGCTCGGGCTGCTCGGCACCGTGACCGGGATGATCTCGTCGTTCCAGGTCATCGAGACCCTCAAGGCGCCGACGCCTGGCGACCTCGCGAAGGGCGTGTACGAGTCGCTGGTGAACACGACCATGGGCCTGTTCATCGCGATCATCTTCCTGACGGCCTACTTCTTCTTCAAAAACAAGGTCACCAAGATGACCCTGTCGGTGAACCTGCAGGCGGTCGACATGCTGAAGCATCTCGCTCCGTCGGAAGAGGCGAAGCACTGAGCGGACGCTGATGCTGCACCGGTTCGTCCGACCGCAACCACGGAGCTGAAACCATGTCCGGGCGCTTCTCGTCCCCCGACGTCGAAGAGAACGTCGCCTGCAACTTGATCCCGATGATCGACATCATGTTCCTCCTCCTGCTCTTCTTCATGCTGGGGGCGGACATGAGCCAGCGCGAGCTGGAGGATGTCGAGCTCCCCAAGGCGGATCAGGTCAAGGAAGAGCCGAAGGTCAACACGGAGAACACGCGGCGTGTGAACGTGAACATCTATCACACGCACACGAACACCGGCTCCAACTGCGCCGAGCACGAGGGAGGCCAGGTCTGCCGAAAGATGGAGCACTGGGCCATCGCGATCGGCGGCAACCGCTTCACGCTCGACACGCTCCGGCAGGAGCTGCTGGAGCTCGCGGCGCTCGACCTCGAGGACAACCAACCGACCGACCCCAAGGCGGTGAAGCTCTCCAAGGTCGAGGTGATGATCCGGGCGGACCAGAACGCGCCCTATCAGTTCATCCAGCGCGTGATCGAGAACTGCGGCGGGGTCGGCCTCTACAAGATCGCGGTGGGCGCGGCGATGCCCGAGGAGGGCGGCGGCAAGCGCACCGCCGCGGCCGCGGCGCCGGGCAAGTGACCGGCCGCGGAGTCGAGGACGGAAACGGAAGAGTGAATTGACGATCGAGCGCGGGCGGGCGGCCGACCGAGGCCGCTCGCCCGCAGGTTCGCCGAGCCGCGCGTACGCGCGCGGTCGCGGGCGAGAGCAGGAAAGGCAGCCATGGCAGGCTCCCAGGACCCCAACGAGAACCCCGTCGCGATCAACGTCGTCCCGATGGTCGACGTCATCTTCTGCCTGTGCGTCTTCTTCATGTGCTCCTTCAAGTTCAAGCAGCTCGAGGGGAAGTTCGACTCGTGGCTGCCGAAGGACAAGGGGCTCGGAGACGTCTCGCAGCTGAAAGACGTGATCGAGGAGGTCCGCATCGCGCTCTTCTGGGACGACAAGAGCCAGACCGTCACGCGCCAGCTCGGCTCGCGCAAGGTGAAGGACGACGACGAGCTGCAGCGGCTGATCCGCGACGCGCACGAGGACTGGAAGAAGGCGGGCAAGCCCGACACGCCGGTCACGGTCGACGCCGCGGGCCCGGTGCCGTGGAAAGAGGTCGTGAACGTCATCAACCTCTGCAAGCGCGAACAGATCGACAAGATCGAATTCGCGTTCGGCACCGGCAAGTAGCCGCGGCGCCCGGTCCCCGCGGGGATCCGCGGCGTTCGCGTCGGCGAACCGTGATGTCGAGGGAGCGTTCATCCTGGCCGCGTGCGGCCGGCGCGACGATGCGGACCATCGCCGCGGATCGACTCGATCGAGTTCGCGTACGGGACGGGTCGCTGAGCTTCGCCGCGCGCGCGCGGCCCGGCTCGGCGCCGCGCGTCCCGGGATCGGATCGCCATGTTCGGCCCGACGCGTGATCCGCCGCCCGGCGGCGGGGCGCAGCCGCCTTCGCCGATCCGGCGCGCCGCGGGCCTCCCGCCCGCGCCCGGCTACCTCCAGCCGCCCAAGTCGACGGGCAGCGTGCCGCCCGAGGTCCGCCGCCTGATCTGGTACGGCGGCGGCCTCCTCGTCTGCATCGTCCTCACCCTCGTCCTCGCGCCGAGCCCGAAGCAGGAGCCGACGAAGCCCGAGACGCCGAAGGTCGAGGAGACCGCCGACGAGCGGCGCCAGCGGCTCGCGACGATGTTCGACGGCGCGCTCGCGAAGGTGAGCGACGGCTCCGACTTCGACGAGAGCCGCGCCTACCTCGACGTGGTGCGCGGCGTCTCGCGCATGACCGTCGAGGACTTCCGCGACCGTGCCGCCGACTGGTTCGAGTGGCAGAAGGCGGTGAACGAGCCCGCCCTCGCGCGCGGCAAGTTCGTCAAGGTGCGCGGCATCCTGAACGACTGCCAGACGGTGAAGCTCGCCAACCCCGCCGGCCACGTCACCGACGTCTGGCGCTGCTTCATCACCGACGCCGACGCGAGCAACAAGACCGTCGTCGACATGGTGACCAAGCCGCCGGTCACGGGCAAAGACGAGAAGCGCAGCGTCGTCGACGTCGACGCGGTCTTCTTCCGCCTGGTCGGCTTCGATTCCAAGGCGATGAAGAGGGACGGCCAGCCGCTGGTCCACAGCGAGGTGCCCTACCTGATCGGCCGCTCGCTGACCGTCTACACTCCGCCGCCGCGCGGCCCGCAGGGGATGGCGCGGATCGCCGTCCTGGGCGGGATCGTCCTGGCGGCGGTCGTCCTGGCCATCCTGCTCGCGCGCCAGCGCCGGACCTCGCGCCAGCACCCGGCGCTCCTGAACAAGCCGGGCGTCGGCATCCGCGAGATGTTCGAGATGCGGCGCCGCGAGGGGGCGGGCAGGAAGCCGCCCGGCGCCACCACCCCGTGAACCCGTTCGAAGTCCGTTGAGCGACGAGGAGCCCCCCGTGTCCGTCTGCGAAATGTGCGGCGTGACGTTCGATCCGCAGAGCCTTCCCGCGACGATGAGCACCACGCGGATCCTCTGCCTGCCCTGCTACGAGAAGCGGCAGGCGGAGAAGGCGGCCGCCAAGGCGAAGGCGGCAGCGCCCTCGCCGTCGGTCGTACCACCCGCGCCTGCTCCCGCGCCCAAACCGGTCGCCGCGGCGGCCGCCAAGGCCGCCGTCGCACCGGCCGCCAAACCCGTCGCCGCCGCGCCGGCCGCCAAACCCGCCGCCGCCGCGCCGCCGCGCTTCGCCGCGCCGCCGCACTCCGCGCCGTCGCGTGTTTCGGACGCCGCGCGCGCGCCCGACCCGACGCACGCGTCCACCAACAACCACACTGCCCCGGCCGTCGGCTCGGGCTCGAAGGTGGGCAGCGGCTCGAAGGCGTCGTTCGGCTCCGCGTCGCGCCACGGCCCGAAGAAGAAGCCCGAGCCGGAGGCTCCGGTCGACCGCAAGGCCGAGCTGCGCGCCGAAGCGACGAAGATCATGGACAAGCAGACGAAGCGCGGCCTCATCATCGGCCTCGTCATGGTGCTCGGCGCCGTCGGCTACTTCATGTTCGTGAGGAACACGACGCAGGAGGAGAAGGCCAATTCGGCGGCGTACGAGAAGATGCTCGACGACCTCCTCGTCAGCGTGCAGAAGTACGACGTCGACACGGTCGACGGCGCGCGGCAGCTGCAGGCCGCGACCGACAACACCAAGGAGAAGTGGACCGGCACGCGCATCTCGCCCGAAATCAACAACCGGCGCATCAAGGCCGGGATCACGCTGCAGAACGACCTCGACAAGCGCCAGTTCAACGACCGCCTCACCGCGCTGGAGGCGCAGGCGCGCGACATCGCGACCAAGACCGCCGAGGAGCTGCGCATCATGCGCAAGTCGGCCGACACGCTCGCGCTCGAGGCGCAGAGCTTCGGCGCCGACGCGGTCACGCGCATCACCATGCTGCGCGGCTCGCTGCAGACGAACATCGGAACCAAGCTCAAGGAGGAGGCGATCACGTTCGCCGACACCCAGGGCGGCACCGACCCGATGGGCGCGCTGCAGAGGCTCGGCCAGACCGAGGACGACCTGCGCGAGCTCTACGACGCGGCCGAAAAGGAGAGGAACGCCCAGGCGAAGACGCTCTTCTCCACCTACCTCCAGGATCTCTACACCCGCACCGACAAGCTCGCGAACCTCACCTTCAACGAGGCGGCCATCGCCAACAAGCCGTGGCTCGGCCTGCTCGACGGCGCGATCGCGAACGAGTGGAAGTTCACCAAGCTCACGGGCGCGGTCGGCAAGGTCGAGGCGGGCCGCCTCGTCCTGGTCGGCGGCGACGCCGACAGCAAGGGGCGCACGGTCAACTCGATCGGCGACAGCCGCCAGTGGCGCGACTTCGTGATCGAGGGCGAGTTCACCATCGAGTCGGGCACGTTCGCGCTCGTGTTCCGGCTCGGCAAGAGCCCCGACTCGCGGACCTGCGACATCGTCGAGATCACCGCCGACGAGGGGCGCATCCAGGCGGGCGGCACCTACTCGTTCACCTACCAGCTGATCGGCAGCACGGCGAAGATGACGTGGAAGGACGACGTCTTCGAGGCGGTCGACCGCGAGCTCGACTTCCGGACCAATCGCCACGGCGCGTTCGGCGTCGTCCTCAACACCGGGGCGAAGGTGACGTTCACGCGCCTGCGGGTGAAGGAGCTGCGCTGACGCCGCCGGCTCCGCTTCGATGAGCGACGCGCGCGTCGCTCCCGCCGCCTGGCGCTCGCTGATCGCGGGCGGCCTCGGCTGGATGCTCGACGCGATGGACGTGACGCTCTACGCGCTCGTCCTGGTCGACGTGCAACGCGAGTTCCGCTTCGACAACGCCACTGCCGGCACGCTGCAGTCGCTGATGCTGGTCGCGAGCGCGATCGGCGGCGGCCTCTTCGGCGTGCTCGCCGACCGCATCGGGCGCGCGCGCGCCCTCATGGCCTCGATCCTGGTCTATTCGCTGGCGAGCGGTGCGTGCGGCCTCTCGAACGGCGTGGTGGCGCTCGCGCTCTTCCGCTTCGTGCTCGGGCTGGGCATGGGGGGCGAGTGGTCGACCGGCGCCGCGCTCATCGCGGAGACCTGGCCGGCTCGCCATCGCGGCAAGGCGCTCGGCGTGATGCAGTCGACCTACGCGCTCGGCGAGATGCTCGCGTACGCCGTGGTCTTCCTGATCGACCCGGCCGAGCTCGGCTGGCGGCCGGTCTTCTTCGTCGGCGTCGCCCCGGCGCTCTTCGTCCTCTGGATCCGTCGCTCGGTGAAGGAGCCGGAGGTCTGGAGTGCGCGCGCCCGCGGCGAGGGCGGGGAGACGTGGGGCGCCGCGTGGCGGCGGCTGCTGCGCGAGCCGCGGCTGCGGCGCGACACGCTGCTCGCCACCGCCATGAACGCGCTCGCGATGTTCGGGTACTGGGGGCTCTTCACCTGGGTCCCCACGATCCTGAAGAAGTCGCCGGAGGAAGGGGGGCGCGGGCTGTCGCTGCTCGACACGACCGTCTGGCTGCTGGTGATGGGGGTCGGGAAGTTCCTCGGATACGCGCTCTTCGGCTTCCTCGCCGACCGCTTCGGCCGGCGGCGCTGCTACGTCGCCTACCTCGTGATCGCCGCGCTGCTCGTCCCGCTCTACGGCTTCGCGCGCGAGCCGTGGCAGGTGCTCGCGCTCGGCCCGCTCGTCGCCTTCTTCGGGACCGGCTTCTTCTCGGGCTACAGCGCGCTCGCGGCCGAGCTCTTCCCGACCGCGATCCGCGCCACGGCGATGGGCTTCACCTACAACTTCGGGCGCGGCTTCGCGGCGCTCGCGCCGTGGGTGGTCGGCCTCATCGCCGACCGGCAGAAGGGCTTCACCGGCGGCCTCCTGCTGCTCGCCTCGGCCTACTTCGGGAGTGCGCTCCTCGCCGCGCTCCTGCCCGCGGGGAGGCCGTCCGATCGGCCGCCCGAGCCCGCGCCGGCGCGCCCGGGGATGCCGGCCACCGCGTCCTGACCGTCCTTCATGGATGTGGAAGGAACGGGGGAGCGCCCCCGGGGGGGCGACCCGTCGCGGGAGCCGGCCGGTCAAGCGTGCGCTGAGTGCGCTCCGCCGTTGCCGTTCCCGCCGTTCACTTTGTGCGCGCCGTTCCCGTTCCCGTTCGACGCGACCAGCAGATGGACCAGCTTCTCGAAGTCGGCGCACAACAGGTCGAGGAAGCTCGTCGTGAGCTCCGGATCGAAGTGGGTCCCGCTGCGCTCGACGAAGAACGTCTCGATCTGCGCGCGCGGCCAGGCTGGCTTGTAGCTGCGCGCGTGCGCGAGCGCGTCGAAGACCTCGGCCAGGATCAGGACGCGGCCCGGCGTCGAGATGTCGCGTCCGCCCGTCCCGTTCGGGTAGCCCTTGCCGTCCCACCGCTCGTGGTGCGCGACGACGCAGCGGCGCACCTCGTCCATGCCCGGGATCGGCTCGAGGATGCGGCCGCCCACCTCGGGGTGCCGCTTGATCAGCTCGTACTCGGCGGGCGTGAGCGCGCCCGGCTTGCAGAGCACGGCGTCGGGCACGCCGATCTTCCCGATGTCGTGCAGCGCGGCGGCCGAGTCGAGGATCTCGAGCTCGCGCCGCGACAGGCCGATCGCCGTCCCGACCACGGCGCAGAGGTGGCGCACGCGCTCGCCGTGGCCCGACGTGGTCGGATCCTTGGCTTCGACCGCGCGCGTCAGCGCGTCGTGCACCGCGCCCAGCCGCATCGAGCCGTCGCGCCGCCGCCCGCTCGCCTTCGCGATCGCCTTCTTCAGCGTCTCGGCGATCGAGTCGAAGCGCAGCGGCTTGAGCAGCAGGTCGGTCGCGCCGGCGCGCAGCGACTCGACGGCGCGCTCGACCGTCGGCTCGCCCGTCATCAGCACGACCGGCGTGTCGGGCGCCGCGGCGAGCGTGAGGAGCAGCAGCTCGAGGCCGGGCAGCGGGTCCATCGAGAGGTCGTAGAGATGGACGTCGAAGCGGCGCACGCGCGCGAGCTCGCTGGCGCGCCACGGATCGGTCGTCGCGACGACGTCGAAATCGGTGGACAAGTGGGAGCGCAGCAGCTCGACGATCGCCGGATCGTCGTCGACGACGAGCACCGCCGGCTTCACCGCGGGACGCGGTTCAGCTTCGATGTCCCACCCCCTTCTCCACCCTCCGGTCCCTCGACCGCCCACCCACCCGGAAGGAGAGGTGCGGGAAGGTAGCAGAGTGCCCGGCAGGCGAGCAACGGCGAGACTCCCCAATCGACCGATGTAGATCCCAGGAAGGGCCGGAAACGACGCCGTCCCGAGTGGATCGCGCCGGCCTGGACCGGAGAATCCCCGTCCCTTCCGTCCCGAGAGCGCGACCCCGAGCCCGTGATCCCGATCCCCGACCCCCGAGACGACGCCTCCGAGCCCGGAGTACCCGGCGAACCCGGCGACGACGCGGCCGACGCGACCACCCGATTCGACCTGGTCGTCGCGACCGAGGAGGCGGGGGAGCGGCTCGACCGCTGGCTCGGCCGCAAGCTGCGCCCGACCTACTCGCGCAGCTTCCTGGTCCACCGCATCGAGGCGGGCGCGGTGACGGTCAACGGGAAATCGGTCCGCCCCGCCTACAAGACGGTGGCCGGTGACGCGATCGCGGTCGACGCGGCGCCGCCGCCCGACGGCGTGCCGACGGCGGAGCCGCTCGCGCTCGACGTGATCTACGAGGACGACCACCTCGCGGTCCTGCGCAAGCCGGTCGGGATGCTGGTCCATCCCGGCGCGACGGTGTCGGGCGGGACGCTCGTGAACGGGCTGCTGCACCGCTGGCCGCGCATCGCGACGGTCGGTGCGCCCGAGCGCCCCGGCATCGTCCACCGCCTCGACCGCGACACGTCGGGAGTGATGGTCGTCGCGCTCAGCAACGAGGCGCGCGTCAAGCTGGTCCAGCAGTTCAAGACGCGCGTCGTGAAGAAGGAGTACCGCGCGGTCGTGGTCGGCAAGGTGTCGCTGCAGTCGGACTACGTCGACCTGCCGATCGGCCCCGACCCGCGCCAACCCGATCGGCAGCGCATCGACGTCCAAGAAGGCAAGCCGGCCTCGACCTTCTACGAGGTGGTCGAGCGGCTGCGCGGATACACCTACCTGCGCGCCTACCCGATGACGGGGCGCACGCACCAGATCCGGCTCCACCTGTCGCACCTCGGCCACCCGTGCGTCGCCGATCCGATCTATGGCCGCCAGGCGCAGCAGCCGTGGCGGCGGCTGCTCGAGGAGCGCGAGCGGGCGGGGCTGCCGGTCCCGTCGATCCGGCGCCAGGCGCTGCACGCGCTGAAGCTCCGCTTCACCCATCCGGTCGACGGCCGCGAGATGGCGTTCGAGGCGCCGCTCGCCGCCGACATGGAAGAGCTGCTCGCGTTCCTGCGAAAGCTGCGCGACTGAATCGATCAGTCGCGCGGCTGTCAGCCGCCGCGCGCGCGCGCCTGCAGCGACTTCTTGTCGACCTTGCCGGGGCCGGCGCGCGGCAGTTCGTCGACGATCACGATGCGGCGCGGCACCTGGTAGGGCGCCAGCACGGCTCGTGCATGTTCGAGCAGCTCCTCGACGCTGAGCGCCACGCCGCGCGCGCGCACGAACGCGACCGGCACCTCGCCGCACTCCTCGTCGGGCACGCCGACCACGGCGACCTCGGCGACGCGCGGGTGCTCGGCGAGCGCCGCTTCGACCTCGAGCGCTCCGACGCGGTGGCCCTTCACCTTGATCAGGTCGGTGGAGAGCCGGCCGAGGATGCGGAAGCTCCCGTCGTCCTCGCGCCGCACCAGGTCGCCGGTCCGGTACCAGCCGTCGTGCAGCGCCTTCGCGGTCGCCTCCTCGTCGTCGAAGTAGCCGCGGAAGAGCGACGGCCCGCGCACCCAGAGCTCCCCCTCGTCGGCGTTCGCCGCGCTTGCGCCCGCGCTCGCGCCCGCGCCCTCGTCCGCGACCACCCGGGTCTCGACGCCGTCGAGCGGGCGACCGACGGCGCCGGCGGGGCGCGCCTCGTCGGGCGACTGCGAGAGCGCGATCCCGATCTCGGTCGCGCCGTAGCGCTCGAGAATCGCGTGGCCGAAGCGCCGCTCGAACTCGCGCTTGAGCGCCGGCGCGAGCGGCGCCGACCCCGAAATGAAGAGGCGCATCGAGTCGGGCACGAGCGGCGCAATCGCGTCGTCGCGCCGCTCCGCCGCGGCGACCAGGCGGGCGTACATCGCCGGCACCCCGAAGAAGAGCGTCGCGCGCGACTCGACGAGGCGCGCCAGCACGCGCTCCGCGTCGAAGTCGGGCTCGAACGTGAACGGCGTACCGGCCGCGAGGCAGTTGAGGACGCCGACCACGAGCCCGTGCAGGTGGTGGAGCGGCAGGCAGAGGACCAGCCGGTCGTCCGGCCCCATGCGCCATGCCGCGCGCAGCGCCGCCGTGTTGGCGGCCAGAGACCCCTGCGTGTGGAGCGCCCCCTTCGGCTTCCCGGTCGTCCCCGACGTGTAGAGGATGAGCGCGCGGTCGTCGGGCCGCGCCGCCGCGCCGGCGTGCTCCGTCACGAGCTCGATCTCGTCGGCGTCGCCGGGCCGCGGCGCCGGCGCGGCGAGCGCCTCGACGTCGAGTGTGCGCACCGCCGCCGAGCTCGCGCGCACCAGGTCGGCGAGCGGCGCCTCGGCGCAGACGACGCGCGGCCCCGCGTCCCACAGGAGGTGCTGCACCTCGCGCAGCTTCGACTTGGGGTGGAGCGGCACGACCACCACGCCGAGGCGCAGCGCGCTGACCAGGGCGACCACGTGGCGGCGGTCGGGCGGCAGCCCGAGCAGCATGCGGTCGCCGCTGCGCACGCCCTGCTGCAGGAGCCCGTAGGCGAAGCGGCCCGACGCGGCGAACAGCTCGCCGCGCGCGACCGCGCCGCGCCCGTCGCGGAACGCCTCGCGCTCGGGCGCCTCGTGCAGCCGCTCCAGCACGGCGTCGATGAACGCAGCCGGGTACATTCGGGACCTCCGCGACCCGGAGCCTAACTGCATGAGTGCTGATCCGAGGGCCGACGGCCGCGACGATGCCGCGCGCTGGCGCCGCGACGTCTTCGAGCCGGCGCTGCGCGAGGCGCGGGCGGCCGACGTGCCGCCGACCACGCCGTCGGGCATCGAGCCGGCGCCGCTCTACGCGGCCGAGCGCGGACTGCCGGGCGAGCCGCCCTTCCTGACCTGCCAACGGTGTTAGCGCTCCAGATGCAACCGGGTTTGATTGAACAATCCGTCAGAAAATACCGTAAACTACCTTCGTTGATGCCGAAAAATTTCGATACAAATCCGCTCGATCCCGATTTTCCCGACAGTGTGAGGGAGGTCGAGACGACCGTCTTGCCCAAAAACGGCTATAAAACCGCCGAATTTCCGCCTGCCGCAGATACCGAGGAGCAGAC
>DAINBU010000010.1:47761-56866 GCA_036732755.1 Planctomycetota bacterium
CCGCTCTACGCGGCCGAGCGCGGACTGCCGGGCGAGCCGCCCTTCCTGCGCGGCCCCTATCCGACCATGTACCGCGGCCGCCTCTGGACGATGCGGCAGTACGCCGGCTTCGGGACGGCCGCCGAGACGAACCGCCGCTTCCGCTTCCTGCTCGAGCAGGGGCAGGCGGGGCTCTCGACGGCGTTCGACCTGCCGACGCAGATCGGCTTCGATCCCGACCACGCGATGGCGGCCGGCGAGGTCGGGCGCGTCGGCGTCTCGATCGCGTCGATCGACGACGTCGACGAGCTGCTGCGCGGGATCCCGCTCGAGCGCGTCTCGACGTCGATGACGATCAACTCGACCGCCGCGATCCTGCTCGCGCTCTACGTCGCGAGCGCGCGCCGGCGCGGCGTCGCGGCGCCGCAGCTCTCCGGCACGGTGCAGAACGACATCCTGAAGGAGTACGCGGCGCGCGGCACCTACCGCTTCCCGCCCGCGCCGTCGATGCGGCTCGTGACCGACGTGATCGCGTGGACGGCGGCCGAGGCGCCGCGCTGGAACCCGATCTCGATCAGCGGCTACCACATGCGGGAGGCGGGCTGCACGGCGGTCCAGGAGGTCGCCTTCACGCTCGCGCACGGGCTCGCCTACGTCGGCGCCGCGGTGAAGGCGGGCCTCGACGTCGACCGTTTCGCCGGCCGCCTCTCCTTCTTCTTCGCGGCGCACAACGACCTCTTCGAGGAGGTGGCGAAGTTCCGCGCGGCGCGCCGCCTGTGGGCGCGGCTGATGGAGGAGCGTTTCGCGCCGCAACGCGACGACTCGAAGGCGCTGCGCTTCCACACGCAGACCGGCGGCTCGACGCTCACGGCGCAGCAGCCCGACGTGAACGTCGTGCGCGTCACGCTGCAGGCGCTCGCCGCGGTGTTGGAGGGGACGCAGTCGCTCCACACCAACGGCTGGGACAAAGCGCTGGCGCTGCCGAGCGAGCGGTCGGCCACGCTCGCGCTGCGCACGCAGCAGGTGCTCGCGGCGGAGAGCGGCGTCGCGCGCGTGATCGACCCGCTCGGCGGCTCGCCCTACGTCGAGGAGCTGACCGACCGGATCGAGGCGGCCGCGCGTGAGCTCATCGTCAAGATCGACGGTCTCGGCGGCGCCGTGAAGGCGATCGAGGCCGGCTTCGTGCAGCAGGAGATCCACCGCTCCGCGCTCGCCGACCAGCGCGCGATCGAGAGCGGGGCGAAGGCGGTGGTGGGGGTCAACCGGCAGGTGCAGGCCGGCGAGACGCCGGCCCGGATCGGATTCCGGCTCGACGACGGGCTCGAGGCGCGGCGGCGCGAGCAGGTGGCCCTGGTCCGGTCGCGCCGCGACGCGGGGAAGGCGAAGGACGCGCGCCGCCGCGTCGCCGACGCCGCCGCGGGAACGGCCAACCTCGTCCCGCTCCTGATCGAGGCGGTCGACGCCGGCGCGACGCTCGGCGAGCTCTGCGCCGACCTCGAAGCGGTCTTCGGGAGCTACCGCGCGCCAGTGGTCTTCTGACCGGTCGCGGCGTGTCGAGGCGAGTCGCGGCGAAACGGGAGCTCCGTGAAACACCGCGGCGAAACCGTGCCGAACCACGGTTTCGCCGTGTCGGAACAAGGCGGCGACGAGCGTGCCGCCTCGTCGTGAGCCGACGTCGCCGGCGCCGCGATGCGCGGGCGCGGACCGCGCCTTGCACTTGCAATGGTTCGCGTCGCTCGCGGTCGGGGGCAATCAGATTCGGTCAGGGAGATCCCGTCGATGCATCGTTCCGTCCTGTCGTCCGGGTCGTGTCTCGCGTTCCTCGTCCCGCTCGTCGCGCTGCCGTGCGCTACGGCGGCCGCGGCCCAGGACTCGGGCGGCGGCCTCGAGTCGCGCGTGAAGTCGCTGGAAGAGCAGCTGCGCGAGCTCCGGCAGCAGCAGCCGCCGGCGCCGGCGGCCAAGGCGGGCGAAGGCGACCTGCGCGTCTTCTGGAAGGACGGCCTGCGCCTCGAGTCGGCCGACAAGCTGATCCAACTGCGCCTCGGAGGCCGCTTCCAGGTCACGTCGCTGTTCGGCGGCAACGAGGACTTCGAGAGCGCTGGCAAGGAGATCGAGGACGGCGCCGCGTTCCGGCGCGCCCGCATCTACCTGCAGGGCACCGTCACCGAGCGCTTCGAGTTCAAGTTCCAGTACGACTTCGCGGACACGAACAAGGTGAAGCTCGCCGACGTCTGGGGCGAGGTGAAGAAGATCCCCCTGGTCGGCAACGCGCGCGTCGGCCAGTTCTACGAGCCGGTGAGCTTCGAGCAGAACACGAGCGACTTCGACGCCGATTTCATGGAGCGTTCGGTGATGAACGCCCTCTCGCCGGCGCGCAACATCGGCGCCGCGCTGCACGACGTCTACGGCGGCCGCCTCTCCTGGTGGGCAGGTGCCTTCGTCGACGACGGGAGCGGCGACACCGCGACCGCCCAGCGCGACGGCGACCACGCCGTCTCGGCGCGCGTCACCGGGCTGCCGATCGACGCCGACGACGACAAGACGCTGCTCCACGTGGGCGCATCGGCGAGCGTCCGCAACCCGACCTCGGGCGTCGTCACGTACTCCGCGAAGCCCGAGTCGAGCCTGGCGCCCGTCTTCATCACGACGGGCAACCTCACGAACGTCGACGGGGCGCTGCTCCTCGGCGGCGAGATCGCGGGCCAGCTCGGGCCGGTCCACGCGGCGGCCGAGTACCTCTCCTCGCAGCTCGACGCGGACAGCCAGGGCGACCCGAAGTTCGCGGGCTGGCTCGCGAGCGCCGGCTGGTTCATGACGGGCGAGTCGTTCGCCTACAACCACGTCGAAGGCGTCTTCGCCGGGCCGAAGGTCGGCAAGTCGCTCGACAAGTCCGACGGGTACGGCGCGCTCGAGCTCTGCGCGCGCTACTCCGAGCTCGACCTGACCGGCGGCACCGTGCGCGGCGGGAAGATGCGCGACGTGATCGTCGGCGTGAACTGGTTCCTCTCGAACAACCTCAAGGTCGCGGTCGACGGCGTGAACTCGCGCGTCGAGGGGATCGGGACGGTGAACATGCTCCAATTCTGGTTCCAGGCGACGTTCTGAGCGTCGTCTCCTCGAGCCTCCTCCTTCGACCGGGGCCGTGATCGGCCACGGACGACCCGTGAAACGTCGCGGGTCGTCGCCGATCACGGCCTCTCCCGTCCTCTTTCTTCCCGTCGCGGCGCGCGTCCGCGGGGGAGCGCCGCCGCGCACGCCGGCACCACCATTGCCAAGGCGCGCCGCCCGTTCCCGACCGCCACTCCGAGGATCTGCACCATGCCCGTCGCGCCGCGCCTCCCTCTCCTCGCCGCGTTCGCCGTCGCCGGTTCGCTCGCGGCGTTCGCGCTGCTCGACCGCCCGGCGCATGCGACGCCACCCGCCGGACCGGGCGCGCCCGCCGCCGGCGAGGTCCGCCTCGGGTACTTCCCGAATCTCACGCACGCGACCGCGATCGTCGGCGTCGAGCGCGGCCTCTTCGCCGCGGAGCTCGGAGCGGACGTCACGCTCACGACCGCGACCTTCAACGCGGGCCCCGCCGCGATCGAGGCGCTCTTCTCGGGCGCGCTCGACGCCACGTACATCGGGCCCAATCCCGCCATCAACGCCTTCGTGAAGTCGAAGGGGAGAGCGGTGCGCGTCGTCGCCGGCGCGACGTCGGGCGGCGCCTTCCTCGTCGTCGAACCGTCGATCGCCAAGGCGGCCGACCTCAAGGGCAGGAAGGTCGCCTCGCCGCAGCTCGGCAACACCCAGGACGTCGCGCTGCGCGCGTGGCTGAAGCGCGAGGGGCTCAAGGTCGAGCTGCGCGGCGCGAGCGACGTCCAGATCCTGCCGCAGGAGAACGCGCAGACGCTCGACGCCTTCAAGAACCGGCAGATCGCCGGCGCGTGGGTCCCCGAGCCGTGGGCGAGCCGCCTCGTCCTCGAGGGGGGCGGCAAGGTCCTGGTCGACGAGCGCGACCTCTGGCCCGAGCGCGCCTACGTGACGACCCACCTCGTCGTCCGCACCGAGTTCCTTTCGCAGCATCCCGACCGCGTGAAGGCGCTGCTGCGCGCCCACGTGCAGTCGGGCGCCTGGCTCGCGGAGCACGCGGACGAGGCGAAGCTCCTCGTGAACGGCGCCATCGCGCGGATCACCGGCAGGAAGCTCGACGAGAAGCTGCTCGACGCCGCGTGGAAGAACCTGACCTTCACCGACGACCCGGTCGCGTCGTCGCTGAAGAGGTCGGCGCAGGACGCGCAGGCGGCCGGGCTGCTCGACCTCGGCGGCCTCGACCTCGCCGGGATCTACGACCTCACGCCGCTGAACGACGTCTTGAAGGAGCGCGGCCTCGCCGCGATCCGACAGTGAGCCCCCGCCTGCTGCCGCGCGAGGAGCGGCCCGTCGCGATCGCCGTGAAGGAGGTCTCGAAGACCTACGGCCGCGGCCGCGACGCCGTCGTCGCGCTCGACCGCGTCGGCTTCGAGGTCCACAAGGGCGAGATCGTCTGCATCGTCGGCGCGTCGGGCTGCGGCAAGAGCACGCTGCTCCACCTGATCGCCGGCCTCGAGAAGCCGACGGCGGGCGCGCTCGGCGTCTCGGGCGGCGGCACGTCGCTCATGTTCCAGGACCCGGCGCTCTTCCCCTGGCTCTCGGTCGCGGAGAACGTCGAGTTCCCGCTCCACTCGCACGGCGTCGCGAAGGCCGACCGCAAGGCGCGCGTCGCCGAGCTGCTCGAGCTCGTCCACCTCGAGGGCTTCGCGCGCCGCCAGCCGCACGAGCTCTCCGGCGGGATGCGGCAGCGCGTCGCGCTCGCGCGCGCGCTCGCCAACGCGTCGCACGTGCTCCTCATGGACGAGCCGTTCGCGGCGCTCGACGCGATGATGCGCGACCGCCTGCACGAGGAGCTCGAGCGCATCGTCGCCGCCGAGCGCCTGACCGTCCTCTTCGTCACCCACAACGTGCGCGAGGCGGTCCGCCTCGGCGACCGCGTCCTCCTCTTCTCGAGCCGGCCGGGGCGTCTCGTCGCCGAGTTCGAGGTCGACCTCCCGCGCCCGCGCCGCATCGAGAGCCGCGAGGTCGCGGAGCTCGCTGCGCGCGTCTCCGACTGCCTCCAGGATCCCGGCCATGCCGTCGCCCGAGCCCCCGCCGCCGTCGCCGCCGTCTCCTGAGGCCGCCACGCCCCCCGTCCCGTCGCTCGGACGGCGCCTCGCGCGCCGCCTCGCGCCGGGCCTCGGCGCGATCGCGGTCGTGCTCGGGGTCTGGGAGGCGGTCGTCTTCAGCGGCTGGCGCCCCGAATGGGTGCTGCCCGGGCCGGGCGCGGTGCTGAAGCGCGTCGCGCACGAGCTCGCCCAGGCCGATACATGGCGGGCTCTCCAGATCACGCTCGGGCGCGCGGTGCTGGGCTACCTGATCGCGATCGTCGTGGGCGGCCTCGTCGGCCTCGCCATGACGCGGCTCCGGTGGCTGCGCTCCGCGTTCGGCGGGCTCACGACCGGGTTGCAGACGATGCCGTCGATCGCCTGGTTCCCGCTGGCGATCCTGCTGTTCCAGCTCGGCGAGCCGGCCATCCTCTTCGTGGTCGTGCTCGGCGCCGCGCCCTCGATCGCGAACGGGCTCCTCGACGCCGTCGACCAGATCCCGCCGCTGCTGGTGAAGGCCGGGCGCTCGCTCGGCGCGCGCGGCTTCACGCTCTACCGCCGCGTCGTCGTGCCGGCCGCCCTGCCGGGTTTCGTCAACGGTCTCAAGCAGGGCTGGGCCTTCTCCTGGCGCAGCCTGATGGCGGGCGAGCTGATCGTGATGATCGGCGACCGGCCCTCGATCGGGATGCGGCTCAGCCAGTCGCGCGAGCTCGCCGACGCCGAGGGGCTGCTCGCCTGGATGGTCGTCGTGCTGGCGATCGGGCTCGCGGTGCACGGCCTCGGCTTCGGCATCGCGGAGCGGCGCATGCTGGAGCGGCGCGGCCTGCTCGGCGCCGCGCGCTGAGCTACCATCGCCGCCCATGCAGCGCGCACCGACTCCCTCGCTCCTGCTCGAGGTCTGGCGCGAGGTCTGCCGCCACATCGACATCGACGAGTCGCTGGCGCGCATCGCGCCGATCCTCGCACAGACGCTTCCCGTGACGCGCGTCCTCGTCCGCCGCGTCGACCGCGAGGCGCACCGGCTGGTGACGATCGCGGAAGGGAGCGTCGCGAAGGGGCCGGCCGCGCCGGCCGCCGCCCGCTCCGACCTCGACGGCGCCGCACTCGCGCTGGTCGCCGGCTGGCTGAAGCTGGACCAGGTGCAGAGCTGGCGCGCCGGCGAGTCGAGCGCGCTGCGCCGCGCGCTCGACTCCGAGGCGGCCGGGGTGCCGCCGCGCGCGCTGGTCGCCGGCCCGCTGCGCGAAGCGGGCGACGGCGCCGCCGACGGCCTCCTCCTGGTCGAGGGGGCCGACGAGCTGGTCGAGCGCGCCAACGTCGTCGCGCTCCTGCTCGAGCCGGTGGCGGTCGCGCTCGCCAACGATCGGCGCCTCCACGAGATGGCGCGCCTGCGCGAGGCGGCCGAGGCGGAGAACCGCGCGCTCCTCTCGCGGCTGCAGCGCAACGACATCACCGAGTCGGTGGTCGGCGCCGACAGCGGGCTCAAGGACGTGATGACGCGCGTCGAGCAGGTGAGCCGCACCGACGCGCCGGTCCTGATCCTGGGGGAGACCGGTTCGGGCAAGGAGGTCGTGGCGCGCTCGATCCATGTGAAGTCGCGGCGCAGCGGCGGCCCGTTCCTGCGCGTGAACTGCGGCGCGATTCCCTCCGAGCTGGTCGACTCCGAGCTCTTCGGCCACGAGCGCGGCAGCTTCACCGGCGCGCTCGCGCAGCGGAAGGGCTGGTTCGAGCGCACCGACGGCGGGACGCTCTTCCTGGACGAGATCGCGGAGCTCCCCCCCGCCGCGCAGGTCCGCCTGCTGCGCGTGCTGCAGGACGGGAGCTTCGAGCGCGTCGGCGGGCAGCACTCGCTCAACGTCGACGTGCGCATCGTCGCGGCGACGCACCGCGACATGCATCAGATGATCGCCGACGGCCGCTTCCGCCAGGACCTCTGGTTCCGCATCAGCGTCTTCCCGATCCGGCTGCCGTCGCTGCGCGAGCGCCGCCAGGACGTCGGCCCGCTCGCGCGCCACTTCGCGGAGCGCGCCGGGCTGCGGCTGCACGGCGTGCCGCTCATTCCGGGCGACGACGACATCGCGCGGCTCGAGTCCTATGCGTGGCCCGGCAACGTGCGCGAGCTCGCCGCGGTGATCGAGCGCGCGGCGATCCTGGGCGACGGCCGCCACCTCGAGATCGCGGCGGCGCTCGGCGGCGCGGCGGCCTCGGTCGCGGCCGCGCCGCCGCCGGCCGCGGCACCGTCGGACCCGGCGTCCCCGGACACGAACCACGCGTCGCTCGACGCGGCCATGATCCGCCACATCGAAGAGGCGCTCACCGCGACGGGGGGCCGCATCGAGGGGCCCGCCGGCGCCGCCGCGCGCCTCCACGTCAATCCCCACACCCTCCGCTCGCGCATGCGCAAGCTCGGCATCGACTGGCGCCGCTTCCGTCCCGGCTCCTCGGCGACGCCCGTCCCGCGCTGACTTCGGACCTGCCGCGGCCGTCGCGCGGCCGCCGGAGCGGCGTTGGCTCCGCCCGCCGCGGCCGATAACGTCCCTCGCTTCGCGCCCGCCGTCCGGCGCGGTCGTGGTGGTGCGGGGAGCCTGAACAGCGTGACCGGCGTCGACCACATCGGGATCGCGGTCCGGAGCATCGAGGCCGCGTTGCCGCTGTGGCGCGACGCGCTGGGACTCGAGTTCGTCGGCATCGAGATCGTCCCGCACGACCAGGTCCGCGTCGCGATCCTGAAGAGCCCCGGCCCCGGCGGCACCCGCATCGAGCTGCTCGAGCCGACCTCGCCCGACAGCCCGGTCGCGCGCCACCTCGAGCGGCGCGGGCCCGGCATCCACCATGTGGCGCTCGCCGTCGACGATCTCGTCGCGCGCATGGCCGCGCTCGTCGCCGCCGGCAAGCCCGCCATGGATGCGGTACCGCGTGCCGGCGCCGAGGGGGCGAAGGTGACCTTCCTCCATCCGCGCGTCGCGGGCGGAGTCCTCGTCGAGCTGTCGCAGCCGGCGCAGCGAGCCGCCGCGCCGCGCGACCCGCGGAACGGACCGGCATGACCTCGAAGATCGACCGGATGAGGGCGCTGCGCGAGAAGACGCTCGCCGGCGGGGGGGCGAAAGCGGTCGAGCGGCAGCACGAGCAGGGGAAGCTCACGGCGCGCGAACGGCTCGACCTGCTCCTCGACGAGGGCTCCTTCGTCGAGCTCGACCGCTACGTCGAGCACCAGTGCGACTCCTTCGGCATGGAGGCGAAGAAGTTCCCGGGCGACGGCGTGGTCACCGGCCACGGGACGATCGAGGGGCGGCCGCTCTTCGTCTTCTCGCAGGACTTCACCGTGGTCGGCGGCTCGCTCGGCGCCGCCCACGCCCAGAAGATCTGCAAGGTCATGGAACTCGCGCTCAAGGTCGGCGTGCCGGTGATCGGACTGAATGATTCCGGCGGCGCGCGCATCCAGGAGGGGGTCGCGTCGCTCGGCGGCTACGCCGACATCTTCCTGCGCAACACGCTCGCGTCGGGCGTCGTGCCGCAGATCAGCGCGATCATGGGCCCCTGCGCGGGCGGCGCGGTCTACTCGCCCGCCATCACCGACTTCGTCGTGATGGTCGAGAAGACCAGCTACATGTTCGTGACCGGCCCGAACGTCGTGAAGACGGTCACGCACGAGCAGGTGACGAGCGAGGACCTCGGCGGCGCCGAGGTGCACGCCGCGAAGTCGGGCGTGGCGCAGTTCACCGCGCCGAGCGACGCCGACGCGCTCGCGCTGCTGCGCAAGCTGTTCGGCTTCCTGCCGCTCAACAACCGGGAGGACGCGCCGCGCGCGGCGGCCAAGGACGACCCGGAGCGCGAGGCGCCGCAGCTCGACGCGCTCGTGCCGGAGGACCCGAAGAAGTCGTACGACATGCACGAGGTGATCCGCGCGATCGTCGACGGCGGCGACTTCCTCGAGGTGCACGCCAAGTTCGCGAAGAACCTCCTGGTCAGC
>DAINBU010000010.1:56876-68688 GCA_036732755.1 Planctomycetota bacterium
GCACTACGCGCGCAACATGATCGTCGGGTTCGCGCGCCTCGGCGGCCGGCCGGTCGGCGTGGTCGCCAACCAGCCGGCGCAGCTGGCCGGCACGCTCGACATCGACGCCTCGCTCAAGGGGGCGCGCTTCGTCCGCTTCTGCGACTGCTTCAACATCCCCCTGGTCGTCTTCGAGGACGTGCCCGGCTTCCTGCCCGGCGTCGCGCAGGAGCACGGCGGGATCATCAAGCACGGCGCGAAGCTGCTCTACGCCTTCTGCGAGGCGACCGTCCCGAAGTTCACGGTGATCACGCGCAAGGCGTACGGCGGCGCCTACGACGTCATGAACAGCAAGCACGTGCGCGGCGACCTGAACCTCGCCTGGCCGACCGCCGAGTGCGCGGTGATGGGGGCGGCCGGCGCGGTCGAGATCATCTTCAACAAGCGGATCGCCGCCGCCGCCGACCTCGAGGCCGAGAAGAAGAAGCTCACCGACGAGTACGTCGAGCGCTTCGCGAATCCCTACGAGGCGGCGCGCCGCGGCTTCCTCGACGACGTGATCGAGCCGCGCAAGACGCGTACGGCGCTGGCGCGCGCGCTGTCGCTCTTCCGCACGAAGCGCGACGAGAATCCGCCGCGCAAGCACGGAAATCTCCCGTTGTGAAATTGGCGCGGCCGTTCCGGCGCGTGCTGGTGGCGAATCGCGGCGAGATCGCGCTGCGCGTGCTGCGGGCGTGCCGCGAGCGCGGGCTCTCGACGGTCGCGGTCTACTCCGACGCCGACGCGGCCGCGCTGCACGTGCGCATGGCCGACCGCGCCGAGCGGCTCGGCCCGCCGCCCCCGCGCGAGAGCTACCTCGACGGGGAGAAGGTGATCGCCGCCGCGCAGCGCTCCGGCGCCGACGCGATCCATCCCGGCTACGGCTTCCTCTCCGAGAACGCCGCCTTCGCGCAGGCGGTCGCCGACGCCGGGATCGTGTTCATCGGTCCGCCCGCCTCGGCGATGCGCGCGATGGGGGAGAAGACGGCCGCGCGCCGCGCGATGAAGGCGGCCGGCGTGCCGATCGTCCCGGGCGTCGTCGACCCGATCGAGGATCGCGCCGAGCTGGTGAAGATCGCGCGGGACGTCGGCTACCCGGTGATGCTCAAGGCCGCGGGCGGCGGCGGCGGCAAGGGGATCCGCATCGTCCACGCCGAGGCGGAGCTCGTCCCGTCGTTCGAGCGCGCGCGCAGCGAGGCGGAGAGCTCCTTCAAGAGCGGCGCGGTCTACCTCGAGAAGTTCCTCCCCGCCGCCCGCCACGTCGAGATCCAGGTCTTCGCCGATTCGCACGGCCGCGCGCTCCACCTCGGCGAGCGCGAATGCTCGATGCAGCGGCGCCACCAGAAGGTGGTCGAGGAGTCGCCCTCGCCGCTCATGACGCCGCAGCTGCGCGCGGCGATGGGGCAGGCGGCGGTGCGCGCGGCGCAGGCGGTCGGGTACGTGAACGCCGGGACGATCGAGTTCCTGGTGAACGACGCCCGCGACTTCTACTTCCTCGAGATGAACACGCGCCTCCAGGTCGAGCACCCGGTGACCGAGCTCGTGACCGGGCTCGACCTCGTCGACCTGCAGCTGCGCGTCGCCGCCGGCGAGCCGCTGCCGCTGGAGCAGGCGGACGTCGTCCTGCGCGGCCACGCCATCGAGGCGCGCATCTGCGCCGAGGAGCCGGAGCGCGGCTTCGTGCCGGCGACCGGCCGCGTGACGAGCCTCGACCTGCCGGGCGGGCCGGGCGTGCGGCTCGACTCGGCGCTCCACGACGGGCTGGCGGTCACGGTCCACTACGACTCGATGCTGGCGAAGCTGATCGTGCACGCGCCGACGAGAGAAGCGGCGATCGCCAGGATGGTCCGCGCGCTCGGCGAGACGCGCATCGCCGGCGTCGCCAACAACGTCGCCTTCCTCGCGAAGCTGGTCGGCGGCGAGCCGTTCAAGAGCGGCCGCTACCACACCAGGTCGATCGAGGAGCGGCTCGACGCCCTCCTCGGGAAGCCGGAGCGGAAGGACCTGGTCGACGCGGCGCTGGTCGCCGCGCTGCTCCATCGCGAGCAGCTGCGCCGCGGCGCCGAGGAGCGCACGCTCCATGGTGCCGGTGGGGGCGACGGCGCGCGCGATCCCGTGAGCCTCTGGCTTCTCGACGCGCGACGGGGGCGCAGGCGATGAAGTACTTCGTCGAGCTCCACGGCGAGACGTTCGAGATCGAGCTCGGCCCGACGCGCGACGGCCGGACGGTCGCGAAGCTCGACGGCGCCGAGCACGTCCTCGAGCTCGCGCCGATCGACGACCTGCGGCGCACGGCGGTGGCGGTCGACGGCCGCGTGCACGACGTCGAGTTCGGCGAGGACGCGCGCGGGCTGCACGTCACGCTCGACGGCGCGCGCCACGACGTCGCGATCGAGGACGAGCGCGAGCGCGCCGCCCACCAGACCGCCGGCGCCGTCGCGAAGGGTCCGGTCGTCGTGAAGAGCGCGATGCCCGGGATCATCCGCGCCGTGCTCGTGAAGCCGGGCGACGCCGTCGAGGCGGGCCGTCCGCTCGTGATCCTGGAAGCGATGAAGATGGAGAACGAGCTGCGCGCCGAGCACGCCGGGGTCGTGCGTGAAGTGAAGGTCGGCGTCGGCGTCCCGGTCGACGGCGGGACGGAGCTGGTCGTGCTCGACCCGCCGGGCCCGCGGGTCGGATCTGCCGACGCAAAAGTGGACTGAAGCGGCGCGGCGCGAGCCGTTCGTGACCGGGTCGCTGGACAAGAACATTGATATCTTTTGAGAAGTAACGTACTTATTGTCCTGCGATGAGCGGTCATCCACGCGCGAGCGCCGTCCGGAAGACCTTTGGCCGAGCTGGAGGCGTCCTGCGGACAGCCGAGGCGCTACGCGCCGGAGTCCATCCGCGGGACCTCTACGAGCTGCGCGACAGCGGCGTCCTCGAGCAGGTGAGTCGGGGCGTCTTCCGGCTCGCGGACCTGCCACCGCTCGCCGAACCCGACCTCGTCACGGTGGCGCTGCGCGTTCCCAAGGCGGTGATCGCGCTGATCTCGGCGCTGCACTTCCACGGCCTCACCGTCGAGATCCCGCACGAGGTCAGCATCGCGCTGCCGAAGGCGACGTCGCGACCGAAGCTCTCGTGGCCGCCGCTGCGGGTCTACTGGTTCTCGGGTGACCTCTACAGTTCGGGGATCGAGGTCCACGAACGCGACGGCATTCGCCTCCGCGTCTACGGGCCGGCGAAGACCGTGGTCGACTGCTTCCGCTTCCGCAACCGCCTGGGGATCGACGTTGCGCTCGAGGCGCTGCGCTCCGGCCTGGCCGAGCGCAAGTTCACGCCGGCGCAGATCGCCCATACCGCGAGGCGCTGCCGCGTCGCTGCGGTGATGCGGCCCTATCTCGAGGCGATGCAATGAGTCGCGACGAGCTCTCGGGACTCGTCCGCTCGATCAATGACCGTCTGAAGAACGAGGCGCGGGCGCGCGGGCGGCCCTTCGTCGAAGTGCTGGAGCTGTTCGCGATCGAGCGATTCCTCCACCGCCTTGGCCGTTCGATCCACCGCGACCGCTTCGTGCTCAAGGGTGCGCTGCTGCTGCGTCGCTGGCTCGGCGCCGAATCGCGCCCGACGCGCGACATCGATCTGATCGGGCCGGCGGACGTCGATGCCGAGAGCCTGCGCGCGCAACTCGAAGAGATCCTCGCGCGCGAGGTCCCCGAAGCCGAGAACGACGCCATTCGGTTCCACTCTGGGACGATCGTCGTGTCGCCGATCCGCATGGAGTCGCCTGTCGCCGGGCTTCGTGCGAAGTTCGATGCGAACCTGGGATCGACGCGACTCCGGTATCAGGTCGACGTCGGCCTCGGCGATTCCATCTATCCGCCGACCGTGGACATCGTTCCTGGAGGTCTGCTCGGGTTCCCGCTCGCGAGCGTTCGAGCCTGCACGCCGTACACGACGATCGCCGAGACGATCCGACGCACGTTCGCGCGCCGTGCGACTCCGGTGCCTGCAGACGTTCCGGTCGGCCTGACGGACGCGTTCGCGAAGGAACCAATCAACGCCGGTCGCTGGATGGCGTACCTCGAGAAGGGCGGGCTCCTCGGATCGAATCGTCCGCATCTCCTCGAGATCGTCCGCGAGATCCGAGGCTTCGCGGGACGGGCATTGGTGGATGCACGCGACGGGAGTGATTTCGGCGTCCGCTGGGCGCCGGGAGGACCTTGGAAGTGAATGCGAAAGGCGTGAACGGGCTGACCAGGCCGCGCGCGATTCCGCCGTCGCCGGAGCTTTTTCGCGGCGACCGGACGCCGCCCCGGGCTGCGCGTCTGAGCTCCGCGACGGCGCCGTGCGAACTCTCCGGCTCTGGTCCGGACGGCCGGCGGGCGGTTAATTTCGCGGACTTCCGCTGGACACGGAGAAGCGCGCCGCGCTCAGTCGATTGCGCGGCGCTGGATCGGCGGCCACAACGGCCAAGGAACCTCATGAACCCGACCACGACCTCGACCCCTCCCTCCGACCACGTGCGCGAGCTCGAGAAGCTCCTGGGCCTGAAGGGGGTGACCTACAAGTTCGGTCTGTCGAAGGAAGAGCTCTTCGGCGAGGCGATCCAGCACGACCGCGGCCGCGTGAAGCAGGGCGGTCCGAGCGACGCGCAGAAGGCCTTCCCGACCAGGCTCGGGCTCCAGGGCCCGCTCGTCTACTACACCGATCCCGACTGCACCGGGCGCCGCGTCAAGGACACGTACGCGGTGAACTGGCCCGAGGTCGCCGACGTGATCTGGTGGAAGGACGACGTCCAGCCCTACGACCCCGAGAAGTACACCGGCCTGCTGAAGCGCGTCGTCGAGAACCTGAATGCCAGGAAGGCGTCGCTCTACGTGAAGGACGTCTTCGTCGGCGCCGATCCGGAGTTCGCGCTGCCCTACCGCTTCGTCGGCGAGTACGCGGCCCACGCGATGTTCGCCCACAACATGTTCCCGAAGGACCTGAAGGGCGTGCAGGACGTCGCGGCGCGGCGCTGGACCATGCTGAACGCGCCGTCGTTCGTCTGCGAGCCGGCGCGCGACGGCTGCCGCGCCGAGGCGGCGATCGTCATCGACGTGAAGAACAAGATCTGCCTGGTCGCCGGCCGCGCCGACTACTGCGGCGTCGTGAAGAAGACCATCTTCACCGTCGGCAACTACCTGCTGCCGCTCGAGGGCCGCCTCTCGATGCACTGCTCGGCCAACGTCGGCATGAAGGGCGACGCGGCGATCCTGTTCGGGCTGTCGGGCACGGGCAAGACGACGCTCTCGGCCGACCCCGACCGCCGCCTGATCGGCGACGACGAGACGATCTGGAGCGACAACGGGCTCTGCAACCTCGAGGACGGTTGCTACGCGAAGCTGATCGACCTCGACAAGAAGGCGGAGCCGGTCATCGCCGCCGCGCTCTCCAAGCCGGGCACGATCGTCGAGAACGTGCCGCCCGCGAAGGGCAAGACGATGGAGCAGTGCGATCCGCAGGAGCTCGACCTGACGGACAAGTCGATCACGGAGAACACCCGCTTCAGCTACCCGCTGTCGGCGAACCCGAACGTGATGCCGGGCGCGCGCGGCGGCCACCCCGAGACGATCGTGCTGCTCACCGCCGACGCGTTCGGCGTGCTGCCACCGGTCGCGGTGCTCGACCCCGAACAGGTCATGTACCACTTCGTGTCGGGCTTCACGGCGAAGCTCGCCGGCACCGAGGTCGGCGTGACCGAGCCCAAGGCCGCCTTCTCCGCCTGCTTCGGCGCGCCGTTCATGGCGCACAAGCCGCCGGTCTACGCCAAGCTCCTCTCGGCCAAGATGAAGAAGCACAAGGCGCGCTGCATCCTCCTCAACACCGGCTGGAGCGGCGGCCCGTACGGCGTGGGCAAGCGCATGTCGATCGGCCACACGCGCGCGCTGCTGAACGCCGCGCTCGAGGGGAAGCTCGACGGCGTCGAGACCGAGACGCTGCCGACGCTCAACCTGAAGATCCCGAAGGCGTGCCCCGGCGTGCCGTCCGAGGTCCTGAACCCGCGCAACACGTGGAAGGACAAGGCCGCCTACGACGCAGCCGCCGTGAAATTGCGCGACATGTTCCGGAAGAACTTCGAGGACAAGGGCTTCGCGAAGCTCGGCATCCAGCCGGCGATGTGAGAGCCGGTCCCGGTCGGGCCTGCCGAGGCGGGCTCCGGACCGGGAGAGGCGATCCGCGCGGCGCGCCCGGTCCGAATCGAATTCCCACGCGGGGGCCGATTTCTCCCCGCCGGTCGGCGTCGCCGCGCGCCGATCTCTGGACGATGGCGGGCGCCGCGTCGATCGCGCGCCCTTCCAGCCGTCCGTGGGAGAGCCTTGCACATGCCCGCCACGATCCGCCCGCTGCTCGAGATGGTGGTCCAGCGCGACGCGTCCGACCTGCACCTGAAGGTCGGCAGCCGGCCCGGCCTGCGCGTGAACGGCGTGCTCGCCGCCATCGACGGGCAGCCGCCGCTCACCTCCGAGGCGATGAACGAGCTGGTGAACGACCTGCTCACCTCGCCCGAGCAGCACGAGCACTACGCGAAGCAGCTCGAGATCGACTTCAGCTACGGCGTCGAGGGGCTGGCGCGCTTCCGCGTGAACCTCTTTCACCAGCGCGGCAAGCCGGGCGGCGCGCTGCGCCGCATCCCGTACAACATCCCGCCGCTCGAGTCGCTCGGCTTCCCGTCCGCGGTGAACGATCTCTGCCACAAGCCGCGCGGGCTGGTGCTCGTCACCGGGCCGACCGGCTCGGGCAAGTCGACCACGCTCGCGTCGATGATCGACCACATCAACCGCACCGAGCACGGCCACATCCTCACGCTCGAGGACCCGATCGAGTTCCTGCACCAGGACAAGGGCTGCTACCTGAACCAGCGCGAGATCGGGACCGACACGCGCTCGTTCGCGAACGCGCTGCGCGCCGCGCTGCGCGAGGACCCCAACGTGATCCTGGTCGGCGAGATGCGCGACCTCGAGACGATCGGGCTCGCGATCACCGCGGCCGAGACCGGCCACCTCGTCTTCGGCACCCTGCACACGACCGGCGCCGTGCAGACGGTCGACCGCATGGTCGACGTCTTCCCGCACGAGGCGCAGCAGCAGGTCCGCATGCAGCTCTCGGTCACGCTGCAGGGCGTGATCTCGCAGACGCTGATGCCGAAGGTCGGCGGCGGCCGCATCTGCGCGCAGGAGATCATGGTCGGCACCGACGCCGTGCGCAGCCTGGTCCGCGAGGGCAAGACCGCGCAGCTCGGCAACGTGCTGCAGACCGGCACGCAGTTCGGGATGCAGACGCTCGAGTCGCACCTCGCCAAGCTCGCGATGCAGGGGCTGATCACGGCCGACGACGCCCTCAACAAGGCGAACAACCCGCAGAGCGTGCTCTCGCTCATGGGCCGCGGCCCGCTGGCCGCTGCGCCCGCCGCCGCGCCCGTCGCGCCGCAGCCCGCCGCGCCGCAACCGGTCGGCGCCACCAAGGGACCCGTGCGCGGCTCGTCGCTGGGGGGCGAGGACTTCGAGAAGTTCCGCCAGATGCGGGCGAACAAGGAGCAGCGCTGATCCGAGGCGCCGTCGAGGTCGCTACTCAGCGTCCTCCGCCCGCTTCGGCATCGACCACCTCGCGCGCTCGTCGGGACGGCTCCGCGGCCAGCCCGTCCGTCGCGAGGTCCACGACGGCGTAGATCTGCTCGAGCGAGGCGCCGAGGCGCAGCGCGCCGCGGACGTGGCTCTTCTGCTGGGACGGGCAGTCGAGCACGGCGAGCGCGACGATCGCGAGGAGCTCGCGGTCGAGGGTCGTGAGGCCGTCGCGCGCGAGCACGCGGCCGTAGGCGTCCTCGAGGATCCACGCCGAGAAGCCCGGCGCCGCGCGGTCGATGCGACGCAGCACCTCGTCGGCCTGGTCGCGGTAGATCTCGCGGAAGAGCCGCTCGCCGCGCGCGCGGTCGTCGGCGCGGGAGCGCGTGCCCGTCTCGACCTCGGCCGGGAGGCGGACGCCCGCGGCGGCGAGCGCGTCGCCGAGCGCCTGCAGTCCGTGCAGCGCGCGCGGGAAGCCGCCGAAGAGGTGGGCCATGCGCGCCACCTCGCCGAGCGCGGCCGCCGGGACGCCGGCGGCGAGCGCGCGCGTGAAATCTTCGCGTGAACGCCCCGGATGCCCGGAGACGATCGCCGCGAGGGCCCGCCCGCCGTGGCGGATCAGGGCGGGCAACCGCGCGACCCGGTCTCCGTCATTAGAATCGTCCGCTTCCATCGTCGGCCGCGGACATTACTCGGCGCGGCGACGGCGTCGCGCGCCGGATGGCGCTCGCGCCCGGATCAGGAAAACGAGGTGCCTCCATGTCGACTTCGAATCGTTCGCGGCCGCGCGCCGCCCGTCGCGCGCGCCTCGCCTTCGCGGCCGCGCTCGCCGTGCTCCTCTTCCTGGGCGAACCGTTCGCTCGCGCGCAGGACGACAAGCCGGCCCCGAAGCCGCCGCCGCAGGAGGCGCCGCCGGCCGGCAAGCCGGCCGAGCCCGCGAAGCCCGCCGACCCGCCGCCGGCGCAGGACAAGCCGCCGCAGGACAAGCCCGCGCAGGACAAGCCCGCGCAGGACAAGCCGCCGCGCATCCAGATCGCGCCTCAGGCCGGCCCGCGCCGTCCGCCCGGCGCGGCCCTCCCGGTCGCCAGCATCGAGAAGCTCCGCAACAGCCGCACGACGGCGGTGGCGCGCAGCGCGACGGCGTTCGACCTCGACCTCTCGGCCGTCGACTGGAAGAGCGACCCGCTCCTCGTGGTCGACGGGACGCCGGTCACGCGCGCGCAGCTCGACCGCCAGCTCTGCCTGATCCTCGGCTCGAACGAGATCGACCAGTTCATCACGGCGATCCTGCTGCGCGCGCTCAAGAAGGAGATGGCGGCGAAGGGCCAGAAGCTCCCGGAGGTCGCGATCTCCGAGGCCGACGTGCAGAAGAAGTTCGACGCGGACAAGCAGGTCCTGCCGTCGCTCTCCGGCATGACGCCGGAGGAGTACGAGAAGCAGATCAAGGAGCAGTTCGGCTGGAGCAACTACGTCGAGTTCCAGAAGGTGCAGCTCGAGTTCGAGCGCGTCCTCCTCCCTGACCCGACCCCGGAGTTCGTCGAGAAGCAGAAGGCGAAGCAGGCGCCGCTCGACGAGCAGTGGAAGAAGGACAAGGCGGCGAAGCTGGCGGAGCTGACCAAGCCGGGCCAGCCGCCGCCGCGCGAGCAGGACCCCGCGGTGATCGCGCAGCTCCCGCCGCACCCGATCGCCGAGGCCGACCTGTCGTGGATCCCCGCGACGACGTGGGAGCTGATGGACTCGCGCTTCGTCAAGTCGATCCAGGACAACTACGCCGCCGGCCACGAGATGCACCCGCTGATCCGGCAGTCGGTCGTGATGACGATGCGCGCCAACCTGCTCAAGTCGAGCAGCGTGAAGCCGGCGCCCGACGACGACATGGAGAACTTCCTCTTCGTGGGCGACGAGCCGGTGAAGCTGAAGGAGATCCTGGCGCTGGTCTCCGTGCGCGCGGACGACGCGGTGCGGCGCAACGCGCTGCGCGAGCTCGTCAACCTGCGCGCCGCCGACAAGCGGCTCGCCGCCGAGAACGCGCAGGAGACGCGCGAGCAGACCGAGGAGGCGCTGAAGCAGGTCGAGAAGCAGTACGAGAACTCGATCATCCCGCTGGCGCAGGCGGTCCGCCTCTACGGCTTCAACAGCGTCTGGCACTACAAGCCCTTCTTCGCCAGGAAGCACGCCTACAAGGTGCTGCTCACGAAGGCGACGTCGGAGGAGAACCTGCGCGCCCACTTCGACGACGACGGCCGCCTCTTCTTCGAGAGCGGGACGGTGCTGGTGCAGGCGCTGTTCGTGCCGGGCACCGAACGCGTCGCGTCGAAGCCGGCCATGGACGCGCTCTTCGCGGAGATGGCGGCGGGCAAGCCGTTCACCGCGATCTCGCGCGATCCGGCCCGGAACAAGTTCCCCGACGGCAAGGAAGTCAAGCAGGGCAACATCCCGCCGTCGGTGCGGACCAAGCTGCGCATGGCGCTCGGAGAGAGCGAGTACGTCGCGTGGCTGACCGGCTACTCGGCGGCGGACGAGGCGTTCTACGTTGCGAAGGAGGACTCGGTGGTCGGGCCGGTGTGGCGCGACTACTCGCCGAGCCTCACCGGGTGGCTCGCGCTCCACGTCGACCGCTACTTCACGACCGGCCAGCGCCCGGAATTCGAGAAGGCGCGCGACAACGTGCTCGAGGACCTCGTCGACCTGACGTTCCCGCGCTGGGTGAACGAGGCGGTGGCGAAGCTCGACGTTCAACTTCCCAAACGAGGTTGATCCGTGGCGCGTGGATGCACCTGCCGGCGGCGCGAGGACGGTGCGCGACGAAACCCGGGAACGGGCGCGCCGCCGCAGGTGATCCACGTGTTGGTGGAGCATGGAACCGTGAGGTGGTGAGGCTTTGAACCTCGAGGTGCTGACGCTTCGAACCGTTCCGTGCCCGTGATGGAGGAGGATCTCCCATGCCGATCGATCGTGCAGCGCAGGCTCGTGGTCTCGGACAGAGCCTCTGGTACGACAACATCTCGCGCGGGCTGATCGCCTCGGGCGCGATCAAGAAGCTGGTCGACGACGGCGTCATCACCGGCATCACCACCAACCCGACGATCTTCCAGAAGGCGATCGAGTCGGGCGCCGAGTACGACGACGCGATCCGCGCGCTCGTCTCGCAGGGCAAGGACGTCGGCGCGATCTACGACCGCCTCTCGATCGACGACGTCGCCGCGGCCGCCGACGCGCTCAAGCCGGTGTGGGAGCGCACCCAGGGCAAGGACGGCTACGTCTCGCTCGAGGTCCTCCCCAGGTACGCCCACGACGTCGACGGCACGGTGGCGGACGGCAAGCGCCTCGCGAAAGAGCTGCGCCGCCCGAACACGATGATCAAGGTGCCCGGCACGAAGGAGGGCGTGCAGGCCTTCCGCCGGCTCACCGAGGACGGCGTGAATGTGAACGTCACGCTCCTCTTCTCGGTCGAGCAGTACGAGGCGATCGCGGACGCCTACGCCGCGGCGATCACCGCGCGGTTGAAGAAAGGGCTGCCGGTCCACACGATCGCCTCGGTCGCGAGCTTCTTCGTGAGCCGCGTCGACGGCGCCGTCGACGCCGCGCTCGAGGCGAAGGCGAAGGAGGCGGGCGCCGCCGGCGCCGAGCTCCTGAAGCTGCGCGGCAAGGCGGGCGTCGCCAACTGCAAGGCCGCCTACGCGCGCTTCCGCGAGCTCTTCGGCGCCCCGTTCGAGGAGGCGCGCGCGAAGGGGGCGCGGCCGCAGCGGATGCTGTGGGCCTCGACCAGCACGAAGAACCCGAGCTACCCCGACCTGCTCTACGTCGAGAACCTCTTCGGCCCCGACACCGTGAACACGCTGCCCCCGGCGACGCTCGAGGCCTACCTGCACCACGGCAACGCGCGCACGGCGACGATCCTCGAGAAGCAGGGCGAGGCGCTCGAGGTCCTGAAGGCGCTCGACCACGCCGAAGTCGACCTGCGCGCGATCTGCGACAAGCTCCAGGTGGACGGCGTCGCGTCCTTCGCGAAGAGCATCGACGGGGTCTTCGCGGCGCTGAAGAAGAAGGTGCCGCAGAACGCTTGAGGCGCGGCGCGGCGCGAAGGCGCGGCGCTGGGAGAGAGTGGAGCGGACGTCGAGGGCGGGGGTGAAGACGCCGCGGGGAGCAAGGCGGCGTGCTCGAACGCGCGACGGGCGAGGGCGGGTCGAGGGGCGGAGGGGAAAAAGGCT
>DAINBU010000011.1:0-67911 GCA_036732755.1 Planctomycetota bacterium
CCGCCCGGCCGATCGTCGAGGTCGATCAGCTGGAAGGTGTCGCCGCTCACGTTCGCGAGGTCGGGATTGACCGCGGCGTCGAAGCGCAGCAGGAAGCTGCGGGCCGGCGGGAAGACGTGGTCGGGGTCGGTGTAGAGGTCGGGCGAGATGCCCGTCACGCCGTCGACCGGGTCGGACTCGACGAAGATCGGCGCGACGATCGGCGGCCCGGCGAAGAAGAACGCCGGGTCGATCCCGGTCCGGAAGCCGATCAGGAGGCCGGCGCTGTTGGTCGGGTCGCGGAAGCGAGTGAGCAGGCTCGAGTCGATCTTCGAGATGAACTTGAAGGTCGCGTTGCTGACGCGGATCGTGAAGCCGCCGCCCGGCTGCAGCCCCGCGCCGCCCGCATCGACCGTCCCGTTCGGCGAAATCGTGATCGGCCGCGTCGGCAGCTGCGGCGTGAAGGTCACCACCTCGGCTTCGACGTCGAAGGTGCCCGGCACCGGGAAGCCGCTCTCGTCGCGGATCTGCAGCGTGCTGCTGCCGACGTTGTTCGGGTCGGGCCGGTGGTCGAACGTGAAGACGACCTGCTGGAGCAGCGGCGCCGTGCCGGGCGGCGTGTCGGTCGGCTCCGGATTCACGTCGGAGGGGTCGGGGAACTCGATGGAGAGCAGCTTGCCGTGCGAATCGTACGCGCCGCCCGACGAGCCGCCTCCGCCGCCGCATCCGGCGAGACCTCCGAGCGCGAGCAGGGCGAGGAGCCTTCCACGCTTCCGGGCGTGCGCATCCGGACTGGAAGCGGAGGAGATGCAATGCGCTGGCATCGGTGGGGCTCCTCGAAGTGAACCGTGTCGCACGAGGAGCGACGCTCCGCCATTACGCGGGAGTCGTGCTCCCCGAGCGTCCCGATTCCCGGACGGTGTCGGCGGCCGTCCAGCCCGATCGCCCGTCTCGGGCGACCGATCCTTCGCGGCTGGAAAGGGTAGCGGCGCGGCCTCGAACGGCAATCGGACGCGGTCCGACTCCCGGGCGCGGAGCGCCGTTCCGTGCACGCTTTTCGTGGCTTTTCCTGCAATCCGGCCGCGCGCCGCCGGCGCGGCCGCGCTGCATCAGCCTCCCAGCGTGAGCTCGAGCCCCGGCGTGAACGAGATGTTGCGCGACGCGCCGAAGTCCTGCTCGAGCACCTGCAGGTCGACCTTCAGTCCGCAGTAGCGCACGTCGGTCGGCACGATCGCAGGGAACAGCAGCTGCCCGGCCGGCAGCGCCAGCGCGATCAGGATCCAGGGCGGCGAGACGAGGATCGTGCCCTGCGCCCGCGTCGGGATCGACGCCTGCGCGAAGCCCGCGATCATGAGCGCGACGGTCGGGGCGCCCGCCGAGTTGTCGATCGTCAGGGTGATCGTGGTCTCGAACGCCGGGATCGCGCTCGCGACGAGGTTGGGGATCCCGTTCGTGCCCGGCCAGCCCGCTCCGTAGCCCTGCACCGACGCGGGGCTGTTGGTCGTCGAGTAGACGATGGTGAGCCCGCAGTCGGCGAGGCCGGGCTCGTCGTGGCCGGGAACGCCGACCGCGACGTAGTCGCCGGCGATCGGCCGCGGGCTGATCGGCAGCAACGCGAGCGAGCTGCCGAACAGGTCGCCGTCGACGTCGCCGACGATCACGCCCATGAAGGAGAACGCGCCGGGCGCGGTGAGCGACTCGACGACCATCGCGCCGCGGTCGGTGCCGGGACCGTTCACGCCCGGAGCGCCGACGTAGACGTCGGCCACGCCGTCGCCGTCTGCGTCGCCGATCTGGATCGCGACGCCGAAGCGGTCCGCGGGCGCGGGGCCGGCCACGCTCGTGATCTGGATTCCGGTCGCGCCCGAGAGCAGCGCCACGCGGCCGGGCAGCGCCGGATTGTGGATCGCCGGCGCTCCCACCAGCAGGTCGGCGATCGCGTCGCCGTCGATGTCGCTCACGATCTGGACCGTCTCGCCGAAGTCCTCGAGCGCATTGGCGCCGGCCGACTGCCACACCTGGACCGGCGGGATCGTCTCGCTGTACGCGGTGAGCGTGCCCGCCCCTCCCTCCGAGGGAGCCGCGACCGCGAAGTCGGGCGTCGCGTCGCCGTCGACGTCGCCGAGCGTGAGCACGTTCCAGCCGAAGCGCCCGCCCGCGGTGACGCCGTCGAGCGTCGTGATCTCGAGGTTGTTCACTCCGGAGATGACGTGGACGACGCCGGCGCCGACCAGCACGCCGACGTCCTCGTTGGGCGCGCCGACCAGGTAGTCGTTGACCGCGTCGCCGTCGAGATCGCGCACCACCGCCACGCTCGCGCCGAACTCCGCGTTGGGGACCGTCCCCGGCACCGACGCGAGCGCGAAGCCGGTCAGCGGATCGAAGAGCGAGAGGTAGCCGGGGCTCCCCGTGCCGCGCTGGTCGGCGCCCACCAGCAGGTAGTCGATGCGGCCGTCGCCGTTCAGGTCGGCCTGCGTGACGCGCGCGCCGAAGCGGTCGCCGGCGTTCGCGCCGTAGAGCGAGTAGAGCAGCGTCCCGTTCGTCGCGCTGCGCACGTCGACGCGCCCCGCGTCGGCGCCGTTGGTGTCGTCCTCCGGCACGCCGACCACGAGCTCGTAGTTGGGCGAGAAGACGAAGCCGGCCGAGACCTCCTCGGAGATCGCGCCGTACATCTCGCCGGCCGCGGTCCCCTTCAGGTGGAGGAGCGCGGTCTGTCCCGACGCCGCGGCGCCGAGGACGGCGCCCGCCGCCAGGACCGCTGCAATGCGGACGACCCCTTCCGACTTCGAATGACGCTGCATGGCCTTCCTCTCCGTGGACTTCGCATTTCCCGGGTGCCCGACATTCAGTAGCGCGCGCCGCGAAGATGGGACCGGCCTGCCGGTCGAACGCACGGCTCTTCCAAGTCCGACCGGGCGAGCGTAGTGCGCCCCTCCGGATCCGTCCATAGGTTCGACCGTCCCGGTGAACGGGGAATCACCTCACGAAGCGGCGGCGGCCGGCCGACAAACGAGTGGCGCCGTCTCGACGGCGGGACGGCGTCGCCCCCTCCGTGCCACCGCGGATTCCCATGCCAGTCACCGGCGACACCAAGAGCCTCGACCTCTCCGACCTGCTGCAGACCTTCGAGTCGCACCAGAAGAGCTGCACGCTCGACCTCGTGACCGAAACGGGGCCGGCGCGCCTGCGCATCCGCTCCGGCGCCTTCGCGGCGCTCGCGATCGGCGGGCGGCCGCGCCTCGTCGACCGCCTCGTGGCGTGGAAGCTCGTCACCGCGCGCCAGGTCGAGAACGCCCGCCGCCGGCGCGGCCGCTCGCGCCGCGCCGTGGGCACGTTCCTCGTCGAGAGCGGCGCAATCACCGCCGAGCAGCTGCGCGAGGCGGGGCAGCAGTCGCTCGTCGAGGACCTGTGCGACCTGATCGCGAACGGCGCGAGCTCCTTCGAGCTGCGCGAGGACGGCGCCGACGCGCGCCCGGCCGACGCGGACGAGGTGCTCGAGGAAGAGGCCGAGGAGCGCTCCGACGCGGCGCCCACCTTCGACCCCGACGAGCGTGCGCTCGCGCTGGCGGTCCCGATCGGCGCGACGCTGCTCGAGGCGGCCCGCCGCAGCGACCACTGGTCGCGCGTCCGCAAGTCGATCCCGTCCGACACCGCGACCTACGTCGCGCGCGAGAACGTCGCGCTGCCCGCCGATTTCGAGGACCCCGAGCTCGCCGCGCGCCTCTTCGCCTCGCTCGACGGCACGCGCACCGTGAAGGAGGCGACGCAGGACTGCGCGCGCGACCGCCTCGCCGCCTACGACTGCCTGCTGCGCTTCGTGCGCGACCGCCTGGTGCGCATCGCCTCGGCCGAGGACCTCTTCGCGCTCGCCTCCTCGCTCGAGAAGTCGTGGCCGCAGCGCGCGCGCCCGCTGGTCGAGCGCGGGCTCGAGGCGGAGCCCCACCACCTCGGCCTGCTCGCGCTCGGGGCGCGCCTCGCCAAGCGCAGCGGCGACCCCAAGGCGGCGGCCGCGACCTTCAAGCTGATGGCCCACGTCTTCTCGGAGTCGGGCGACACCGAGCGGGCGCGCCGGGCGCTGGTGCAGGCGCGCACCCACGATCCGTCCGACGCCGCGACCGGCGAGCGCATCCTCGAGCTCGACCTCGAGGAGGGGCGCTTCCACGAGGCGGTCGAGGTCGGCATGCAGCTCGTCGCGCTCTACCGCAAGCCCGGCCTCCACTCCAAGGCACGCGAGGTCCTCGAGCGGCTCGTCGAGGCGGAGCCGCAGTCGCTCCCGCTGCGCCTCGAGTGGGCGCGCTCGGAGGTCGACAGCGGCGACCCCGACGAGGCGGTCGAGGGGCTCACCCGCCACGGCCGCAAGCTCGTCTCGCACGAGCGCTACGTCGAGGCGCGCCAGGCGTTCGAGGAGATCCTCGCGATCCGCCCGACGCAGAAGGACGCGCGCCGCGCGCTCGAGATGATCGACCAGCAGATCTACCAGCGCCGCCGCGCGCGCGCGCGCCGCGTGCGCCGCTTCGCGATCGGGACGCTGGTCGCGACCGCGCTCGCCGCGCTCCTGGTGCGTGAATTCGTGGCGCAGGCCGACCTGGCCGAGACGTCGAGCGCCGTCGCGCACGACGAACTGATCGAGCTCCATCTCTACGACCAGGCGCTCCGCGAATTCCGCGACGTCGCGACGCGCCACCCCTGGACGCTCACCTCCTTCCTCGGCGTGCAGCGCCGCATCGACGACCTGCAGGCGAAGCTCGGGCGGCGCGGCCGCTAGCCCGGATCATTCACGAGCCCCTACTGCGGCCAGGTCGGTTCGCCCATGCCGACAGACGCGGGCAGGCCCGCTTCGCAGCCTGCCCGACGTCGGAAACACGCGTTCCTTCCTCAGCGGGTCTTCAGACCCGCATCGTCGGAGCCGCGCGTTCCCTCCTCGCCCTGGACGAACATCCCGTCGCCTCGCGACGGGGCTCGTGAACAACCCGGGCTGGTCGCGGGTCGAGCGCGCGACGGGCGAGAGCGGGTCGAGGGGCGGCGGACTACGAGCCGGCCGGGGCGAAGCCGGAGCGGCGGACCACGCCGAGCTTGATCCCCGCGACGATCGCCGCGGCGATCGGGGTGAGGATGGCGACACCGGTGATCACGAGCGCCGGGACGTCGTGCTGGAGGCCGATCAGGCCGCGGCCGAACTCCGCCGCGCCGAACCCCTGGATCGCCAGCACCGGCAGCAGCGTCCCGATCACGCCCGGACGGAAGCCGGGGTCGACGCGCCGCTCGAGGCGCAGCGAGGCGAGCGCCATCCATAGGACGATCGGCAGCGCCGAGGCCGCGGCGAACGACTGGAGCGCGTGCGCGGTCGAGATCCCGGGCGCTCGAAGCGCGATCAGGGCGAGGCAGCTGCGCCCGAAGAGCGCCGCGGCGCCGAGCGTCAGCTCGCGCCGGCGCCACGCGGCGGCGAGCACGAAGACCAGCACGCCGAGCACGAGCTCGTTCGCGATCGCGAGCGGCTCCGTCGGCAGATGGAAGCGGTAGGGCATGAGCCCGACCGGGATCGCGGTGAGCGCGAAGAGCGTGGCGGCGTCGACCCAGCGGCGCACCGCGGTCGCGACGGACGCCGACGCGGAGCGCGCGACGACGCCGAGCGCGACGAGCGCAACGACGACGGTGAGCGCGAGCGCGGCCTGGGCCGCGACGTAGGGCAGCCCGGCCGCGAGCACCGCGGCCCCGACGCCGTAGAGGAGGCCCGCCGAGCCGGCCGCGACGACGAGCAGGCGGCCCGTGAGGACGCCGCTCGCCCCGATCGCCGCGCCGACGACGGCGAGCGCCACCCCCATCGCCGGGTGGCGGTTCGCGCCGAGGATCAGCCCGGCGCAGGTCGCGCCGCTCGCGAGCGCCGCCCAGATCCCCGTGAAGAGCGCGTGCGTCGAGTGGCCGCGCCGCGCGAGCCACGTGTAGGCGCCGACCATCGCGATCGCCCACGGCGCGAAGTAGAGCGCGTAGGCGGACCACTGCGACGCGCCGGTCGCCGCCGCGATGCGCGTCGGGAGGACGCTGCGCAGCGTATGCGCGCCGACCGTGAACGGGTCGGGCAGCCACGAATAGATCGCGACGAAGACCGCGAGCGCGGGCAGGACGAGCAGCGGCTTCTGCCGCCGCAGCGAGCCGCGCAGCAGCGTCGCGCCGGACAGCGCGCCCGTCACGAGCATCCCGACCGGATCGCCGCAGGTGAGCGCGAAGCCGGCGAGCAGCCCGAGGTCGACCGAGAGGTCGAGGTAGCGCCGCACGCGGTCGGGCAGCACCGCCTCCTCGCTCGCGCACCAGCCCTTGCAGACCAGCACCAGCGAGGAGAGGAACATGCCCCAGACCGGGAGCGCCGCCGCACCGTAGTAGCGCGCACCGCGCGTGAGGCTGAGGGTGGCCGTGAAGGCGGCGAGCAGGAGCAGCGCGGAGATCTCGAGGACCATGCCGTTGCGCGACGACGCGTCCTCCTCCTCGCCGGCCGTCGCGTCGGCGCGCTTCGTGACGAAGACGCGGCCGGTCCAGAGCAGGACCGCGACGGCGCACGCGACCAGCGGCGGGAAGGCGCCGAGCAGCGGCGCGAGCCCCGTCGTCGCGAGGAGGCCGGTCGCCGCGACGAGCAGCGCCCGTCCCGGCCCGGGGCCGAGCTCGAGCGCGAGCTTGCGATGGAGCAGGAACCCGCTCGCCACCACGAACAGCGTCGCGACGACGCCGCCGACGGTCGTGTGCATCGTGACGACGCTGGCGTTGAAGGCGACGCAGGTGAGCAGCGGCGCCGCGATCCAGAGCAGCGCGCGCTCCGTCTCGGCGACCAGGCCGCGTCGATTCACGTAGTGCGCGGCGCCGACCAGCAGCGCCGCGAGACCCTGGAGCACGACGAAGGTCGAGATCGCCCACGCCTTCGGCCCCATCGGCCGATACCCGATGGCGAGGAACACCATCGAGAGGAGGACGTAGGCGCCGAGCACGAAGGCGCAGTGGGCGCCGTCGCGGCCGCTCAGGTGGAGGCTCTGCCAGAGCGAGCGCGTTCCGACGGAATGGCCGACGACGCGCGTGCGCGTGCCGTCGGCGGGCGCCGCGGGAGCGACGGGCGCCGCGACCGGCTCCTGCGGTGCCACCGGTGCGGCCGGTGCTGCGCGCACCGCCCGCTTCGCAGGTGCGACGGGAGCGGCTCGCCTCGCCGGAGCGACGGGAGCGGCCCGCGCCACCGGTGCCGCAGGTGCTGCCGGCGCCACCGGTGCGACCAGCGCAGCCGGCGCAGTCGGTGCGACCGGTGCGGCCGTTTCGCCGGCAGCGCGCTCGGCCTCCTCGACCTGCTTCGCGAAGGCCCAGCCGATCGGTTGCTCCGGTTCGCTCGCTTTCTCGGGAGCGGCGGCGGCGGCGGCAGGCGCCGCGGCGACCTCGGCCGCGGCAGCCTCCTGCGGCGGGAAGCGGGTGAATCCGCAGCGCACGCAAAGGGTCGGCTGTTCGACGGCGGGGCCGTCGCAATGGCAGATCGCGAAGGTGGCTGCGTCCATCATTTTCCTCGAGCGGTCTCTCCCCCCCTCTTCGCACGGCGACGCCGCCGACTTCGCAGCCGCTTCTCGGGTGGGAAAACCATTCGCACGCGCAGCGTGCGCCCGCGGCTCGACCCGGTTCCGGGGACCGCCGCTCACCGCTCGACGAGCGCGACCCTCTCGAGCGCGAAGACGATGTCGTGGCGCAGGTCGGGCGGCGCGTAGCAGAAGTCGTCCGCCTGGAAGCGGACGGCGACGAAGGGCCGCGCTGCGATCGCGTCGGGGAGGTCGAACGGGGTCGCGAAGCGGCCGTCGGCGGCGATGGTGAGCGTTCCGACGGTCGCCTCGTCGACGCTGACGGTCACGTGGACGCCGTCGATCTCGCCGCGGCCGAGGCCGTGGCCGGCGACCAGCAGGCGGCGGCGCCCCTCGCAGCGGAGCAGCAGCGACGCGTAGGGCGAGACGAAGCCGCCGCGCACCACGCCGCCCGTCACCTGCGCCGCCGCGTCGTCGTCGATGCGGTCGAAGCGCAGCTCCGGGTCGATCCGGCGCCGCTCGAACAGCTTCTTCAGGGAGGGTGGCCGGTCGATCTCCTCCTGGGCCTCGGGGAGGAGGCGCGCGGCGGCCTCCTTCGCCTCCGGGACCTCGTCGAGCGTCCGCCCCGGGAGGAGGCCGCGCGTGCGCACCGCCTCATAGATGTAGAGGGCCGCGAGCTCGTGGCCGGCCCGGTTCCAGTGGGCGTCGCGCTCGGAGTTGCGGTAGCGGTCGTCGCGCGAGATCGAGGTCGGGAGGGGCAGCGACTGCTCGGCGCGCAGGCCCGCCGCGTAGACGCGCTGCGACTCGGCGAGCATCCCGCAGCAGTGGTCGAGGAGGAGGTACCTCCCGCCGACCCCCTCGACCTTGCGCGCCAGCTCCGCGATCGCGCGCCCCCCCTCCTCCATGCGCGCGCGCCCCTCGCCGTCCAGCGCGAAGTGGAGCCAGCTGTTCTCGCGCGTGCCGAAGGCGATGCGCGGCCCCTCGACGAAGAGCAGCCCGTCGCCGCGCTCGGGCCAGCGCGGCCAGAAGCTCGCGAGCGACCCCATGCCACGCGCCCCCGGGTTGTCCTCGAGGTCGTTGCGCACGGCGACCTGCACCACGAGGTCGGGCCGGACCAGCGAGAGCTGGCGGCGGAGGAAGGCGCACTCGGCGACGACGTTCCAGGTCATGACGCCGAAATGGAGGCACTCGATCGGCCCCTTCGCGCCGTGCGCGTGAGCTTGCAGCAACCGCTCGAGGTGGGCGCCGACGCGCTCGTCGGCGGCGACGCCGTACCCCATCACGTAGGAGTCGCCCAGGATCACGACGCGCGTCACGCCGTCGGGCTTGCGCAGCTCGAAAAGGCGCTCGCGCAGACCGAGCTCGTTGCTGTCGACGGTGAAGGTGTCGAATGCACGACCCTTGAGGTTGGGCTGTAGGACGCGTGTGATGGTTGTGTTGGGGAAGGTGTTTTAGATATTGTTGCCGTGCGCCACCAGTTCGTCGAGAGCCGCGCGCCGCACCGATTCGTCGAACAGCGCACCGTCGGCGCCGCCGCGGCCCCGCAAGAGGCTCCAGCCGGCGAGCGCGGCCGCCCCGGCCGTCGTCGCGGCGAGCACGAGGATCGCCCGGTGCGCCTGCGCGAGCCTGCGCGACGCGACCTTCGGCCCTTGGTCCACGGCGATCCCTCGCGACGAAGCGGCCCGAATGCGCACGGTCCGGCCGGATTTGGTCGGAACAAGGACGGCGAGTGTATCGGTGCGGGGAATGCGACGCCCCGGCGACAGGCGCGTTGGCTCCCGCCAATCTTCTCGCTACATTCTCCGCACAGCTGGAACGGGCTCCCCCCCAACGCCTCTCCGCCCGGGCTCCAAGAAGATGTTGAACAGCCAGAAGATCGTTGTCGTGCTCCCGGCGTACAACGCCGAGGCCACGCTCGAAGCGACCTATCGCGACCTGCCCTTCGGCATCGTCGACGACGTGATCCTCGTCGACGACGCCAGTGGCGACCGCACGGTCGAGACGGCTCGGCGCCTCGGCATCACGACGATCGTGCACGACCGCAACCGCGGCTATGGCGCCAACCAGAAGACGTGCTACCGCGAGGCGCTCGCGCGCGGCGCCGACGTCGTCGTGATGGTCCACCCCGACTACCAGTACGACCCGCGCCTCGTGACCGCGCTCTGCGCGATGATCGTGCACGGTCCCTACGACTACGCGATCGCGTCGCGCATCCTCGGCGGGCGCGCGCTGCAGGGCGGGATGCCGCCGTGGAAGTACGTCTGCAACCGGTTGCTGACCTTCGTCCAGAACCTGCTGATGGGGCAGAAGGTCTCCGAGTACCACACCGGGTATCGCGCCTACTCGCGGCGCGTGCTCGACGCGGTCCCGTTCCACGCCAACTCCGACGGCTTCGTCTTCGACAACGAGATGCTGGCGCAGCTCGCCATGAAGGGCTTCCGGGTCGGCGAGATCTCCTGCCCCACGAGCTATTTCCCGGCGGCCTCTTCGATCGATTTCCTGCGCAGCGTCGAATACGGGCTCGGCTGCCTCTCGATCGCGCTGCGCTACCGGCTCCACCGCTTCGGACTCGTGCGCTCGCGCCTGTTCGGGAGCGTAGAGTCGCCGGTGCATGAGCCGGCCTTCGCCAAGACCTGACGCGCGCGCGCCGCGGCCGCGGCCGCCGTTCCGTCTCGGCTTTTCCGCCCGTCTCGTCCTCCCCGCCGGTCTCGCCGGCGCCCTGCTCCTGTTCGGCGTCTGCGGCCCGCGTCCCGAGTCGGCTTCAGGCGCCGCGGCGCCGCGCCAGGAGGCGCCGCCGCTGCGCCCCGCCGCGCTCACGATCGCGCCGGGGATCCACCTGCTCGGCGGCGTCTCGCCGGCGGCGGCCTATGTCGTCGAGACGCCGGAGGGGCCGATCGCGATCGACTCGGGGCTCGCCGACGACGCCGCGACGGTGCTCGCGGAGATGGGAGAGCTCGGCCTCGACGGGTCGAAGCTGCGCGCAGTCTTGGTGACGCACGTGCACGGCGACCACTGCGGCGGCGCGGCGAAGCTGCGCGCGCTCACGGGCGCGAAGATCCACGCCGGCGAGGGCGATGCGGCGGTGCTCGAGGCGGGCCGGCCGCGCGAGGCGTTCACCAGCACGTTCTACATGCCCGACTACGTGCCCCACCCGACGCCGGTCGACGTCGTGTTGAAGGGCGACACGACGCTCGCGTTCGGCGACGTGACGGTGCGTGCGCTCGCGACGCCGGGACACACGCCGGGCAGCACCTGCTACCTCGTCGAGCGCGCCGGCCGGAGAGCGCTCTTCGCCGGCGACGTGATCATGATGCTGCACGGCGACGCGACGGCGAAGGACGACCGCGGGCGGCCGCTCGGCACCTACTCGGCCTATCTCTCGCCGCGCTACCGCGGCGACGCGAAGACATTCCTCGCGTCGCTACGCAAGCTGCGCGCGCTGCCGGTGCCCGACCTCGTGCTGCCGGGCCATCCCGGAATGGAGCCCGAGCCGCGGTCGCCGCGCCTCGCGCAGGCCGACTGGGAGAAGCTCCTCGACGGCGGCGTGCGCGAGATGGAGGCGCTCCTCGCCCGTTACGAGAAGGATGGCGCCGACTTCCTCGACGGGAACGCGAAGACGCTGCTGCCCGGCCTGCACTACCTCGGCGATCGCGACGGGACCGCCTGCTACGCGCTGCGCCAGAAGGAGCGGCTCTTCGTCGTCGACGCGCCGGGCGGGAGCGGCTTCGCCGACTTCGTCGCGGAGCGGTCGAAGGCGCTCGGCGCGGGCGACGCCGCGCCGGTTGCGCTGCTGCTCACGTCGTGCGACCCGGAGGCGACGGCCGGCCTCGCCGAGGCGGTCGCGCGCTGGCATCCGAAGGTGGTCGCCGCGACCGAAGGGCTCGCGTTCCTGAAGACGCTGCTGCCCGCCGGGACCGAGCTGCTCGACGCCGCCGACCTCGCGTCGAAGCTCGGGATCGAGGCGACGGCGATCGCGCTGCGCGGGCGCGGCCGCGCGCCGGTCGCGTACCGCCTCGCGTGGGAGGGGCGCACGGTCCTGATCTCGGGAAGGATCCCGGTCGCGATCACGCCCGACCGCGGCGCGCGCCTCTTCGACGACCTGCGCGCGGCGCCGGCGAACGCGACCGACTACCTCGCGTCGCTCAGCGCGCTGCGCGGCGTGAAGCCCGACCTCTGGCTCCCCGCGCTGCCGACCGAGGACCAGAACGCCAACCTCTACGACGACCGCTGGGAGCAGGTGGTCCAGGACAACTGGAGCGCGCTGCAGAAGTTCCTCCAGCTCCCTGGCGGACGGCCGAAATGAGGGGGACGGGGGGCGGGACTTGCAGCGGACGAGGTCGCCGGTACGGTGGCGGCGCACTCGAGAGGTGCGAGAAGGCGACCTCGCCGCTGAAGTCCATCGTGAATCATCGCGAGCGTTGACGCCGATCCTGGTCGATTCCTCCGCGCTGCGAGAAACGATGAGCCACTCCGCGTCGGTCGCGCTCCCGTCGGTCGCCCTCCTCGCCGCAGTCGCCGCCGCCGCCGTCCCGCTCGGGGCGTGCGACCGGTCCGTCGCGGGGGCCGCGCGCGCGCAAGGCCGCGTGCCGGTCTTCACCGACGTCCTCGACGCGTCGGGCATCACCTTCCGCCACCACTTCATCGACAGCGAGAGCGGCAGCGGGTACCAGATCAACCCCTACGACCACGGCAGCGGCATCTGCATCGCCGACGTCGACGGCGACGGAAAGGACGACCTCTACTTCCTCGACTTCCTCGGCTCCGCGCAGCTCTACCGCAACCTCGGCGGGATGAAGTTCGAGGACGTCACCGCGAAGTCGGGCCTCGGCATCGATCGGGCACTCAAGGTCGGCGCCGCGTTCGGCGACTACGACGGGGATGGCGACGCCGACCTCTACGTCACGACCTACCGCGGCGGCAACCACCTGTTCCAGAACGACGGCCACGGCGTCTTCGCCGACGTCACGGCCAAGGCGGGCGTGGGGTACAAGGGCCACTCGAGCTCGACGACCTGGTTCGACGCCGACAACGACGGCGACCTCGACCTCTTCCTCTGCAACATCGGGAAGTTCACGACCGACACGGTGAGCCAGGAGGCCGACTGGTTCTACCGGGGCGTCGCGCTCCCCTTCGAGGAGGTGGTCAAGACTCCGGACGCGCGCAACGCCGGCGAGGGGTGCATCCTCTGGCGCAACAACGGCGACGGCACCTTCACCGACGCGACGAAGGCGGCCGGCGTCGCGTCGGCCTCGGAGTGGAACGGCGACGCGGCGGTCGCCGACATCGACCTCGACGGCGACCTCGACCTCTACGTCTCCGACATGTTCGGCCCCAACCACCTGTTCAAGAACAAGGGCGACGGCACGTTCGAGGACGTGACCGACGCGGCGCTGAAGCGCACCAGCTGGGGCGGCATGGGGGCGCGCTTCTTCGACGCGAACGGCGACGAGTACCCCGACCTCTACGTCGTCGACATGCACTCCGACATGTGGGCGACCACCACCGAGAAGCCCGAGTCGCACCAGCGCGTGAAGTACAACTCGCCGCTCGGGCTCGCGGTGCCGGGCGGGAAGGCGATCGCGTCGGCCGACGAGACCAAGGCGAAGACCGTCCTGTTCGGGAACACGTTCTTCTTGAACAAGGGCGACGGGACGTTCGTCGAGAAGTCGGCCGAGGCGGGACTCGAGACGTGGTGGCCGTGGGGCATCGCCGCCGGCGACTTCAACGACGACGGCGCCGAGGACCTCTTCGTCACGGCCGGGATGGGCTTCCCCTACTACTACTGGCCCAACCAGTTCCTGCTGAACGACGGCGCCGGCAAGTTCGACGACTTCACGATCGGCGCGAAGCTGAACGTCCCGTCCAAGGGCGTGAAGATCGAGGGGCTCGAGATCAGCGGCCAGAAGGTCCACCGCAGCTCGCGCGCGGCGGCGGTGGGCGACCTCGACGGCGACGGCGACCTCGACCTCGTGGTCAACAACTTCAACCACGAGCCCTACCTCTACCGCAACGACGCGGCGAAGGGACGCTCGTTGCGCCTCGACGTCCGCGACGCGCGCAAGGGGCCGGCGTACGGCGCGCGCGTCAAGGTCACCGCCGGCGGGAAGACCTTCTCCCGCCAGGTCGTGAACGCGCAGGGCTACCTGACGCAGTCGTCGCCGGTCCTGCACATCGGGCTCGGCGCGCTCGAGAGCGTCGACAAGGTCGAGGTGTGGTGGCCGGGCAAGAAGGCGCCGCAGGTGGTCGAGCACCCGCCGCTCGACAAGGTCGTCCGGATCGACCCGAAGTAGCCCTCGGTCGCGGCGCTCCTTTCCGCGGCCGACGGGAACCGAGGCTCAGAGCGCGGACGCCGGCGCGAAGTCGACGAGGTAGCGCGTCCCCTCCGGCGACGGGAAGTCGATCTCGACCCAGAAGCGGCGGCCCGCGAGATCGCCGTCGAGCACCGGCCGGAAGATCAGCGCGTCGCCGTTCGAGCCGTGGTAGTCGAGCGGAAGCGGCGTCCGCGCCTGCACGAAGTTCTCATCCATCACGTAGACGCGCACGCCCTCCGCTCCGAGGTCGGACGGAACGTCGCCCTGGCTGAAGAAGGAGCAGTGCCAGGCCTCCTTCGCGTCGAAGTGGCGCGCCGACATCCATCCGGCCGCGGGCCACGGGACGATCGCCGGCATCGGTTCCAGCGCACGGCTGCGATCGAGCGACCACATCGCGGAGTAGTGCTCCGCCCGGCCGAAGCCGGTGAGCTGCAGCCCGGGGTGGATGCAGTTGCGGCGGTGGCCGACGCGATCGATGTTCGAGTCGTCGGAGTCGTTCATGTAGGAGTCGACCGACCGCGCCAGATCGGCGACCGCGGCCGGATCGGTCGACATGTGGAGGTTCGAGTGCGACGTGCTGGTGTACCCGTCGCGGTATTCGTCGTCCGGCACGCCCGGATTCGGCGGCGTGTGCTCGAGATGGCCGACCCGTTCGAGCAGGCGGCCGGCGCAGTCGCAGTAGTAGTCGTAGGCGGGCGCGAGCTCGACGTCCCGCCATGCGACGTTGGCGAGGAGCCGGTACTCCTGCAGCCGCTTCAGCGCGGCGAACCGCTGGGCGTACTGCGTGTCGTCCGCGGGCGCATAGCCCGGGGGGACCGGCAGCGTCGGGCGGCCGCGCGCCCCCGCCTTCGCGCCCTTCCCCTTCTCCTTGCCGCTCTTCGGCGCCGGCTTGGGCGCAGGTTTCGTCCCCGCCTTCGGCTCCGGCTCCACGGATCTCGGGGCGACCGACGCCGGAGTCTGCCCGCGGATCGTCGCGAGCTCCGCCCTGATCTTCTCGAGGGTCTGCGGATACGGCGCGATGCCCATCAGGTCGATCAGCGCGCCCCGCTTCCAGACCTGCCGGCTCGCCGCCGCGCCGTCGCGCCAGAGCGTCCGCTTGCCGTCGAGCGCTCCGTCGGCGTAGTTCGCCTCGACGAGCGGCTTGCCGTCCGCGCCCGTCTCGACGAACGATCCCTGGAGCTTGCCGCGCGCGTAGCGCGTCACGACGTGCTTCGCGCCGCTCTCATGGAAGCTCGCGTACGAGCCGTCGATCGCGCCGTGCTCGTACCAGGTCCGGACGGCGGCCTTGCCGTTCTCCCACCACTCCTGGTAGTCGCCCTGCAGCTTGCCGTCGGGGTCGAGCTTGTAGCGCCGGCGCGGCGAGCCGTCGGGCCACGCCTCGATGATCTCGTCGCCCGGCGCTTCGGCATGCACGGCGGGGCCAGCGACCGCGAACGGCTCCCGAGCGCGCGCCGCCGCCCCCGCGACGAGGGGGAGCAGCGCGAGGAACGATCGTGCGACCGCCGGCGTGCGGCGCCTCTCCTTCAATCGGGCTTCCTCCGCGCCGGTCGATCCTACTTCACGCCGGACGCCGCGCTCTTCTTCCCGATCTCGAGGTCGAGCGCGTCGGTTTGCAGCGCGTCGAGCATCCGGACGATCACGCGCACGACACGGCGGATCTTGTCGCAGTCGATCTTCTCGGGCTTGTCGCTCGGCTTGTGGTAGTCGGCGTGCTCGCCGTTGAAGAGGAGGGTGATCGGGATGCCGAGGCGGGCGAACATCGCGTGGTCGGAGCGCTGGTAGTACTCGTCGGCGCTCTTCACCTCGGTGAAGCCCTCCTCGGCGAAGAACGACTCGGCCAGCTTGGTGAGCCCGTTGTAGGCCGGGTGCTGCGCGGTCGGCGTGATCAGGATCTGGTGCTTCGCGTTGCGGCCGATCATGTCGATGTTGATGTCGGCGACGGCGCGGCCGCCGTTGGGGAAGTAGGGGCGGTCCGACCAGGCGCGCGATCCGTAGAGCCCCTTCTCCTCGCCCGATACCCAGAGGATCATCACGGAGCGGCGCAGCGGCCCGTGCTCGACGAGCGCCTCCGCCAGCGCGAGCAGCCCGCACGTCCCCGACCCGTTGTCGTCGGCGCCGTTGTAGATCGTCCCGTCCTCGCTCGTGCCGAGGTGGTCTTAGTGGGCCGAGCAGAGGATCACCTCCTTCGACAGCTCCGGATCGCTGCCGGGCCAGAAGCCGCAGACGTCCTCGCACACGATCTCGGCGTCGGGCGCGATCTTGCGCGCGTCCTCGAGCACGACCTTCAGGTCGTCGCCGGCCTTGGGCTCGGACACGTCGGCGTACGCGAAGAGCTTGTCGCGCCCGGCCGCCGACAGCGAGACGCGCGGCCGCCCGCGCGCCGGCGCGGCCGCGTCCGCCGCGCCCTTCGCGGGCGGGTACTCGACGCTTCCCTTGCGCAGCCGCGGGACGATGCGCGCGAGCCGGCGCCAGTCGCCCTTGCTGCCGGGCGCCGGCGCCGTGACGAGGCCGATCGCCTTCGCCTCCTCGAGGCTGCGCTCGAGGTCGCGCGAGCGGTCGTTGGTCTCCCAGGCGAGCGCCCACTTGCCGGCGAGCTCGCTGCGCTTGAACTCCTCGGGCGTGCCGGCGCCGACGCAGACGATGCCGCCGGTCGTCGTCATTTCCTGGAGGTCGAAGAAGACGTAGTCGTCGCCGAGCGCGAGCGCGCGCGGCTCGTCTTCCGGCCGCGGGTCGGGGTAGCGCAACGTCGCATGGGTCCCGGGCTCCGCGACGCGCTTGCGCAGCAGCGGATAGGGATAGAGGAAGAGGTCGTTGGGGGCGCCGGGCTTGAAGCCGAGGCGCTGCAGCCGGTTCTGGATGAAGCGCGCGGCGACGCGCTGCCCGTTGCTCGGGGTGTCGCGCCCGCCGAGCTCGTCCGACGCGATGAAGAAGATGTCGTGGCGGATCTCGTCGGAGGTCACCGTGTCGAGCGCGCGCGTGAGCGGCGCCGGCGGCGGGACGACGGAGGCGGGCGCCTGCGCGAACGCGGCGGCACCGGCCGCAGCGAGGAGCACGAAGGCGGTCGCGGAACGACGCACGATCTGCGACATGGGGTTCGACCTCGCGAGGAGCCGCCGCGGGAGCGGGCGAAGCGGACCATCCTACGCCCGTCCGGCCGCGCCGTTCCCCGCGCGCAGTTCCGGCTGCCGTTCCCGCGCGCGTCACTCCTGCTTCAGGACCTTGAGCTGCCCGGCGAGCTCCTTGTCGTCGGGGAAAATGGCGACCCCGTCGCGCAGCGTCTGCAGCGCCTTGTCGCGGTGGCCCACGCGCAGGTACATGCGCGAGAGGTGGGCGTAGGTTCGGGCGAAGCGCGGATTGGAGTTCGACCCGCCCTGGAGCGCGACCAGGCCCTCGAGCGAGGCGATCACCTCGGGCGTCTTCCCCTCCGACTCGGGGTAGTAGGTGAGGTACTCGGCGCGCTCGAAGCGCGGCTCCCAATACTGCGGGTCGAGGTCGGCCGCCTTCTGCCACGCGTCGAGCGCGAGGTCGCCCCACTTCTCGTATCCGGCCGGCGTCGACTCGCGCATGACGCGCGTGCAGTACGCCTTCGCCAGCGCGTAGCGGGCGTGCGCGTCGGCCGGGTCCTTTTCGACCAGCGCGAGCAGCGCCGCGATCGCCGCGTCGTCCTCGCCCGCGGCCGCCGCCTCCTTCAGCAGCTGCGCGAGCTCCTTCGCCGGCAGTCCGGCGCGCAGCAGCGCCTCGAACTTCGGCTCGAGGCGCGCCGTCGCCGCGGCGAGCGCCGAGGCGAGCGCCGCGCGCTTCTCCGCCTCGGGATCCTTCGCTTCCGGCGTCGGCGCGGAATGCGTCGCGGCCGCATCGCCGTCGCGCGCGCCTTCGCGCTGCTCGACGCGGTCGGGGAGGCGCGCCGCCCCCTCCGGCCGCTGCTCGAGCTGCAAAACGCGCTGCCGCATCGTGTCGAAGTCGGCGGCGAGCGCCTCGAGCGAGCGGGCGAGCCGGTGCTCGCCGTCGCCTCCCGGCGCGATCGGACCCGTCGCGGTGCGCGCGACGGCGAAGGCTCCGGCGAGACCGCCGAGCCCGAAGGTGCAGAGGACGAGGCTGCCGATGCGGGACGGGACCATGGCGAACTCCTGCTCACTCGCCGAGGAGCTGCTTCAGGCGGCGGACGTGGGCGACCAGCGCCGCGCGTCCCTCCTTGGTGAGCGAGAACGTGGTGACCGGCTTCTTGTCGACGAACCGCTTGTCGACCGCGACGTAGCCCGCCTCCTCGAGCTTGCGCGCGTGCACGCCGAGGTTCCCCTGCGTGAGGCGCAGCAGCTCCTTCAGCTGCGTGAACTCGGCGTCGTGGTGCACCAGCGCCGACACGATCGCGAGCCGGACCCGCGACGTGAGCACCGGATCGAAATCGAACGGGTCAGCCTTCGGCATGGAGCGGGTCGACGTCGGCCGCGTCCGCCGGCTCGCGGCGCAAGCGCGCGACGCGCCGCTCGGCGATCGTGCCGGCCACGATGCAGCCGAGCCCCATCGCCGGCCCGAGCAGGTAGCCCGACTGGTCGACCCAGTGCAGCGCGGCGAGCGTCGCGAGCAGGCTCGGCAGTCCGCAGAAGAAGAACTCGCGCGAGTAGATCACGCCGAGCGTCATCAGCATGAGCGCGTAGAGCAGCCCCCAGACGTGCGGGACGTAACGGCCTCCCCCGCTGGGCGAGAGCATCGGCACCGCGAACGACAGGACCACGCCGGTCACGATGAAGATCGCGGTCAGCTGCCCGAGCCGCCGCGCGAGCAGCGTGTTGGTCGCGGCGAGCCGCGGGTGCCGGCCGTGCCGCCACCCGAGGAACCCCGAGATCAGCACGCCGCCGCCGATGGCGACCAGGCTCACGGTGAGGCAGGCGCGTCCCCGCCCGGCCGCCTGGAGCCACGACATCAGCGGGTACCAGACGAGCACGATCGTCCCCCAGACGATCATGTGGAACATCTGCGGGTCGACGCGCCGGCGCGTCTGCTCCAGCACGCGACCGATCAGCTCGAGATCCCGCGCGGCCTGCTCGCGATCCATGCTTCGCTCCCGTTCCGCGCGGCCGCCCCTCCGGGCCGAGTGGTCTGAAAAACAGACTAGTCTGCCAAGCGCGGATCCGCAAGGGGGGCGGGGCGGTCACTTCTTCACGGGAGCCGACGCGACGCGGATGTCGGCGCTGCGCTCGCCGAGCGACGCGACCACGTGGAGCGTGCCGTCCTTCTCGACCTCGGCGCTCTCGACGTGGAAGAGGGGCGACGGCTTCTTGCTCGCGCTCCAGATCACCTTGCCCTGGAACGTCCAGAGGCCGTCGGGCTTGGGGATCGCCCCGAAGCCGTTGTTCTCCGTCGGCGCGAGCATCGCCGGGATCAGCACGACGTCGTCCTCCCCCAGCATCAGGTTGAGCCGGTCGGACTCGCCGTTCCCCACCTTGCCCGAGCGCACCAGCGTCGCGACCGGGGTGTGCTTCTTCAGATCCAGCCGCTTGGAGAGCCACGGCTCGGGCAGCTTGAAGACGTCGAGCGCGGCGAAGCCCTTCACCTTCATCGGCTGCGTCCCGACGATCGTCATCGGGACGGTGAGCTGCGGCGCGCCGTACTGGATCAGCAGCGCGAGCGCGCGCAGCTCCGGATCGGCCTGCTCTTTCACCGGCGCGAGCGAGATCTCGAGCTTCTCGTTCGGCGTCTTCGCCTGCGTCATCGTGGCCGGCGCGTGCACGTCGTCGCCGCCCGCTTCGACCGCGGTGCCGGCGCCCTCGATCAGGAGCTCGAACTTCTCCGCCCCCGTCCGCGCCACCTGCACGCGGAACGCGCCCGGGGCGACGACGGAGTCCCCCACGATCAGCGGCGCCGTCGTCACCAGGTTGGAGGCGTTGAACGCCCCCATCCGCCATGAATCCCCGACCTTGAGCTCGTCGAGCGTGTGCTTGCCGACGCGCGGCACGCCGTAGGTCACGCCGGCCTCGTGCTTCTGCCACTCGAAGCTCGCCGTCGGCCGCTGCGCCTGCGCCGGCGCGGCGGCGCACGCCAGGACGACCGCCGCCGACAGCGCGACGCCGAGGCTCCTCATCGCGTTCCACGAACGGTCCATCGCCCACTCCTTCCAGGGTTCCGCGCGCGCGGGCTGGCGGCCCGGCGCGGCGCAGCTTGTACCTCGGCGCGCGTCCGGCGTTCCCGGATCACCGCTGGCGCTCGACGATCCGCGCCAGCCGGTCGGCGATCTCCTCGGGATGGGTCTTGGGCTCGTACGAGCACGCCAGCGCGACGACGTAGTCCTGGTCGAGGTGGCGCAGATAGTGGGTCGCGACGCCCCGCACGCCGCCGCCGTGCTCGACGCGGACGCCGCCACCGACCTTCCTCACCTTCCAGCCGAGCGCGTAGTCCTGGAGCGCCGGCGTGTAGAGCTGCTCGAGCGACTCCTTCGAGAGGAGCTTCCCTCCGCGCAGCGCCTGGTCCCACTGGAACATGTCCCGGGTCGAGGCGACCACGCCGCCGCACCCGCGGTAGCCCCACGTGAGCTGGTTGCCGTACGCGAAGGCGTACTCCTTGGGGAGGTCGTCGAAGCCGGCCCCGCGCGCGATCCTCGGCACGCGCGTGAGGTCGAGGCCCTTCGTTCCGATCATCGTCGCCGACGTCATCCCGGCCGGCTTGAAGAGCAGCTCGTCGCAGAACTCCTCGAAGGTCATGCCCGACACCTTCTCGATCAGCGCCCCGACGAACGAGTAGGCCGAGTTGGAGTACTCCCACTTCCCGCCCGGCTTGGAGACCATCGGCAGGCCGAGGATGCAGGCGATGAGCGAGTCGCGGCTCGAAGCGTCGAACTTCCACTCCTGCTTGAAGCCCGATTGGATGCCGGAGGTGTGGTTCAGGAGCTGGCGCAGCGTGACCGCCGCCTTGTCCTTGGGGCACTCGGGGAAGAAGCGCGAGAGCGGGTCGTCGAGGCCGAGCTTCTTCCACTTCTTGTCCTTCAGCGCGTCGGCCAGCTTCTTCGCGCCGAGCTTGCGCAGCGCCGCGTCGTCCATGCGGCTCGCCTCGATCAGCTTCAGGAGCGCCGCCGCGGTGAACTGCTTGCTGACGCTCGCCCAGTCGTAGAGGGCGTCGGGCGGCATCGCCCTCTTCGCGGCGGCGTCGGCGACGCCGTAGCCCTTCTCCAGCACGACCTTCCCCTGCGTCGCGACCAGGACGACGCCGCAGAAGCCGCCGTCGGCGGCGTCGATCTTCCCCACCGCCTCGTCGAGCGCCTTCCCGAGCTCGCCGTCGACGATCGCGGGCGCCGCCTTCGCCTTCCCCTTCGTCTCCTTCCCCTGGTGGGCAGGCCCGCGCGTGACCGCGCGCGGCGACGGCGGAAACAGGGCGAGCACGGCGAGCAGCGAGAGGACGAGTCCGACGTGCGGCATGGCAGGTTCTCGAGGAAGGGGCGGGAACGCCGGGCGCGGCGGAACGTACCGGCGGCTACGCTCACGCGCTTCCCGGCCGCGCGCCAGGACCTTGTAAACCGTCCGAGAAGGGAGAACCGTCGAGCATGAGAAGGATCCCCGTCGCCGCCGCGCTCGCGCTCACGGGCCTCGCGCTCGGAGTCCCGCCGCCGGAGCCCGACGACATGATCGCGCAGAACCTCGACGCGGCGACGAAGCCGGGCGCCGACTTCTTCCAGTACGCCAACGGCGCCTGGCTCGCGAAGAACCCGATCCCGCCGAGCGAGTCGGCCTGGACGATCGGCCACCTCGTCATGGAGCAGCTCTACGCCATCAAGCGCGAGCTCGCCGAGGGCTCGGCCAAGGCGAACGCCCCCGCCGGGAGCGACCGCCAGAAGATCGGCGACTTCTGGGCGGTCGCCATGGACCAGGCGAAGGCCGACGCCGAGGGGGCGGCGCCGCTGAAGGAGCTGCTCGCGAAGGTCGACTCCGTCGCGAACGGCGCCGACGCGGCGCGCGTCGCCGCCGAGCTGCAGACGCTCGGCGTCGACGCCCTCTTCTCCTTCGGCGTGGGCCAGGACGAGAAGGCGAGCGACGTCATCTCGGCCAAGCTGAACCAGGGCGGGCTCGGTCTCCCCAACCGCGACTACTACTTCGACCCCGAGGAGGGGGTCGCGAAGGCGCGCGCCGAATACCCGCGGCACGTCGCCCGCATGCTGAAGCTGCTCGGCCAGGAGGAGGCGGCCGCGAACGCGGCGGGCGACGCCGTCATGAAGTTCGAGACGGCGCTCGCGACGGCGAGCCGCAAGCTCCAGGACCTGCGCGACCCGTACGCCAACTACAACAAGATGTCGGTCGCCGACCTCCAGGCGAAGCAGACCCCGCACGTCGACTGGCGGCCGCTGCTCGACGGCTACGGGCTGAAGGCCGCGGGCGAGGTGATCGTCGGGCAGCCCGAGTTCCTGGCGGCGCTCGACGGCCTGCTGCAGGCGACGCCGCCCGCCGTGCTGCGCGACTACCTGCGCTACCAGATCGTCACGTCGTTCGCGCCGTTCCTCGGCTCCGCCATCGACCAGGAGAACTTCGCCTTCTACGGGCGCGTGCTGAGCGGACAGAAGGAGCAGCGGCCGCGCTGGAAGCGCGTGCTCGACGCGCAGGAGCGCGCGCTCGGCATGGTGGTCGGCAAGGTCTTCGTCGCCGAGCACTTCTCGCCGCAGGCGAAGCAGCGCTACAGCGACCTCGTCGAGGCGATCCGCACGACCTACCGCGAGCACATCCTGGCACTGCCGTGGATGAGCGAGGCGACCCAGAAGAAGGCGCTCGAGAAGCTCGACCGGATGGTCAAGAAGGTCGGCTACCCGGACCAGTGGAAGGACATGAGCTCGCTCGCGATCGACCGCTCGAGCTACGCGCAGAACATGATGCGCGCCGCGAAGTGGGAGTTCGACGACGACGTGCGCAAGTTCGGCAAGCCGGTCGACCGCACCGAGTGGGAGATGACGCCGCAGACCTACAACGCCTACTACAACCCGTCGAACAACGAGATCGTGCTGCCCGCGGCGATCTTCATCATCCCCGGACTGGCCGACGCCGACGCCGACGATGCCGTGGTCTACGGGTACGCGGCCGCGAGCACGATCGGCCACGAGATCACGCACGGCTTCGACGACGAGGGGCGCCAGTTCGACGTGAACGGCAACCTCGCCGACTGGTGGACCGAGGCGGACGCGGCGAAGTTCAAGGAGCGCGCCGAGGTGCTCGCCGCGCAGTTCGACGCCTACGAGCCGCTCCCCGGCCTCCACATCAACGGCCACGCGACGCTCGGCGAGAACATCGCCGACCTCGGCGGGGTGGTCCTCGGGCTCGACGCGTTCAAGAAGACCGAGCAGTGGAAGAAGGGCGAGAAGATCGGCGGGCTCACGCCGCTGCAGCGCTACTTCCTGGGCTACGCGCTGTCGTGGCTCGGGCACGAACGGGACGAGCGGCTGCGCCAGGCGCTGCTGAGCGACGTCCACTCGCCCGCCAAGTGGCGCGTGCTCGGGCCGGTCGTCAACGTGCCCGAGTTCTACGAGGCGTTCGGCGTGAAGAAGGGCGACGCGATGTGGCGCGACGAGGCGGCGCGCGCACGCATCTGGTGAGCGCGGCGCGAGTCCCGCGTCACGCGCCCGCCGCGCGCCGCGCGCGGTTGCGCTCGAGGAAGAGCTCCGCCCAGCGGTAGTGGTCGAGCAGCCCGGCGGTCGGCCGCCCCGTCGCGAGGAACGCGGCGTAGATCGCCTCGATCGTGGCGAGACCCTGCGCCGGATCGGGGAAGCTCTTCGACGCGCGCGGATAGGCCGTCACCCACTCCGGCAGCGAGCGCACCGGCACGTCCTGGAAGAACGGCTCCATGCGCCGCGCGAGCCGCCACGTCCCGTCGAGCACGAGCAGCCCGGAACGAGCGTCGGCTTCACCGAGCAGCGGGCCGCCGATCGCGAGCCGGACGTAGCCGTCGAGCGGCTCGCCCCCCCGTTCCGGGAACGTCCAGAAGCGGAAGTCGGGACGGGCGCGCAGCGGCTCGACCGAGCACTTGCGCCGATTCTCGCGCGGATGGACCACGACGATCGTCGGCGGGGCGGCGGGACGCGGCAGGTGCATGGCCGCGACATTAAGGGGTCTGCCATTCGGCGAAGTCGCAGCGGTTCTGCATTCACTTTCGGACGCCGCCCGCGGAAGGGAAGGAGTTTCCGACCGGGGGGCTTCGCGCTTGACCCCGACTCGGATTCGAAGTCTTAGGGAAGGTGCCGCGCGATGAATCCGTCCCGCGGCGAGTTCTGAGGTGCACGGGAACTCCCTCATGAAAAAGTGCGGCGTGGAACTCCGATTCCGGCCAGACCTCGCGCCGATTCCCGTTCGGCGCCGGTCGACCGAGGCGGGCTTCGGGCTCATCGACTCGATGATCTCGATCGTCGTCATCTCGGTCTCCACGGTCGGCTTCCTCGCGGCGAGCGTCACCTCGATGTCGCTCGAGAAGGAGAGCCGGACCGTCGCGGCGGCGAACGAGATGTCGCGCGCCGTGGTCGAGCAGATGCTCGCGCTCCCGATCGAGCAGGTCCTCCCGACCTACAACGCCAACAAGGCCGACGACCCGAACGGCGCCGGCACGGCTTGCGGCTCGAGCTGGACGATGGACACGACGACGGTGCTGCTCGCCACGGCCGACGACACGCTCGCCCTCAGTGCGTACCGGCTCGACAACAGCGGTCCGGGGAGCCTGAGCAGCGGGACCAGCGGCACCAGCGGCAGCGGCACCAGCGGCAGCGGCACCAGCGGCAGCGGCAGCCTCGTCGGCACCGTGGTCGGCACGACGCAGACCGTCCTGCAGACGGTCACCGGCACGACCACCGCCGTCGCCGACGCCGAGGCGTTCGAGGTCCCCAAGACCATGGACTGCAGCATCGGGCTGCCGACCACGCTCGACGCGGCCGGCAACGAGACGCTGCGCGAGGACATCGTCGCGCCCGAGTACGGGCTCCCGTGCGACCTGAACGGCGACGGCGTCATCGACAGCAAGAACCACGCGGCCGACTACAAGATCCTGCCCCTCGTGATCCGCCTCGACTGGCCGATCGCCGGCGGCGGCACGCGCACCGTGAGCTTCGCGGCCGTGCTCGGGGGAGGCACGGCGCCATGAGTTCCCGACGCGGCGGCTTCATGCTCCACGAGCTCGCGGTCAACCTCGCGATGACGATGCTGCTGCTCGGCGGGCTCTTCCTCTTCCTGCGCTCCGGGATCGCGGGCAGCCAGATCACGACGGCGCGCGCGCTGCTCGAGCGCAACGCCAACTACGCGCTGCGCCAGATCACCGAGTCGCTGCTGCCGGCCGGCAAGGCGACCCTCGCGCCCGCCGCCGCGCCGCTCGGCAGCTCCTTCATGGACCTGCAGGTCCCGGTCGCGGTCGACCCCGAGGGCCCGACCTTCGGCCCGGTGACGCGCATCGAGTGGCGCCCCGATCCCAACGATCCGAATGACGGTGCCGACAACGACGGCGACGGGCTCACCGACGAGGGCGAGATCGTGATCTCGCGCAACTTCGGCTCGGCCGGCCAGCTGGACACGGTGATCGCGACGAGCGTCCCGCGCCTGCTGCTCGGCGAGGTGCAGAACGGCGCCGACGACAACGGCAACGGGCTGCAGGACGAGGCGGGGCTCTCCTTCGAGCGCCTCGCCGACGGATCGGTCCGCGTGCGCCTCACCGTGCAGGCGAGGAAGCAGAACACGACCTTCTCGCGCACGGTCGAAACCACGGTCCTCCCGCGGAACTGAACGGAGCGACCCCTCCATGCGACCCACCTCGAACGAAACGGGCAGCACGCTGGTCGCCTCGATCGCGACCGCCGTCGTCCTGGCCGGGCTCGGCGTCTCGCTGATCACCGTGGTCCGCTCCGGCAACCTCGACATCGCGCAGTCGCGCAACGACCTGCAGCGCCTCTACCTCGCCGAGTCGGCGGCGCGCCTGTCGCAGAACTCGCTGGCGGTCGGCGGCAGCGGCAACTTCGGCAGCGCCGCCAACCCGGTCCCGATGGGCGCGGGCGCCTACTGGACGCGCGCCACCAAGAACGCCGACCAGACCATCGACATCGTCGCGAACGGCGTCTACGGCGGCGGCACGCGCGCGGTGCACCTCACACTGCTCGACGCGCCGACCCTCTTCGACAACGCGATCTTCGCCGGCAACAGCGCGAAGGACCCCAACTACGCGATGCACTTCGGCGGCGTGGGCGCGCAGGGCGACCAGGTCAGCGGCGACATCTTCAGCGGGGGCGACATCGAGTTCGTCGACGACGCCAAGCTCGACGGCACGGCGCGCGCCTCGGGCAAGGTCACCGGCATCACCGGCGAAGGCGGCATCCAGGAGCCGGTCCCCGACCTCGCCGCGATGAACTACCCGACGATCGCCGACGTCGACGTCGCCATGCACCTCGCCGGCGCGACCGCGACCTACGCGTCGGGCACGCCGGGCGGCAAGGCGTGGCAGCTCCCCGAGTCCGACGCGGCCCACATCTTCCGCAAGAACCCGAGCGACCGCGCCTCGATGACGTCGTCCACGTCCAAGGACGACTTCTTCCTCGAGGACCCGTACGAGACGATGCACACCGACCCGAAGTCGGACGGCAGCGACCCCTACATCGTCTCGCTCGCCGGCGTGGCGGGGAAACCGGGCAGCGACGGCAACCACAAGATCTACTACGTCGACGGCAACCTCTGGATCAACAACCCGTCGGCGATGTCGTTCCAGTTCGCGTCGAACGACGCGCTCGCCCTCACGATCGTGGTGAAGGGCAACATCTACATCGGCGACAACATCTTCTACAAGGACGCGCAGAACGACGGCCTCGTCCTGATCGCGATGAAGGACGGGGCGGTCAACGACAGTGGCAACATCTACTTCGGCGACCCGGCGTTCGGCACGCTCGAGAGCATGAGCGCCTACATGTACGCCGAGAACAACTTCTACGACAGCAACCTGAACGCGACCGGCTCGGCGATCGTGAAGCTCCACGGGATGATGAGCGCCGGCAACCAGGTCGCGATCAACCGCGACTACAACGGCCAGCACTCGCGGATGATGGTCACCTTCGATCCGCGCATCTCGACGGGCACGCTGGCGCTGCCGGGTCTTCCGAGGAGCGACCAGCAGGGTCTGACGTTCCTGGCGTGGGAGCCCGGCGCGTTGCAGCACTGAGCGAGGATCTTGGCGCGTCCCGCTGGCGGGGCGCATCCCTGGGGAGGGATCGATGTGAGAGGGGTACTCACCATCCAGGCTTGGACGCTCCTGCTCGGGCTGTGCGGCCCGGCAGGACGCGCGCAGGCGCGCGATGGCGGCGACGCTACGGCGGCGGCGCGGCCGGCCGCGCTGCCCGCCGACGTCGCGCGCGCGGTCCGCGAGATCCTGCGCAACCGCGACGGCGCCGCCGACGAGGTGCAGGTCGCGCGGCTGGTCGCGCTCGGCGAGCCGGCGGTGGCGCCGCTCTTCGCGCTCGCCGTCAGCGCGCCGGCCGTCGAGGCGGAGACGGGCTCCGACGGGCAGCGCCTCGCGCTCGCGGCCCTGAAGGCGCTCCCCCCCGTCGCGGTCGACTCCTTCGTCGCGGCCGCGGCGGCGCGCACCGCGGACCTCGAGATCTCGCTGCCGATCGTGACGCTGGCGGGCGACCTCGGCCGCGCCTCGTCGCTCGAGCTCATGCGGTGCACCGTCGCGGCGCTGCCGCCGCCGCTGCGCGACCACCCGGTCCTCGGCGGCACGCTGCGCAGTTCGCTCGTGAAGGTGCTGCGCGCCGACGTCGCCGCGCCGCGCGCGCTGCCCGCCTTCGCCGCGGCGCTGCCGGCCGACCTCTCGCGCTTCGTCTTCGACGCGATCCACGAGGTGCGCGGCGCCGAACGCGTCGCGCTGCTGTCGGCGCTGCTCGGCCGGCGCGACGAGTGGGACGTCGCGATCGTCGCCGAGCTCGACGCCGTCCCGCCGCGCGACGAGGCGGGCTGCGCCGCCGTCGCCGAGCTGCTGCGCGCGCATGCCGGCGACCGCTCGTCCGAGATGCGCCGCCAGGTCGCCGAATCGCTGCGCCGCTACCCCTCGCCCGAGTCGGTGCAGGCGCTGATCGGGCTGCTCGACGACGGCGACGCGCGCGTGGAGCAGGTGGCGAAGCGCTCCCTCGCCACCGCGACCGGAGCGTGCGTCCCCGCCGCCGCCGACCGCTGGCGCGCCTGGCTCGAGTTCGAGGAGCGCTGGCTCGCCGACCAGTGGCCCGCCGTCGAGGCGTCGCTCGACTCCCGGAAGCCGCAGGAAGTCCTGAAGTCGCTCGCGCTCCTCGGGCGAAAGAGGGTGCACGGAGCCGTCGTCGGGCGCGCCGTCGCGGCGGTGCTGCGCCATCCGCGGCCGGAGTTGCGCATGGCGGCGTGTGACGCGCTGGAGCGGCTGGGGAGCTCGATCGGCCAGGCCGACGCGCGCGAGCTCTTCGCCGACGACCCCGATCCGCGCGTCCGCGCCAGCGCCCGGCGCCTCCTCGCCCGGATGGGAGTCGAGCCGTGAAGCCCGTCGAGCCCGCGCCGCGCGACCCCGAGAACGACGACCGCCGGCGGCGATCCCTCGTCGACCACGAGATGCAGCTGCGCCTCGTCTCGCGCCTGATCGTCGTGCTGACCGCCAACCTCGCGCTCTTCGTCGCGCTGGCGATCGTGATGCCGGCCGCGGTCGGCTGGTTCGGCGGCGCGCCGCGCTGGGGCGTCTTCGAGTCGATGCGCCGCTTCGACGTGCTCGCGACCGCCGTCCTGCTGCCGCTCGCCTGCTCGTTCCTCTGCTTCTTCGGCCAGGGCGTGCGCGAGACGCAGAAGATCGCCGGGCCGAGCTACCGCTTCCGCGCCGTCTTCCGCGAGCTCGCCGCGCTCCGCATCCCGCGCGGCGTGAAGGTCCGCAAGGGCGACTACCTGCAGTCGACCGCGAGCGAGCTGAACGGCTCGCTCGAGCGGCTGCACGACGAAGTGGCGACGCTGCGGCGCATCGCGCGCGACGGCGCCGCGGCCGAGCCCGAGGACGCCCGGCGGGCGCTCGACGAGCTCGCGCGGCGGCTCGACGCGTTCACGCTGCTCTCGTGCGCGCCCGAGTGCCGCGTCCTCGCCGACGCGCCGGCCGCGCCGGCCGCGCCGGTCGCCGAGCTCGTCGAGGCGGAGGCCGTCGCGAGCTGACCCGGCCGCGTGCGCGGTGCCGCGCGCGGTTGCTCCGCGCCGCCGCCGCGGCGAGACTCGCGCGGAATGATTCCTCGCGCGAGCTCCCGTCGTTGAGCGCCTCCCTGCACGCCCTCGAGCCGCACGCGCTCTCCGCGACCTTCCTCGTCACGCTGCTCGCGCAGCTCGGGCTGCCGATCCCCGCCGAGCTCCTGCTCCTCGCGACGGGCGCGCTCTCGGCCGACGGGTCGCCGGCGCGCGCGCTCTCTCCTACGCCTGGAACGCGCTCGGCGCGCTGCGGATGCGGCCGGAGGAGCTCCCCGACCGCCACGGCGAGATCCCGCGCGATCGTGAAGTGGTTCTCTACTGCAGCTGCCCCAACGAGGTGACGAGCGCTCAGGTGGCGCTCCGGCTCCAGCGGCACGGCATCGCGCGCGTCCGGCCGCTGCTCGGCGGTTTCACCGCCTGGCTCGAGCGCGGACTTCCCCTCGCGGCGGCGAGCGAGGGGATTCGCAGCGCCGTCCCGCTCAGGTAGGTTGCCCGCCCGGCCCGCGCCCAACCCCGCTGGAGTCGAGACGATGAACCGTTCCGCGCATCTTCCGGCTCTCCTCGTCGTCCTGGCCGCGACCTCGCCCGCGGCCCTCGCGAACGGCTGGCAGCCGCTCACGAATCAGCCGCCCGTCAACGCCAGCACGCTCTACCTCCTGATGGACGGGCGCGTGCTGATGAACGAGTACTTCAGCGAGCACTGGTGGGTGCTCACGCCCGACGCGAGCGGCAGCTACCTGAACGGGACCTGGTCGCAAGTCCAGGACGCTCACGACGACCGCCTCTACTACGCGTCGAGCGTGCTCGCCGACGGCCGCGTGCTGATCGCCGGCGGCGAATACAGCAACACGGGAGGCGGGAGCGCGGCGGAGATCTACAACCCGGTGACGGACACCTGGAAGGCGATCGGGCCGCCGACCGGCTGGGGCTACATCGGTGACGCGCCCTCGACCCTGCTCGCCGACAAGCGCTTCTTCATCGGGAACATCCAGGACAACCGCACGGCGCTCTGGGATCCGGTGACGAAGGCGTGGTCGGCCGGCCCCGCGATCCTCGGCACGGCGAGCGCCGAGGAGACCTGGGTGCTGCTGCCCGACGACACCATCGTCACGCCCAAGTGCTTCGACCACCCCGATTCGGAGCTCTTCGACCCGGTGGCGAACGCGTGGGTCGACACCGGCAACCTCGCCGCCGACATCGTCGACGGCATCTTCGAGATCGGACCCGGCATGGCGCTCAACGACGGCCGCGCCTTCATCCTCGGCGCCACGGCCCACACCGCGCTCTACACGATGAACGGCACGCCCGGAGGCGTCGGCACCTGGGCGGCCGGACCCGACATGCCCGTCCTCGGCGGCAGGCAGATGGTCGCGTCCGACGCGCCCGCCGCGATGCTGCCGAACGGAAACATGCTCTGCGCGCTGGCCGACTACTGGACGCCGCCGGTCCACTTCTACGCGTTCGACGGGACGAGCTTCACTCGCAGGCCGGATCCCGGCAACAACGGCGGGACGCCGTACGACGGCCGCATGCTCCTGCTGCCGACCGGCGAAATCCTCTACGCGAACGTCACGATCTACCTCTACTCGGGCAACGGCAGTCCCGACCCGTCGTGGAAGCCGACCATCACCGCGGTCGCCACCGACCTCCTGCCCGCCACCGATTACCTCCTCGAAGGCACGCAGCTGAACGGCCTCACCACCTCCAGCAGCTACGGCGACGAGTGCAACGTCTCGACCAACTATCCGCTGGTCCGCCTCACGTTCACGAACAGCGGCCACGTCGCCTACATGCGCGCCCACGATCCGAGCACGATGGGCATCGCGACCGGCGCGACGATCGTCTCGACCCATTTCGAGGTGCCGGCGACCGTCGAGAAGGGGCCGGCGAAGCTCGAGGTCGTCGCGAACGGCATCGTCTCCGACCCGGTCGACGTCGTCGTCCGCGACCCGATCACGATCGACTTCGACGCGCTGGCGACCCCAGTCGTGGTGACCACGCAGTTCGCCGAGGCGACCTTCTCGGCGCCGGCCGGCTCGGACAACGTGACGGTCGCCCTCGCCGCCGGCAGCTCGCAGCCCAACGTGATCGAGACGGAACCGGTCGGCGGCCCGCCCGACGGGACGCGCGACACGTACGTCGACTTCCCCTGCCCGGTCGGCTCGCTCTCCTTCAGCGCGGTCGCGGTCGACAACGTCGGCCCGGTCGCGAACGTGAACGTCTACGAGTCGGGCGTCCTCACCGCGACGCTCGCGGTCGAGGGGGCCGGCACGCCGACGGTGCCGGTGCGCGTCGACCTCACCTCCTACAACAACGTGACGCGCGTCGAGATGGTCGGCATCACCGACGCGAGCGGGCTCGGCTGGGACGACTTCGTCTTCTGCCTCGGCTCGTCGGCAGCGTGGGCGAACTACGGGAGCGGCTTCGCGGGCACGTTCGGCGTGCCGTCGCTCGTCGCGCAGAATCGTCCGATCCTGGGCGGCCCGCTCGTCCTGGACGTCGGCAACTCGCTCGGTGCGCCGACGACGGCGCTGCTCGTCCTCGGCCTGGCGCAGGCGTCGATCCCGACCAACAAGGGCGGGACGATCCTCGTCGCGCCGGCCCTCTGGATCCCGCTCGCGCTGCCGGCGGGCGGCCTCTCGGTCGCGGGTTCGGTGCCGAACGACCCGCAGCTCTGCGGCCTCGCCGCCGACTTCCAGGCGCTCGAGCTCGACGCCGGCGCCGCCTTCGGGATCTCGTTCACCGCCGGACTCGAACTGCACCTCGGATACTGACGAAACTTCCCGTCGGACGTCGGCCTCGATCCGCCGCCGGAGCGCGCCTCGCCGCCGCGCTCCGGCGGCTCCATTTCCGGCGCCGCGCGCAAGGAAAGTGGAGACGTTTTCCGTCCGGCCTGCGGCCGGCTCAGTCGCTCATCGGCGCTTCCGAAGCTCCGGATGCCCCCCGACGGCCCGCGCGAGCCCACGGATCGGCTCGGACCGCGGCCCCCGGCCCGGGGAAACACGGAAAGCGCTGTGACCCCCACCTCGGATGCACACCTTCGGACTGCCGGGCGACGGCGCGCGCGCGCCGGGCTCACCTTCGTCGAGATCATGATCGCCACGACCATCCTCGCCGTCGGCGCCCTGGTCGCGTTCCCGACCATGCTCTCCTTCGCCGACCTCTCCGACACGGCGCGCGAGGAGAACGTCGCGACGCACGACCTGATGACCGCCGTGGAGGACGTGATGAGCACGCCCTTCACGCAGATCACGTCGACCTACAAGGCGGGCGAGCCGATCCCCCGCTTCACCGCCCTCCACCTCAAGGAGGAGTCGATCGTCGTCACCTACGACGATCCGGCCGCCGACCCGCTGGTCATCACGATCACGGCGACGTGGAGGGATCGCAAGGGCCACCCGATGCAGGAGACGTTCCGATGCGCTCGCACGCGCTGAACGCCCGCTGCCGCGGCCGCGCCACGCGCGGGCACACTTTCGTCGAGATGATGATCGTGCTCTGCACGATGACCATCGTGCTCGGCGGCGTGATGCAGATCATGAAGGGCGCGCGCGATTCCTGGCAGCTCACCGGCTCGAAGTCGCGGCTGCAGGAGTCGGGCCGGCGCATGCTCGAGAAGATCGCCGCCGATCTGCGCAAGAGCGGGCTCACCAACGTCGCCGGCCAGAACTACCCGGCGATCTGGGAGCGGCAGCTCGGTCCCGAGAACACGCCGCGCGGCCCGCTCGTCGCGACCATGAACTACTCCGACGAATCGCTCGTGAACGAGGTCTTCGCCTGGAACGGCGTCGGCGACCACATCACGCGCAACGCCAACCGCGTGGCCGACGAGATCGTCTTCCAGCTCCCGCAGGACCTCGACGGCAACGGCACGCCGCTCGACGCCAACGGCGACCTCGAGTGGGGCGCGCAGCTCTTCTCCTACCGCGTCGTGCAGGACGCGGAGGGCCGCCCCTGGCTCTACCGCAACACCGACGTCGGCGGCGTGCTCACCGAGCAGCGGCCGATCGGCTCGTCGGTCCGGTCGATCACCTTCGACGTCGTGTTCAACGACCGCTCGCTGCGGTTCGGGAACGTCGACATCGTGATCTATCTCGAGGAGACGAACGCCAACGGCCAGCGCGTGACCGCGGAGGTCGAAGGCTCGGTCAACCTGCGCAACACGAAGGAACTGTGAGCGGAGCCGTACCCATGATGCACCCCCGGAACTCCCGACCCCCGAGGATCGCCGCGCGCAGGAACCAGCGCGGCACCGTGCTGCTGGTCGCGCTCACGGCCGTCGTGATCATCGCGGCGTTCGCCGCGGCCCTGCTCACCAGCTCCCAGGCGGAGCTGAGGCAGGCGAAGACGACGCGCGCCGTCTCCGACGTGCGCACGCTCGCCGAGGGCGCGACGGTCGCGGCAGAGCACGCCGTGCTGGTCGCGGTCGCGAACACGATCGCGCCGCCGGCCTCCGGCACGCTCCACCACGGCCCGCACGACGTCCCGTGGACGACGCAGCACATCGGCACCGACACGGTCGAGACCGACGCCGTCGGGATCCAGACGATCCACCAGCACTGGCTGGTGCAGGCGACGGCCGACGCGACGCCCTTCAAGCACACGGTGAACCGCGTGCTCGACATCGGCCTCACGCCGATCTTCCAGTACGCGATCTTCTACAACGAGGACCTCGAGCTGCTGCCGGGCCCGTCGATGACGATCTCCGGCCGCGTGCACACCAACAAGGACCTCTTCGTCGGCGTCGGCGCCGGCAACACGCTCACGATCAAGTCGGACTACTTCCGCTCGGTCGGCGACATGTTCCGCATGCGCAAGGACGACGGCTCGCTCACGTCGGGCAGCGTCAAGATCCAGAAGAGCGGCACGACGTCGCTCTACGACATGTGGAGCGAGAGTCAGTTCAAGTCGAAGGGCGTGCCGAGCACGAGCGGCTTCGACAGCCAGTTCAAGGGCTTCGACGCGAACGGCGACGGCGACCTCTCCGACCTCGGCGACTGGCCCGACTTCGCGGTCGGCGCGCTGTCGACCTGGGGCGGCACGGTGCAGTCGGCCGACCACGGCGTGAAGACGGTCGAGCCGCCGTCGATCGGCTCGATCAAGCGCTTCCAGAACGTCGGCGCCGGCAACGGCGACTACGCCTGGAACGCCACGCTCAAGGACTACGCCTACGTCGGCATGGGCAGCGGCGACTCGACCAAGGGGCGCTACCACGCCGCCGCCGACCTCGTGATCCGCGACCTCACCGCCTACGACGCCAAGGGCAACGTGGTCTCGATGCCGACGGGCGCGATCGCGCCGCGGAGCTTCTACGACGCGCGCGAGGGCAAGACCGTCACCGTCACGCAGATCGACATCAAGATCCTGCGCGAGAACGGCCTGCTGCCGGTGAACGGCGCGATCTACGCGTCGCGCTCCGACACGACCGTCTCGCAGCCCAACGGCATCCGTTTGGTGAACGGCTACGAGCTCGGCCAGCCGCTCACCGTCATCTCCGAGGACCCGGTCTACGTCCGCGGCGACTACAACACGACGAACAAGAAGCCGGCCGCCGTCATCGCCGACGCGGTGAACCTGCTCTCGAACTCCTGGGACGACAAGAAGACCAAGGGCACGCTGCCGACCGCCAAGGCGACCACCTTCGACTTCGCGATGATCACCGGCGGCGACGAGACCGGCGGCGCGGGCTACTCGAACGGCTTCGAGAACCTGCCGCGCTTCCACGAGAAGTGGGACGGGATCGCCTGCGCGATCCTCGGCTCGTTCGTGAAGATCTACGCCTCCGAGTTCGCCAAGGGCAAGTGGGTCTACGGAAGCGACCGCTACACGGCGCCCGTGCGCCTGTGGGACTACGACACCGCCTTCAACAAGATCGAGAACCTCCCGCCCTTCACGCCGAACGTCGCGCAAGTGCGCAACTCCGGCTGGTGGGATTGAGCGCCCGCGACCGGCAATCCGGACCGAAATCCTCCTGAGACGCGCTGCCGTCGGCCCCGCGGGCCGGCGGCGGTCGCGTTCCCGGGCCGCGCCACGCGGTAGATTCGCCGCCGCTCCGTGCCGCGCAGCCGCGCGGTGCGGGCCTGAGCGAGGGCGAGCGATGGGACGGCAGTGGCTCCAGAAGAAGCGCGAGATCAACGGCGCCAAGCGCGGGAAGATGGCGACCAAGATCGTGCGCGAGATCACGGTGGCCGCCAAGGCGGGCGCCCCCGACCCCGCCATGAACCCGCGCCTCGCGCTGGCGGTCGAGGCGGCGCACAAGCAGTCGATCTCGAACGAGACGATCACGCGCGCGATCAAGCGCGGCGCCGGGCTCACCGGCGAGAAGATCGACCTCGAGCTCGTCACGTACGAGGGCTTCACGCCCCACCAGGTGCCAGTGATCGTCGAGTGCATGACTGACAACCGCAACCGCACGGCGCCCGAGATCCGCGTCCTGTTCCGGGAGGGCCAGCTCGGCGCGAAGGTCGGCTTCCTCTTCGACCACGTCGGCATCGTCGAGGCGACGCGCGCGCCGGCCGGCCTCGATCTCGAGTCGGCGGCGATCGAGGCAGGCGCGCAGGACGTCGAGCCGCTCGAGGAGGTTGCGCCGGGCCATTCGGGCGGCCGCTTCATCACCGACCGCACCGACCTCGACGTCGTGATGAAGGCGCTGCTGACCGCCGGCTGGAAGGTGAGCGTCTCCGAGCTCGGCTACGTCGCCAAGCAGGACGTCGACCTCCCGCCCGAGCAGCGCGTCGAGGTCGAGTCCTTCCTCGAGGCGCTCGACGACCACGACGACGTCCACCGCATCTACACGGCGCTGAGCTGACGCCCGCCCGCGCTTCCCATCCCCGGGGGCGCCGACCCGAGCCTTCCTCATATAGGGCGTCCGGCCCCCGGGGGCGGACGCCCGGCCGCTCAAGCCGCCGCGGGGAGGCGCCGAAGAGTGGGAAGTCCCTTCCCATCGACCTCGCCCCGGGGCCCGCATGTCGTCCCGCTCGCTGCAACCGCTGCCGGTCGGCTTCCACGGCGATCGCCACCTCCTGCGCCTGATCGACCTGCTTGCCGCGCGGGCGCACACGTTCCTCGAGACCGGGTCGAACGTCGGCTCGACGCTCGGCTACGTCGCGCGCCGCTTCCCCGCTCTCGACTGCATCTCGTGCGAGCCCGACCCCGCGGCGCACGCCGTCGCGGCGGAGCACGCGTGCGTGCGGCCGGGCGTCGCGCTCCATCGCGAGACGTCGCAGGAGCTGCTGCGCCGCCTTGCCCGCGACCACGTGCCGTCGCTCGCGAAGCCGCTGCTCGCGTGGCTCGACGCGCACGACCACGGATTCGAGTGGCCGCTGCGCGACGAGGTCGCCTTCCTCACGGGCCGGTGTGCGCGCGGCTTCCTGTTGATCGACGACTTCCGCGTGCCGCACGATCCGCGCTTCGGGTGGGACAGCTACGACGGCCGCCACTGCAGCTTCGAGTACGTCCGCGACTCGATCGCGCCCGACGTCCACTGGCGCCTCTACTACCCGGCCTATTCCGAGCACACCTCGCCCCACCATCCGCTGCGCGGCTGGGGGCTCCTGCAGTTCGACCGGAACTCCGCGCAGCTCGAGCCCCTGGAAGACGAGCTCTCCGAGGTGTGCCGCTTCGCGTGCGAGGGCGGGCCGGCGCCGACGCCCGTCCCGTCGTCCGAGCTCCTGCAGGCCGCGCTCGCGACCTTCGCACGGGTCCTCGAAGTCGAGCCGCGCAACGCCGTCGCCCGGCAGAGCTGGAAGGCGCTTTTTCAGGCACTGCACCCCGCGCCGGCCGGCGACGCGCGGCCGCTCCCGATCGCCCCCGGCGCCTGGGGCCGCATGGCGCGGCGCGATCCCTACGACGACCTGCGCGACCTCGTCTCGATCGAGCGACCGACGATCGTCGACGGCGGCGCCAACCGCGGCGACACGGTCGCGCGGCTGCGCGCGCTCTTCCCCGACGCGCCGATCCACGCCTTCGAGCCGATCGAGGAGCTCGCGCGGGCGATCCGGACGCGCTTCGCGGACGACCGCGCGCTGGTGGTCCACGCCGCCGCGCTCGCCGCGGAGAGCGGCGCGGCGACCTTCCACCGCCTCCAGGCCGACGTCACCTCGTCGCTCCTGACGCCGAGCGCGCTCAAGCGCCGCTACCACGGCGAGCGCGTCGACGTCGCCGCGTCCGACGAGGTCCTGACGCTCGCCCTGGCCGACGTCCTCGACCGGCCGATCGACGTCTTGAAGCTCGACCTCCAGGGCGCCGAGCTCGCGGCGCTGCGCGGCCTGCGCGAGCGGATCGCCGACGTGCGCGTGGTCCTGACCGAGGTCGAATTCGCGCCGCTCTACGACGGGCAGCCGCTCTTCGGCGACCTCGACGTCCATCTGCGCGGCGCGGGCTTTCGCCTGTTCCACCTCTACGACGTCTGGAGCCACCCCGACGGCCAGATCACGTCGGGCGACGCGCTCTACGTGAACGGGCGGTTCTTCTCGTGAGCGCGCCGCTGCGCGTCGCCTTCGTCGACTTCTGGCCCGGCTTCGCGCCGGCTGACTTCACGGTGCGCTTCGCCGAGTTCGGCGAGGCCGCGGGAGCCGGCGGCTGCGAGGTCGTCGCCGACGCGCGCGCCGCCGACCTCGTGGTCGCCTCCTGCTTTCCGGACGGGCAACGGACGACGCGACCCCGCGACCCGAGGACGACGGCCGGCGCCCGCGGCGTCCGCCTGTTCTGGACCGGCGAGAACGTCCGCCCCGACTTCTCGACCTGCGACTTCGCCCTCTCGTTCTGCCGCGACCTGGTCGATCCGCGCCACTTGCGCGTTCCGAACTACGTCGGCCTCCACCGTGTGCACGGGCTCGCCGCGGACCTCTACGCGCCCCCCGCCGATCCCGCGGCGCTGCTGCGCGGCAAGACGCGCTTCTGCGCCTACGTCCAGAAGAATCGCGTCGCGATGCGCGAGGAGTTCGTGCGCGCTCTCTCCCGCCGCCGCCGCGTCGACTGCGCCGGCCCGTCGCTCAACAACATGCCCTTTCCCGCCGAGCGCGGCGCCAAGTACTCCCTCTACCGCGAGAGCAAGTTCGCGATCGCCTTCGAGAACGAGGCGGCCGCCGGATACACGAGCGAGAAGCTGCCCGACGCGCTGCTCGGCGGCTGCGTCCCGGTCTACTGGGGCGACCCGACCGTCGCCCGCGACTTCCACCCGGGCTGCTTCCTCGACCGGCGCGACTTCGCGAGCGACGCGGAGCTGATCGAACGGATCCTCGCGCTCGACCGCGACGACGCGGCCTACGTCGCGCTGCTGTCGGCGCCGCGCCGCCCCGCGCGGCCGCTGCGCGACGGCACCGACCCCTCGACGCTGCGTCGCTTCTTCGCAGAGGTCGTCGCGGCGGCGCGCGCCGCGACCGGACGCGGAACGTCGGCCGCGCCGCTCGCGCCGCTCACTCCGACCGGGAGTGCGTGATGCGCGACTGCATCGTCCTCGGCTCGGGGCGCAGCGGCACCAGCATGGTCGCCGGCGCGCTCGCCAAGGCCGGGTACTTCATGGGCGACCGCCTCTACCCCGCGCGCGACGCCAACCCGCTCGGCTTCTTCGAGGCGCCCGAGATCAACGCCATCAACGAGGAGCTGCTCGCGCCGCGCGTCCCCGCCGCGCAGCGCCTCGCCGCCCCGCAGCGCTGGCTCGCCCGCCTCGACGCGACCGTCGACGCGGCGCCCGAGCCGCTGCGCCGTCGCATGCGGGCGCTCGTCGCGCGCGCCCCGTTCTGCTTCAAGGACCCGCGCTTCTGTTACACGCTGCCGGCATGGCGCGGCGAGCTCGGCGACGCCTGTTTCGTCGTCGTCTTCCGCGACCCGGCCGTCACCGCTGCGAGCATCGTGCGCGAGTGCGCCGCCGCCGACTACCTCGCCGGCGTCGAGATGGACGCGGCGCGCGCGCTCGCGACGTGGTGCGCCATGTACCGCCAGGTGCTGCGCCAGTACCGCGAGGCGGCGCCGCACGAGCGCGCACGCTGGCTCTTCGTCCACTACGACCAGATGGTCGGCCGCGACGCGGACGGCGCGGCGCGCCTCGCCCGCCACCTCGACGCGCCGGTCGACGCCGCCTTCCCGGACGAACGGCTCCGCCGCTCGAAGCCGGCCGCCGTGACGAGCGACGAGGCGGCGCAGCTCTACCGGGAGCTGTGCGAACTCTCCGGTTTTTCGCCGGCGCACGGCGCCGTCCGATCCGCCGCGGCGGCGTGCCCCGCCCCCGCCGCGCCCGAGATCTCGGTCCTGATCTGCACCTGGAAGCGCCGGGAGACGCTCGTCGAGTGCCTGTTGAGCTTCGCGAACCAGACCCTCGCGCCCGAGCGCTTCGAGCTGGTCGTCGTCGTCGACGAGGCGGGAGACGGCAGCGCCGAGGCGGTCCGCTCGCTCGCGACGCGCCTGCCGCTGCGGCTGATCCACCGCACGACCAACGGCGGGCTCGCGTCGGCGCGCAGCGCCGCCGTCGCCGCCGCGCGCGGCGAATGGATCCTCCTCGTCAACGACGACACGATCGCGTTCCCCGACCTGCTCGAACGCCACTTGGACGCCCACGCGCGGCGCGCGCCGGCGCCCGTCTCCGTGCTGGGCACCTTCGAGCAGCCGCCCGAGCAGCTCGCGACCGGACTGATGCGCGCGCTCGAGCGCTCCCACCTCGTCTTCGGCTACGCCGGGCTGCGGCCCGGCGTCGACCACGACTGGACGAAGTTCTGGGGCTGCAACGTGAGCGCGCCGCGCCGCGAGGTGATCGCCGCCGGCTCCTTCGACGCCTGCTTCCACCACTACGGCTGCGAGGACACCGACCTCGGCATCCGCCTCCACCAGCGCGGGCTGCCGGTCGTCTTCGAGCCGGCCGCGCGCGCGTGGCACCGCCACGTCCTCTCGCTCGACGACCTCTTGCGCCGCCAGGGGACGGTCGCGCGCGCCTACGTCCGCCTCTTCGCCAAGCACCCCGCCGCGCTCGCGCGCTCGCCGTTCGCGTCGATGCTGCACGCCTCGGTCGCGTCGCTCACCGAGGAGCGGCGCCGCATGGAGGGGACGGTCGAGCGCCTCCTTCCCGTGGTCCGACAGCTCGCCGAGCTCGACTGCGCCACGCTCGACGCGCTGGGTGGGCCGCTGCGCAGCGCTGCCGCGGACGCCGTCGAGGGGCTGAAGCAGATCCTGCAGAAGATCGACCCCCACCACTGGGCCGGCGGCTTCCTCGAAGGGCTCGCCGACTTCGGCGTCGCGAGCTTCCGCGAGCTGGCGCAGTGGCGCGGCGCGGCGCCGGCCGACGCGACGATGCACGGCGCACCGCCATGGCCCCTCGCGTCGGACGCGCCGTTCAAAGTGCTTCTGTGGCCCGACTGGAGCGACGAGGGCGAGCTCTCCGCGATCGTCGCGCTCGCCGACGACGCGCGCCTCGCCGCGCCGCCCTGCCTCGTGCTGCGCTTCGAGCGCACCGACGGCGATCTCGCCGCGGCGATCGCCCGCTTCGAGCGCGTGTGCGCGCGCCGTGCCGCCGGCGCGCCCGAGCTCGACGTCGTGGTCGTCGACGAACCGCTCCCACCCGAGGCATTCCCGAGGCTCGGCCGTGCCGTCGCGTGCGCGCTGCTCCTGCCGTCGTCGTTCCGCGGCGAGCGCCACCGTTTCTTCGCCCGCGTCGGGAGCTCGGGCGTGCGCGGCGCCGAGGACCTGCTCGCCTTCGTGCCGGCGGCTCCGGACGGCGCACCGCGTCAGGTCGAAGCGACGGGATCCGGCGAAGAAGTCGGCGCGACACGCGTTGCGAGCCAGCGGCGCGCCGCCGACTTCTCGAGATCGCGCAGCCCCGCGTAGCAGCCGAGCCAGGTCGCCGTCTGGGAGAGCCAGCCGACGCGCTGCTCGATCTTCACCGCCGCTTCCACCAGCGCGGGAAGGGGGGTGGCGCCGGGCGCGCGGTCGAGCGCGGCGATCTCCGCCGCGAGCGGCTCGAAGCCGATCGCGCGCGCCGTGAGCTCGCACTCGAACGCCGCGGCCAGCGCCGCCTCGTCGCCCTGCGCGCGCGCCATCCCGGGCAGGAGCGCCGGGTCGCGGTGCTTGCGCCATAGGCGGACCATGCCGCGGCCGAGGTCGATCTGCCGGCGCACGAACGCCTCGGTGTCGAGGAGGTGGTGGTGCAGGCACGGCGCGCCCGGCAGGTACCAGACGCCGACGCCGCGCGCGGCGAGCCGCTGCCCGAGCTCGACGTCCTCGCAGATCGGGTCGCGGAAGCTCTCGTCGAAGCCGCCGGCGTCGAGGACGCTCTGGCGCGGGACGCTCAGGTTGCAGGTCCAGAAGAAGTTCCCGCCGTTCGGCGCGCCGTGCTGCAGCGCCGCGAACGGGAACAGGAGGCCGAGCTTCGTGGTCGCGCGCGCGAGCGCGCCGTCGGCCTCGGGCGCGTAGGGGAAGTCGCCCAGGAAGGCGCGCGGTGCGCCGTCGCCGTGCGCGGCGAGGTGCTTCGCGAGCAGGTCGTCGCACGGGCCGGCGTCGTCGTTCAGGATCACCAGGACACGGCCGCGCGCCTTCGCGATGGCGCGGTTGCGCGCCGCGCCCGGCCCGCCCTGCGGCTGCCACTCGCACTCGAGCGCGTAGGGGACCGCGAGCTGCCGCACGATCGGCACGATCGACGGCCGCGAGCCGTCGTCGGTGACGAGCACCTCGAAGCGGTGCGCCGGCAGCGTCTGCCGCGCGAGCGCGCGCAGCAGCCGCACGATCGCGTCGGGCCGGCCGTGCGTCGGGACGATGACGGAGAGCTCGGGGACGGAAAGTCCCGACGCGTTGCCGCCGCGGCGTCGCAGATCGATCGGCATCGCGCGGACTCCCTCTTCCCGTCCGCTCCTATCGGCCGGAACGGACTTCCGACCGGAGCGCCGGCGTATACTCCCGCCCCCTTCACGGAGGATTCAGGAGAGAGCCATGGCCATTCGCATCGGTGACGACGCGCCCGACTTCAAGGCGGAGACGACGGAAGGACCCATCTCCTTCCATCAGTGGATCGGCGACCAGTGGGCGATCCTCTTCTCCCACCCCAAGGACTTCACGCCCGTCTGCACGACCGAGCTCGGCTACATGGCCAAGCTCCAGCCCGAATTCAAGAAGCGCAACACCAAGGTGATCGGCCTCTCGATCGACCCGGTCGCGGACCACAAGAAGTGGTCGGCCGACATCCAAGAGACGCAGGGCACTGCGGTCAACTACCCGATGATCGGCGACGACGACCTCGTCGTTGCGAAGCTCTACGACATGATCCACCCCAACGCGACGGGCGGGAAGCGGACGGCGGCCGACAACGCGACGATCCGCTCCGTCTTCGTGGTCGGGCCCGACAAGAAGGTGAAGGCGATGCTCATCTACCCGATGAGCGCGGGCCGGAACTTCGACGAGGTGCTGCGCCTCCTCGACGCGCTGCAGCTCAACGCGAAGCACGCGGTCGCCACGCCGGTGAACTGGAAGCCGGGACAGGACGTGATCATCCCGACCTCGGTCTCGGACGACGACGCGAAGAAGAAGTACCCGCAGGGCTTCAAGACCCACAAGCCCTACCTGCGGACGGTCGCACAGCCGAAGTGACGGGAGCGTCGCCTTGGGGCGCCGGGTCGCCGCGTCGCTCGTCGTCGCAGGCCTGCTCGCCGCGGCCTCGACCGCCGCAGTAGCGCCGCCGCGCGGCGACTCGTCGGTCGCGGGGCTCGAGCTGGTCGACCTCGACGGCCGCATCCACCGCCTCGGCGGCCGCTCCGGCGCCGAGCCCTTCGCGCTGGTCTTCCTCGGCGTCGACTGCCCGATCAGCCGCAAGTCGATCCCGAAGCTGAACGAGCTCGCGAAGGGCTTGGCGCAGGCGTCCGCGCCCGCCGGCGGCGCGCCCGTCGAGCTCCTGGGCGTGCTGGCCGACTCGTCGCTCCCGCGCGCGCGCGCCCTGGCGTTCCAGAAGGAGTTCGCCGTCGCGCTGCCGCTGCTGCTCGACACCTCGGGCGAGCTCGCGAGCGCGCTCCGTCCGACGCACGTGCCCGAGGCGTTCGTCTTCGCGCACGGCGCGCTCGCCTATCGCGGCGCCATCGACGACGCCTTCGCCGACGTCGGGCAGGAACGCGCGCAGGTGAAGAACCGCTGGCTCGCCGACGCCCTTGCGGCGGTCGCGCGTCATGAGGCGCCCGCCGTGAAGTCGACCGAGCCGGTCGGCTGCTTCGTCGAGACTCCGAGCGGCGCCGCGAAGGGCCCGGTGACCTGGGCGCGCGAGATCGCGCCGATCCTCCACGCGCGCTGCGTCTCGTGCCATCGCACCGGCGAGGTCGCGCCGTTCTCCCTGACGAGCTTCGACGACGCTTCGCACCACGCCAAGCAGATCGCGAAGATGACGCAGAAGCGGCTCATGCCTCCGTGGAAGCCGGTCGCCGGCTTCGGCGAGTTCCTCGACGCGGCGCGCCTGAGCGAGCGCGAGCTCGCGCTGCTCGCCGCGTGGGCCGAGGCGGGCGCGCCGGAGGGCGACGCCGCCGAGACGCCGCCGCTGCCGGCGTTCCCGCGCGACTGGCCGCTCGGGAAGCCCGACCTCGTGCTCGAGATGCCGGAGGAGTTCCAGGTCGAGGCGGCGGGGCGCGACCGCTTCCGCTGCTTCGTGCTGCCGACCGGCCTCACCGAGGACAAGGTGGTGGTCGGCGTCGACTACCGGCCGGGCGCGCCGTCGGTCGTGCACCACGCGATCTTTTTCCTCGACGACCAGCAGCGCGCGCGCAAGCTCGACGAGCGCGACGCCGGACCGGGCTACGAGACGTTCGGCGGCATCGGCTTCCTCCCGTCGGGCGGGCTCGGCGGCTGGGCGCCGGGCGCCTCGCCCCACTTCATGCCGGAGGGGACCGGCCGGCTCGTGCCGAAGGGCGCCGACGTCGTGCTGCAGGTCCACTACCACTCGAGCGGGAAGGTCGAGCGCGACCGCGACCGCCTCGCGCTCTACTTCGCGAAGGGGCCGGTGAAGAGCCTGATCTCGGGCGCGGCCGTGATCACGCGCGCCATCGACATCCCCGCCGGCGAGGCGGACTACACGCGAGATGCCTCGCTGACGCTCCCCTGCCCGATCACGCTCTACGGCATCACGCCGCACATGCACTACCTCGGCAAGGAGATGAGCGTCCAGGCGACCGCGCCCGACGGCACCGTCGTCCCGCTGATCCGGATCGACGACTGGGACTTCCGCTGGCAGAGCCAGTACCTCTACGCGCAGCCGATCCGCCTCGCGAAGGGGACGAAGATCGACCTGCACGCCCGCTACGACAACTCCGCCGCCAACGTCCGCAACCCGAGTGACCCGCCCAAGCGCGTCACCCACGGCGAGCAGACCACCGACGAGATGTGCATCGCCTTCCTGCAGATCGTGACCGATTCGCCGGAAGACCGCGCACTGCTGCGCCGCTCGATCTTCGGCGACCTGCGGAGAGGCGGCGCGAAGTAGCGCCGCGCCGCGCGACGCTCGCGAGCGACCGGAGCCGCCAACGATGGGACTGCCGCGACAGGAGCCGCCGAAGATCGTCTTCACCGTCGGCCCCGACGGCCCGCGCGAGGTCGCGAAGCCCGCGGCGACGGAGAGCGCGACGAAAAAGCCTGCGACTCCCGCCGTGAAATCGGGCGCCCGCTCCGGCGACTTCGTGAAGATCCGCCGCGAGACGCAGGGCCGCCGCGGCAAGACGGTCACGACCGTGAGCGGCATCGCGGCGCGCCCCGCCGTCCTCGAAGATCTCGCGAGCGCCCTCAAGCAGAAGTGCGGCGCCGGCGGCGCCGTGAAGGACGGCGTGATCGAGATCCAAGGCGACCACCGCGAGAAGGTGAAGGCGGAGCTCGAGGCGCGGGGGTACGTGGTGAAGTTCGCGGGCGGGTAAGCGAGACGCCCGACCTACTTGTTCCCCGCGTCCTGACTCTCCGACTCGGATGCGCTCGCCTTCTGGATCCGGATCGTGTCCGCCGCCGGCCCCTGCGACGTCCATTCAAACGGGACCGCGTCCTCCCCGCTCTGATTGGTGTCGTTGTCCCTCATCCGATACGAACCGGGCTGCAGGCGCAGGTGAATCCGGCCCGAAGCGTCCGACTGCACGTAGTACGGGAAGTCGTCGGCTGCACCGTCCCCGAATCCGATGTCGATGAAGTGCGACGGCATCGGCAGGTCGGTGGCGCGATCCTTGATCAGCAGGTCCCCCGCGACGAGCGCGATCACGAATTCCGCGCGACTCTCCACACCGGATGCGATTTCGAAGTCCTGGGGCGCACGCCAGTACCACGACTGATCGGCGCCGCGAACGATCACGCTCACCGAACCCGCCGGGATCGGCGAGAGGATCGCGCGGCCATCCGCACGGACCTGGCCTGCGGCCAGGCGATCGACCCCCAAGAGCTGGTCCTTCGTCATCTTCGTCGACTTTCCCGGTCGCACCTCGACGATGGCGCCCGCGGCGGGAATGCCGTCGACCGTGACGGTGACACTCAAGCAGCCCGGAAACACGGCACGGGCGTCGAAGTCGGCGCGCGTCTCCGCTCCGTCGACGATGGTGACCGGCTCGGACGTCGTGGTCGCCGGCTCTCCAACCTTCGTCACGATGCGAGCAGCCAGCGCGAACTCCACTGAAACACCGGTCGACATGGAGCCGCCCTCCCCAAGAGGGATCCGGACTGGAGGAAGCGCGAGGTGGACTTCGGTCGGACCCGGAGGCAACGGTCCGAGGCGGTACGTGCCATCGGGAGCGAGCGAGAGGGGCGCGGGCATGTCGAACGACCCGCGCATCCGTCGGAAATCCATGCGATGCTGGCGAACGATGCGGTCGTACTTCTGCTCGACGGTCTCGCCGGGTCTCGCGGCGATCACGTCGAGCCCCGCGCACGTCGCACCGTCGGGCACGATCAGACGCCCGACCAGGTACCCGCGCGGCGGCAGGACGAGCTCGAGGTCGGCGACTCTCGACGTGTCCTCGCGCACGTCGACGTCGTCGATGCGAGCCTCGAGCGGCGGGGCGTCTTCGTTGCAGATCGTGTAGTGGCCCGGAGGGACGCAGGCGAATTCGAATTGCCCGTCGGCGTCCGATTCCGCGTCGAATATTCCCGCCGGAGCTTCACCGTTGACGACGTGGAGCCCGGAGTTCGGGGAGTCGCTCTCCCGATTCGGTTCGAGGTGAACTCGGGTGTTCGCCACCGGAGTCGCACCGTCGGATCGAAGCACGACGCCGGAGATCGTGGCTCCTTTCGTGAGCCGTGCCGTGACTTCGGTGACCTGATTCGCCGGCAGGGGCGTTAGGGGCAGCGAACACGCTGCGCAGCCGGGCACTTCGACGATCAGCGTCTGCTCCACCGGGATCATGCCGTCGAAGAGCCCGCCGTCCGGGGGCGGCTCCCCCGCCTTGACCAGTTCGAAGGTGTTCGGCCGAGTGTTTCCTGCGAACTGGACGCGCAACGAATAACGGGGAATCTCTGCTCCCGTCGCCGCGTAGACGACGTGCAGTCGAATCTGCGCGTTTCCTTTCAGCTTCGCGCTGATCGACGAGCCGACGGCGACGCCATCCTGCCGCCACGGCAGGAACTTGGGGTCACGGATCTCGACGGTGTATTGGCCGTCCGGAACGTCGTCGAACGAGTGCGACTGTGAGCTGAACTGGATCTTCGTCGCGTGCCGCGGCTCGATCCCATTCCCGGTGAGGAGGATCTCGGCCGCGTCGCTCTCGAAGATGTAGAAGGGTCGCGCGAAGAGCACGACCGTGATCCGATGCGCCACGTCGGAACCGGCGTAGATGATGTCCGCGTCGGTCGTCTCTCCCGATCGCACGTCGATCGCTGGGCCTTGGATCCAGTTCGTGAGCCGCGAATTGGCCTTGAGCTGGACCTTGCCTGGAGGAACGTTCTCGAGGAGGAATCTCGCGGTCGTCGCGTCGACCGCCGTGTAGACGCGCGTCGTATCGGCGCCGTCGCCTTCGGCGCACTTCGGTCCGTCGGCATGGACCGTCCATCCCGCTCGAAGGATCGGTTCGCCCTTCATGTCGACGATTCGGCCGCGGATCGTGCCCGCGCGACAGAGCGTGATGTCACCGAGGTTCTTCGTTGATCCCGGGTCGATCTGTGTCCATCGCCAAGCCGGCGCGGCGTAGCCGTCGAGCTTCGCGTCGAAGACGAATTGGAAGGCGCGCGGTGCCGTGAATTCGATCGCGAATGAGCCGTCGGGTTGGCTCACCACTTCGATCGGCTTCCAGTCCGTCGGCAGGCCGTACTTCAGTGCCCGCTCCTGATTGCTCTTCCACCCGTACAGCCGCAACGCAACGTTCGCGGCGCCGCTGCCGTCCGGGAGCAACAGCCTCCCGGTCATGTGCGCGGGCGCGTCGTCCGGGGGTGAATTCGGGACCGGTGCGCTCTCCTTCGTCCGAGCCGGCGCGCCCGATTCCTGGGGCGCCGGATCGCCGCTCGCCGCGATCGGACCTGCGGAAGCCGCCGGCAGTGCGACCGGACTCGCCAAGACCGCGGGAGCCGCGACGCTCGCTGCGCCCGTACGAGAGACGGCCGGGCGCCGATTCATCATCACGACGAGCGAGACTCCGATCACGATCGTCGCGGCCGACGCGATCAGCTTGGCACTTGCCGGGACCACGACGTGGGCGATCGGCCCGCACAACGGCATCAGCGCTGCCTCGAGCGTCGGCTCATTCCACTTCAACGAGTCGAGCCGCTCCCGCAACTGCGCCAGCCCTCGCTTCAACCGCGTCTTCACCGTCTCCACGCTCACGTCGAGCGTGCGAGCGATCTCGGTCGGCGGGAGCTCGTCGAAGTAGCGCGCGAGCAGCGTCGACTTGTAGGGCTCCTCGAGCGCGAGCACCGCAGCTGCGACGCGCTGCTGGATCTCGGCGCGCGCGACGATCTCGCCGGCGGCGGGTGCGGTGGCGGGCGAGGCGCGAGCGGTCCCTTGGATCTGCGCCTGCGCCTGCTCATGGCGTGCGCGTGTCGCTTCACCCCGAAAGAGGTGGCGCGCGACGTTGCGCGTCACGGCGCCGAGCCAGCTCCGCTTGTCGCCTCCATGGCGCGGCGGACGGGAGAGCGCGGCGAGCCACGTTTCCTGCTCGAGGTCGTCGACGCGATCGGCTCCGCGGACGAGTGCGCGCGCGACGCGACGCACCCACGCGGCATGGCGCAGTAGCTCGTCCGCCGATTGCGGGAAGGACATGGGGGGCAGACTCACGATCTCCTCCTTAACGCTGCGGCCGCGCGCCCGTCCAGGTTTCCGAACTTTGCACGGATGCCGCGCCGAGCGCGGGAGGGTTCACCGCTTCGCGAATCGACGACCCGGCCCCGGCCGGACCGACGGCGCTAACCTGCCGCGCCGGTTCACCCCAATTCGGAACGGAGCGCGCACTTGGCTCGACGACGGAGCGGGACCCTTCGGCGAGCGACGGCCCTCGCGGACGTCGCCGCGCTCGCGTCGGTTGCGCTCGCGCTCGCGAGCCCCATCGCCCTCGGGCAAGGCGTCGGCCTCGACGACGCCTTCGCCCCTTCCGCCTGGAGCGACCTCTTCGACCACCGCAGCCTGAAGGGCTGGGTGAAACGCGGTCCGGCCAAGTTCGAGGTCGTCGACGGCGTCCTGGTCGGCCACGCCGTCGCCGGCGAGACGAACTCGTTCCTGTGCACGGAGGCGAGCTACGACGACTTCGTCCTCGAAGTCGAATTCCGCTGCGACGCGCCGCTCAATTCGGGCGTGCAGGTGCACAGCGAGTTCGTCGCCGGCCGCGTGCAGGGCCATCAGGTCGAGATCGACGTCGACGGCGCGCGTGGACGGCTCTGGTCGGGCGGGATCTACGACGAGGGCCGCAAGGGCTGGCTCGATCCGGCCGACGGCGAGCAGGGCGCGCGCGGCGTCGCGTTCAGCGAGCAGGGGCGGAAGATCGCGAACGCGCTCGCGAACGAACGGAATCGGGACGGCTGGAGCTGGCTGCACGTCGTCGCGCACGGCACCGAGCTCACCGCATGGCTCGACGGCGAGCTGCGCGGCCACGTCCGCGACGCGGCTCCGGAACACGGCTTCCTCGCCCTGCAGGTGCACGCGATCGACGCAAAGGCGCTGAATGCCGCGCCCCGAGGCGAGCTCGCGGTCCGCTTCCGGAACGTCCGGATCCTTCCGCTCCCGAGCGGCGCGACGGGGATCGGCGACAGCGACGCGACCCAAGATGCGAGGGTCGCGATCGACGGTGCCGGCACGAACCGCCTCACCGACGAGGAGGCGCGCGCGGGCTGGCGTCTCCTGTGGGACGGCGCAGGCGACTCCGGCTGGCGCAGCGCGACGGGCGAGACCTTTCCGAAACGCGGTTGGACGATGCGCGACGGAGTGCTGACCGTCGGCGCACCGCCCGCTGCGCCCGCGAATCCATCCTCGACCAAGGCGGGAGCCAACTCCACCTCCGAGTCCGCCGCCGGCGGCGACCTCCTCACCCGCGAGCGCTTCTCCGACTTCGAGCTGCGCGTCGACTTCCGGCTCACGGCCGGCGCCAACAGCGGCATCAAGTACTTCGTGCAGCCCGACCTGCGCCCGATCACGGCGAGCGGCGCGCCGGCGGCGACCGGTTCCGCCATCGGCTGCGAGTTCCAGCTCCTCGACGACGCGCTCCACCCCGACGCGAAACTCGGCCGCGACGGCAACCGGACGCTCGCCGCGCTCTACGACCTGATCCCGCCCGCCGCCGAAAAGCCGGCGCGCCCGATCGGAGCCTGGAACACGGCGCGCATCGTCGCGCGCGGCACGCACGTCGAGCACTGGCTGAACGGCACCCGCGTCCTCGAATACGAGCGCGGCACCGACGCCTTCCGCGCGCTCGTGCAGCAGAGCAAGTACAAGAACCTCCCCCAATTCGGCGAGTGGCGCGACGGCCACGTCCTGCTGCAGGAGCACGGCAGCGAAGTCTCCTTCCGCAACGTCTTGATCCGCCGCCTGCCGCCCGACTGAACGGCCCGACCTCAGCGAGGAGCCTTCGATGCGTCGCCCGTCCCGCCGCGCCTTCCTCGTCGAATCGGGTTCGGCTGCCCTCGGCCTGGTGATCCTGCGCCGGCTGCCGGCGAGCGCGCGGCGCGGCGCGCCGTCCTCGCTCGAGAGAATCGAGGTCGCGCAGATCGGCTGCGGCCGCATGGGCCGCGGCGACGTGCTCGGCGTCCTCGCCTCCCCCCTCGCCCGGATCGTCGCCGTCTGCGACCTCGACAGCAAGCGCCTCGCGGCCGGGAAGCAGCTCGTCGAGGAGGCGTACCAGAAGCAGGGCGAATCGAAGATCGACGTCGCGACGTACGCCGACTACCGCGAGCTGCTCGCCCGCCCCGGCCTCGACGCCGTGATCGTGAGCGTCCCCGACCACTGGCACGCGCGCGTCGCCGTCGACGCGGCGCTCGCCGGCAAGCACGCCTACGTGCAGAAGCCCGTCACCTACGACGTCGCCGAGGCGCTCGCACTGCGCAAGGTCGTCCACGCGAAAGGGGTCGTCCTGCAGACCGGCTCGCAGCAGCGCAGCGACGAGCCGTGGTACGCCTTCCGGATCGCGAGCGAGCTCGCGCGCAACGGCGCGATCGGGAAGTTGAAGTCGATCCAGATCGGCCTCGGCAGCGATTCGCCGAGCGGCAAGCCGCCCGCGCCGATGGCCGTCCCGGAGCACCTCGACTACGCGCGCTGGCTCGGCGCCGCCCCCGAGCAGCCCTACATGGAGGGCCGCGTCCATCCGCAGACGAGCCTGTCCGGCCGCCCCGGCTGGATCACGACCGAGGATTTCGGGCTCGGGATGATCACGAACTGGGGCGCGCACCACGTCGACATCGCGCAGTGGGCGCTCGGCCGGGAGCGCGGCGGGCCGCTCGCGATCGAGGGACGCGCGACCTTCATGCAGAACGACCTCTGGACCGTCCACCGCGACTACCACGTCGAGCTCGCCTACCCCGGCGACGTGCAGGTCGTGCTCGACCAGAAGTTCGAGGTCGGGCTGCGCTTCGAGGGCGACGGCGGCTGGCTCTTCTGCACGCGCAACGAGGAGCGCGCGACCGCGAGCGACCCGAAGGCGGCCGATCCCAAGAGCGCGCCGCTGCGCGCGAGCGACGCGCGGCTCCTCGCACCCGAAGCGCGTAATGGCCTCGGCGCGAAGGCGGTCCGCTGGCCCGCGAGCAAGAACCACTACTTCGACTGGCTCGAGGCGATCCGCGACCGCCGCGCACCGGTCGCCCCGATCGACGAGTCGGCGCGCAGCCTCACCGCCTGCTACCTCGCATGGCTCGCGATGAAGCTCGGGCGCAAGCTGAAATGGGACGCCGCCGCCGAGCGCATCGTGGACGACCCCGACGCCGGCGCTCGGCTCGGCCGCGCGCCGCGCTCGGGCGAGTACGACCTCGCCGCCGTGCTGAAGCGCGCCGGCATCGAGTGACCGCCATGACCCCGACGCCCCCGTTCGATTCCGCCGATCCCTCCGCGAAGATCACGCGCTTCCGCGCGCTGCACGCCGCCGGCTGCTTCCTTCTCCCGAATCCTTGGGACGTCGGCAGCGCGATCGCGCTCGCGCGCCGCGGTTTCAAGGCGCTCGCCACGACGTCCGCCGGCTACTCGTTCACGCGCGGACTGCCCGACGCGACCGACGCGCTCTCACGCGCGGACGTCCTCGCCCACGTGCGCGAGATCGTCACGGCGACGCCGCTCCCCGTGAACGTCGACTTCCAGTCGGGGTACGCGCCCACGCCCGAAGGCGTCGCGGAGAGCGTCACGCTCTGCGCCGCGACCGGCTGCGCCGGCCTCTCGCTCGAGGACGCGAGCGGCGAAAGGCACGCGCCGCTCTTCGAGCTCCCGCACGCCGTCGAACGCATCCGCGCCGCGCGCGCCGCGCGCGACGCAGCCCGCTCGGGCGTCGTCCTCACCGCGCGCTGCGAGGCGTGGCTGGTCGGGGCGGACGATCCCAAGAAGATCGCCCTCGAGCGTCTCGTCGCCTTCGCCGAAGCGGGCGCCGACTGCCTCTACGCGCCGGGCGTGCGCGACCCCGCGACGATCGCGGAGCTCGTGCGCGCCGTCGCGCCCAAGCCGGTGAACGTCCTCGTCTCGGCGCCGGCGCCGGGGCTCTCGCTGAAAAGCCTCGCCGACCTCGGCGTGCGCCGCGTCTCGCTCGGCTCCACGCTCGCACGCGTCGCGTGGGGCGCCTTCCTCGCCGCGGCCGACGCGCTGGTGGCGGCCGATTCGTTCGACGTGCTCGCCGGAGCCGCTCCGTTCCAGGACCTGAACGCACTGTTCGCTGCGGGCCGCTACGGCAGCGGGGCGATGCTGTAGACGACGCCGTGTTTGTCGTAGGCGACGACGTAGATCTCGCCGTCGCGCCCCTGACCGAACGCGACGATGTTGAGCGGGGCCTTGTGGATCTGCTTCGGGACGGGCGGCTGACCGTTCGGGTCGAAGCAGAAGAGTCGCCCCTGCTCGAAGTCGCCGTAGACGTAGCGCCCCTGCAGCTCCGGCACGCTCGTGCCGTGGTAGACGAAACCGCCGACGATCGCCTCGCACTGCGGATGGTTGTGCACCGCGATCGGCGCGACGAAGCCGGGCGGGTTCGACGGGACGCCCGACGGATAGGCGAGGTTTCCCTCCAGGACGTTCCAGCCGTAGTTGCCGCCGCGCACGATCTCGTCGATCTCCTCGGCGTTGTCCTGGCCGACGTCGCCGGCCCACAGCCTCCCGGTCGCCGGATCGAACCCCATCTTCCATGGGTTGCGCATGCCGAGGGCCCAGATCTCGTCGGCGCCGCCGACGCCGACGAAGGGGTTGTCGGACGGCACGGCGTAGGGGCGCACGGAGACGTCGAGACGGAGGATCTTCCCGAACCAGGTGTTCACGTCCTGGCCGTTGTCGAACGGGTCGCCCGCGTCGCCGCCGTCGCCGAACGCGACGTAGAGGAAGCCGTCGGGCCCGAAGTCGATGTCGCCGCCGTTGTGGTTGCTGAAGAGCTGGAGCAGCGAGAGCACCGTCGCGTCCGGGCCGGGATCGAGCGTGAAGGTGAGTCCGCCGTCGGCGCTGACGTAGCGCGTCACCTTCGACGTGCCGGCGTTGCCGCCGACGTTCTCGACGTAGGAGAGGAAGACCAGGCCGTTCGTCCCGAAGGCGGGATCGAAGGCCATCCCGAGCACGCCGTTCTCCCCGTTGGTCAGCAGGTTCGGGACGGTGACCGCGGTCGAGCGCGTCCCGGCCGGATCGGTGTCGAGAAAGGTCTCGATCGCGCCGAACTGCTCGACGACGTACCAGCGGTGGTCGTCGCTCGGGTGCTGCAGCAGGTCGACGGCGTAGGGGAAGGCCTGGCCGCCGAAAGCGGGCGTGAGGGCGACGACCGGCGGAGCGTGTGGGTGCGAGCCGCGCGAGCAGGCGCCCGCGCCGAGTACCCCCAGCGCCGCCAGCGCGGCGAGCCGCGCCGCTCTCAGGGTCGAGCGCAGGCTTGCGCGCGGGGTCGCGCCTCCTCGAGCGTGAGCCATCGTCGCTCTCCGATTCCGCCTCCGACGAGACGGAACGGTAGCGCCGCGCGGATCAGCCCGACGTGCGCTCCACGGGGGCGCCGTCCGAGGCCGCAGTTCCGTTCACCGGCGCCCCCCCGGCGGCGGGCGCGACGATCAGCACGGTGAAGGTGCGCCCGATCGGGTCGCGGCCCCCCTGCGTCAGCTCGATGCGCACGCGGTCGGCCCCCTCGTCGTGCGGCAGCATGGCCGTGAAGGCGATGCGCGAACGCGGCGCGCGTTCGCTGCTCAGCACCGGGTCGGGCTGCGCCTCGGAGAGCGTCCCGTCGACGACGCGCTCGCCGCAGCGCACCACGCAGCCGCGCAGGTCGGCGGCGGAATCGCTGCGCACCTCGACGTGGCCGCTGACCACCACCTCGCCGCGGCGCGCGACCGCCTTCACGTCGCGCAGCAGGTAGAAGTCGGCGAGGTCCTCGGTCGCGAGGATCGTCCCCGACGACTCGTCGACGCGGCGCGCGAGCCCGGCCGCGAGCCCGCTCCCGACCGCCGCCGCGAAGTGCTCCTCGACGTGGCGGTTGTTGCGTTCGAGCAGGCCGGGCGGGACGACCAGCGAGAAGACGTAGCCGAGCGGCTCCGCGCGATCGAGGAAGTCGAGGCGCACCTCGTCGAGGCGCACCTCGAAGCGCGCCACCTCCGCGTCGCCGTCGGCGAACGTGGCGCGGCCGCCGGCGATCGGCAGCACCTGGTGCAGCACCGCCTGGAGGCGCGCCTCGCCGCGGTAGGTCGTGTCGTCGACGAACCAGCAGAAGGGCCCGCCGATCAGGAAGAGGGGCAGGTTGAGCCAGAACGTCTCGTTGTGCTCGTAGGAGGCGCGGCGCGGCACCTTGGCGTCGCACTCGAGGACGAGGTCGGCGTCGGCGTCGGCGCACGCCCGCCGCCACCACGCGTCCTGCTCGGAGCGCGGCAGGCGCTGGAACTCCTCGGGCGACGTGCCGGCCGGCCAAGGCAGCACGATCGCGTCGGCGAAGCGGCCGCGCAGCGCGTCGCGCACCGCGCCGGTGAGCTGCGTCGAATCGAAGCGCGGCACGATCGAATTGCCCTCGGGCGCGCTTCCCTCCGACGCGAGGTCGGGGAGCGCCGCGGCGTCGAACGGGATCACCGCGACCTTGAAGGGCAGCGTGCCGCCCGAGACGCTGGTCGTCGCGGTGCAGCCGACCGGCGCGAGCAGTCCGGCGCAGAGGAGCAGCGCGCGCAGCTTCACTTGCCGCCCCCCTCGCCGCTGCACTCGCTGAAGCGCGCCCGCTGCAGGTCGCCGCTCTCGAGCTGCCCGAGCACGTCGTCGAACGACGCCGCGCAGCGGAAGCCGCGGTCGGGCGCGCGCGCGTCGCGCCGCTGCCGGTCGGCGCAGGCGAAGTCGCCGTGCGCGCGCCGCGACGACGCCCCCACCACCCAGAACTCCGCCGCCTCGGCGGGCGACGCGCGCTCGCGCGGCCGGAGGAACCACGCGCGGTGGTCGTTCACCCAGCGGATCGGGTTGGCGCCGTCGAAGCCGTCGGCGACGGTGCCGCTCCACTCGCTCACGCCGCCGGTCAGGTCGCGCAGCCTGGTGTCGGGGGTGACGTCGGCGCCGCCCGCCTCGACGCCGCGTCCCGACGCCGTCGCCCGATAGTTCGCGCCGCCGCGCAGCGCGTACTCCCACTCGACGAACGACGGCAGCCGCTTGCCGGCCCAGCTCGCGAAGGCCGCCGCCTCGTTCCAGGTGACGTCGGTGACCGGCCGGCCTGGCGGGGCGTCGCGCAGCGTCGCCTGCAGCGCGGCGCGGCGCTGCGCGGCGGGCGCCGCTCCGGCCGGCCAGTGCGTCGCGTCGGCCCAGCCGCGCGGGTCTTCGAGGAAAGCGCGGAAGTCGGCGACCGTCGTCTCGCGCTCGTCGAGGTAGTAGTCGCCGATCTCGCCGGCGGGGAACTCGGCGGACCACGAGCGGGAGATCTTCAGGCGATTGTAGGAGCCGAGCCCGACCGACGCGAAGAGGCGCTTCTCGTCCTCGTCGTTGCGGCCGCCGAAGCGGTAGGGCACGTCGCGGTTGCCGCGGACGAGACGCAGCGTCGCGAGGGTCGCGTTGCCCTGCGTCACGCGGACCGCCGCCGGCGCCATGCGCGTGATCGTGTCGGCCTCGCGCTTGGTCGAGACGGTGGTCGACCGGCCGCGCCGGTCGCGCGCCGTGAACGTGATCGTCACCTCGCGCTGCGTCCACGACCGCGGGATGCGCGTGCGGCCCGACCACTCGCGCGCCGCCGCCTCCTGGTCGCGCCCCTCCGCCGCGAGCGCGACCTCGACCGGCGCGAGGCCGGCGACCTCGAGGCGCGCCGCCACGTCGGCGACGCCGTTTTGATCCTCGACGTCGGCGCGCAGTTCGTAGTTGCCCGCCGCGTCGGGGTCCCAGGCGTGGTCGGCGAGCGGCCGCTTGAGCTCGACGACCGGGCCGCGCTGCGCGATCTCGAAGGGGAGCTCGACCGGCGCGGCGACGTTCCCCGCTTCGTCGGAGCCGACCAGGCGCAGGACGTAGCGCCCGTCGGGCCAGGCGGGCGGATCGGCGAGCGCGGCGGCGACGGGGAGCGGCAGCGCGAGCTCGCACGGCTCGCCCCCGACGGCGGCGGCGGGCAGCTCCCCTTCGGCGAGCGGCGCCGTCGCGCCCGCCCCGTTCGCGCGAACGGAGCGCACCACCTCGAAGCGCACGTGCGCCGGCGCGGCCATCCCGGTGCGCTCGGAGACGCCGGTGTCGACGGTCAGGAGCGCCGCCGCCGGCCAGGCGCCCGCGCTGCGCGACCGCTCCTCCGCCGCGAGCGCCCTGCATTCGAGCCGCGGCGGCGTCTCGTCGACGACGCAGCGCGCGCGCAGCTCGAGGTCGGGCGGCCGGCGGCGGTCGTCGGCGTCGATCTGGCGCCAGCAGCGCAGCAGGAGCTCGTGCGGGCCCGCGCACGGGAGCTCGACCTTGAACGTCCCCAGCACGTCGGAGGGGCCGCCGAGCGCGACCTCCTCGGCGTCCCCCGCGCCCGCATCGGCGCGCGGCGGCGTGACGGCGCGGCCGTCGACGGCGAGCGTCACGCGCAGCGGCACGCTCCCCATGCGCGTCACGTGGACCTCGATCCGGCGCGACGCCGTGAACCAGGGCGCCCGCTCGTCATCGGGCGTGTCCGTCGCGAGCGGCACCGCGGGTGAAGCGCCGTCGGGGCCGGACAGCGCGACCGCCAGCTGCGGGCGCGCGTCGCTGCAGTCGAATTCGAGCCGCGCATGGGCGCGGCCGCGCCGCTCCGCGTCGTCGCGCAGCACGTAGGCGGCGTCGGAGGCGCGGACCTCGAGGGCCCCCTTGAACAGGCGGTCGCCCGGATCGAAGCCGAAGTCGGCGAGCGCGACGTCGACGCTCTTCGTGCACGCGAGCGCGCGCCGACCGAGCGAACGCCCGCCTGCCTCGAGCAACTCGACCTCGACGTCGGCGACCGTCGAGAGCGCGAAGGAGAGGCGCGAGCGGCGGCGGTCGGCCACGAACCAGCGCTCGCCGTTGCGCAGCGCGGCCGAGAGCTCCGGCTCCCGCGCGAAGGCGAGCGGGTCGGTCACGATCTCGAGCGGGCAGGTCGCCAGCTCCTCGTTCCCGGCTCTGTCGACCAGGTGGATCTGCAGCGGCGGGCTCGCGCTCGTGAGCTCGAGCCCGCGCAGCGCAAGGCGCCAGACGCCGCGCGACTCGTCGCGGCGCGACTCGTCCTGCTGCGCCTGGAGCGGGCTGCCGCCGGCGCGCACCTCGATCTTCTCGACGTCCTCGGGCCGGCCGTCGACCACCACCTCGATCAGCTGCGCCTTCGGGTCGAGCCGGCGGCCGTCGCGGCGCGGCACGTCGACGCTCCCGAGGCGGATCGCGTCGGGGCCGAGCCATTCGAGCGCGAACGGCTGCGAGTAGCGCGCCGGCGCGTCGCGCGGCGCGAGCGAGAGGCGGCGCACCTCGACGTAGACGGCCTCGCGCACGCGGCCGCCCTGGCGCTCCGACGCGACGCTGCCGGCCACGCGCAGCGAGCCCGCGCCGAGCGACGTCGCCATCCAGTCGGCGAGCGTGCCCGCCTCGGGCTTGGGGTCGGCGACGAGGCGGACCACGTCGCCCTCGGCGAGGTCGACGCCGCTCGCGCGCAGCACGACCTCGGGGCGCTGCGGGCCGAGCGTCAGCACGTCGTCGGTCAGCAGCCGCTCGTGGTCGGACTCGCGCGCGAAGAGGTCGAAGTAGGGCGCCGCGTCGCGCGGGAGCATGAGCCAGCCGCTCGTCGCCGCCAGCGCGACCACGATCGACGCGAAGGCGAGCGCGCGCCGGCCGGTGCGCGGGTGGACGATCGCGTCGAGCGCGGCGTACGCCTCCTCGGCGTTCCGGAAGCGCCGCTCGCGGTCGCGCGCGAGGCAGCGGTCGATGAAGCGCGCGAGGCGGCGCGGCAGCCCCTTCGCCAGCGCCTCGACGGACGGCGGATCGCGCGCGAGCTTCTCGGTCAGGAGCGCGCGCGCGTCGCCGCGGTTCTCGAAGGGGAGGCGTCCGGTGACCATCCGGAAGCCGATCGCGCCGACCGCGTAGAGGTCGGCGCGCTCGTCGAGCGCGACGACTTCCTCGCCGGTGAGGAGGTGGGCCCCCTGCTCGGGGGCGCAGTACTCGGGCGTGCAGGCGGCGCAGCGGACCGTGTCGGATCCCGCGGAGTCGCCGAGCTTCGCGCCGGAGGCGGAGCGGCGGCGGATGGTCTGTCCGGGGTCGTCGGGGAGCTCGTCGAAGTACTCCGCCGGCTCGACGATGTACGCGACGTCGGCGCCGAGGAACTGGCTCACGCCGAAGTCGATCACCTTGACCCAGTCGCTCCCGGCGCGGCCGCCCGGCTGCGGCTCGAGGAAGACGTTCGAGGGCTTGAGGTCGAGGTGGAGCAGGCACTCGCCGTCGGGCAGGCGGTGCGCGGCGCGCAGCGCGTCGACGATCTGCAGCAGGATGCGCGCGGCGCGGGCGGGCGCGAGCTTCTTCTCGCTCTCGAGCAGGTCGAGCAGGTCGCGCCCCTCGAGCAGCTCCATCACGAAGTAGGGCGTGCCGTCGGCCGTCTGCGCCAGCGCCTTCCAGTCGACGACGTTGGGGTGCTTGAGGCGCGTGAGGCGGCGCACCTCCTCGAGGAAGCCGGCGAGGCTCGCTTCGTCGGCGGCGACGTCGCGGTGGAGGATCTTGATCGCGACGCCGCAACCGAGCGAGAGGTCGCGCGCCGAGTAGACCGCCCCGAAGCCGCCGACGCCGACCAGGCGAAGGATCAGGAACTTGCCGTCGAAGGTGCAGCCGACCAGCTCGCCTTCGCGGCCGCGCTCCGGCGCGCCGGCGTACGGCGCCTCGACGTCGCGATCGGGGGCGTCCATCAATGGGCCCCGAAGAAGATCGGGACGTTGTCGAGGTCGGGCTGGGCGCTGACCAGGTCGGAGTCGCCGTCCCCGTCGACGTCGACCACGCGCAGCGACTGCGGCGAGCTCGTGAAGGCGGTCGCCCCCACCACCTCGACCGTCGTGAAGACGCCCGGATTCGACTGGAAGAACAGGACGAAGGCGTCGCTGCTCGAGCCGCCCGCGACGACGTCGGGCGAGCCGTCGCGGTCGACGTCCTCGAGGGAGAGGCAGGTGGGCGCCAGCAGCGAGGCGTGGGTGAGCGTGAGCGAGGGGGTGGTCGGGAAGACGCCCTGCGCGCTCGCGAGGAAGAGCGTCACGCTGTTCGAGTTCAGGTTGGCGCAGGCGAGGTCGACGTCGCCGTCGCCGTCGAGGTCGGCGGCCGCGACCACGACCGGCCCGTTGGTCGTGCCGTTCGAGCCGAGCGTCGCGTCGGGGAGCGCGTTGAACGTGCCGCCCGGCTGCTGGAAGAAGACCGTGACGTTGTTGCCGGCGGAGTTGGCGCAGGCGAGGTCGGACGCGCCGTCGCCGTCCAGGTCGGCCGCGAGCACGAAGACCGGCGACTTGGTGGTCGCGTTGCTCCCGAGCGTGGCGTCGGGCGCGGCGGGGTAGGCGCCGGCATTGCGATGGAACAGCTGGACGCGGTTCGCCGACGCGTCGGCCACGGCGAGGTCGAGGTCGCCGTCGCCGTCGAGGTCGGCGCAGGCGAGGTGGAACGGGTCGCCGAGCGCGCCCGCGCCGAGCGTGAAGCTCGCCGCGGCCGCGAAGGTGCCGTCTCCTTGGTGCGCGAAGCCGGTCACCGTCTTGCCGGTGCGGTTCGCCGCGACGAGGTCGACGCGGCCGTCGCCGTTCCAGTCGGCCGCGACCACCGCGTTGGTCCCGGCGGTCGACGCGCCGCCGCCGAGGCGCTGACCCACCTGCGACCCGAAGACCGCCGGCGCGAGCTGCGGGAACAGCGAGATCGTCCCGTCGCCCGTGTTCGCGGTCGCGAGGTCGAGGTCGCCGTCGCCGTCGAGGTCGGCCACCGCGACGCCGTGCACGTCGGGCGTGTCGATCGCGCTGCCGAGGACGAGGTCGGGCGACTGGCCGGTGAAGCTGCGGCCGCCGAGCTGGAAGAAGAGCGTCAGGTCGTTGCCGCCCTGGTTGGCCGAGGCGAGGTCGATCTGCCCGTCGGCGTCGAGGTCGTCGAGCACGACGTGGACCGGGCCGACGATCCCGCCGGCGCCGTGCACGACCAGCGGCTCGCTGTTGAAGGTGCCGGCGGCGGGGTCGCGCAGGAACGTGGCGAGCGAATCGTTGGCGCTCGGGGCGACGATGTCGATGCCGCCGTCGCCGTTCACGTCGCCGACCGCGACGTGGCGCGGCGCGATCGGGCCGGCCGACGAGGCGAGCGTGAAGGTCGGGAAGACCCCCACGCCGCCCGCCGTCGCCTGCAGGAAGACCGTCACGCAGTTGCCGGCCTGGTTGGCGTTGACGACGTCGAGGCGGCCGTCGCGGTCGACGTCGAAGAGGCGCACCGCCGCGGGCCCGTCGGTGAGGCCCGCCCCGCCGATCAATTGCGACGGCGCCGTCGGGAAGCTGCCGCCGCCCGCCTGCAGCCAGATGGCGATCTGGTTCTTGCCGCGCAGCGACGCGACCAGGTCGACGTCGCCGTCGCCGTCGAAGTCGCCGGCGTCGAGGCCGCTCGGCGCGAGCGTGTTGACGCTGCTCAGCAGCAGCGTCGGGTTGGTCGGGAAACTGCCCAGCATGCTCTGCACGTAGATCGCGACGTTGTTGCTGCCGTCGCAGGAGCAGGCCAGGTCGATGCGGCGGTCGCCGTTGAGGTCGGCGGCGACCACGCAGGTCGGCCCGGTGATGCCGCCGAGGCTGAACCCCTGCACGGTGAACGACCCGGGCGAGTTCTGCTTGGCGATCGTGAGGTTGTTGCTGGCGTGGCTGGCGGTCGCGAGGTCGGTGTCGCCGTCCTTGTCGAGGTCGGCGGCGACCACGGAGACGGGCTGCGTCATCCTCGCCAGCAGCGGGATGCCGATGAGCGTGACGCTGGGCGCGGTCGGGAACTTGTGGCTCTTGTCCTGGAAGAAGATCGTCACCGAGTCGGCGCCCTGGTTGGCGGAGACGACGTCGAGGTCGCCGTCGCCGTCGAGGTCGGCCGCCTCGAGCGAGGCGACGCTGGTCGTCGAGGCGACGCCGCCGATGTGGACCGGGAGGACGTCGAGTCCTGCGCGCACCGGACGCGGGACGCCGGTGTCGGTGGCGAGCCCGGGCTCGGTGTCGTAGGCGGTGCCGCGCAGCACGACCGAGCCGCCGGCCGGGAGGTCGGAGGAGTCCCACACGAAGGTGTCGCCGCGCACGCTCGCGCCGGCCGGCCGCGGCGAGGAGTCGTCGCGGATGCGCCACGCCTGGCGCGCGTCGAGCGGCGGCACGAAGGGCGCCGCGACCGTCACGCGCCGCGTCGCCACGTCGACCGCCGAGATCGTCCGCACCTGCTGCACGCCGCCGCCGACCGCGACGTCGTTCGCCGCCGGGAGCGCGAGGAGGCGCTGGTCGTCGGAGCCGGTCGCGAGGCCGGCCACGTCGAGCGGCAGGCCGGCGACCACCTGGAAGGCGGGACCGCCGCCGCCCGTCCCGAGGTCGACGCAGCGCAGCTCCCGCGTCGAGTCGGCCGTGTTGGCGTCGACGACCGCGAGCAGCCGCGCGCCGCCGCGCTCGAGCGCGATCGCCTCGGGCCGCGCGAGCTTGAGCCCGGTGCTCACGAGGTCGCTGCGCGTCAGCGTGCCGAGGTCGACGATCGAGACGCGCCCCTCGACGGTCGACGTCGCCGGATCGACCCAGGTCGCCTCGGCGAGGTAGAGCTGCGAGGGGTGGCGCGGGTCGACGGCGATGCCCCACGGGCCGGCCAGTCCGTTCAGCACGGTGCGTCCCGTGGCGCCGCCGGGAAACGCGCGGTCGACCGCGATCAGCGCGTCGCCGACCGTGAGCAGGAGCGTGTCTTTTCCGGTCGCGACCAGGCCGCGCACCGTGCCGGTCGCGAAGGCGCCCGTGCCGGCGAAGAACGGCGTGCGCGCGCCGTCGGCGAGCGCGATCTCGAAGACGGTCCAGGCGCCCGCGACGTCCGCCGCGACCAGCACCGACCGCTCCTCGCTCCCGTAGGCGAGCGCGCTCGGGTCGCCGTCGGCGCCGCTGGCGAGGTCGCGCACGACGACGCCGGTCGCGAGGTCGATTTCGCGCAGCCGCCACTGGCCGGACGACGGCCGGTCGAGCACGAGGCCGTCGTGGCCGTCCCCCACCGACAGCGCCGCGACCGGTCCGGCGAGCGGATCGCTGGCCCAGCCGGCGGCGCGGCCGGCCGGCGGCGACGGCACCGCGAGCAGCTCGAGCGAGCGGCCCGCGACGTACTCGGAGAGCAGCCCCGCCGCCGACGAGCCGAGCTCGTGGAGCTGCGCCGTCACGCCGTCGATCGGGAGCAGCCAGCCGTAGTGCAGGAGCGGCGCCTCGGTCGCGATGCGGTGCTGGTGGCGCAGGTCGGGGTCGGCGAGGATCGCGTCGAGCGCGGCCGGCGACGCCGGCAGAGCCGGGAAGGAGCTGGCGTCGGGCCCCCACTGGAAGACGACGCGCACCGCGTCGCCCTCCGCGTCGATCAGCTGGTAGCGCACCGGGATCGCGCGCCGCGAGTCGGGGTCGGCGAAGAAGCCGCTGCCGTCGACGAGCAGCGTGGGCGGCGCGTTGTTGTCGAGCTGGAGGTCGGGAGTCTCGACCACGACGCCGGCGTCGAACGCGTCGGACGGCGTGAAGCGCAGCCGCGCCCGGAACTCGCGCTGCGGTGCGTCGGCTTCCACGTCCCACAGGAAGAGGGCGTGCATGCCGGAGGGCGAGGTCGCCACCTGCTGCAGGTCGGAGCCCAGCGGGGTCGCCGGCTTCCAGTTCGACGGGTCGGCCTGGTCGGCGTACTCGACGACGACGTCGGCGAGGTCGGCCGAGGAGTCGGCGAGCGAGAGGTCGATCGCGACCGGCCCCTCGACCTCGTCCGACGGCGAGGACAGGACGGCCACGGTCGGCGGGTCGTTGCCGACGTCGAAGGGGCCGGTGGTCGGCCCGCTCGCGTCGCCGGCGCGGCGGACCATGATCCGGAGCCCGCTCGAGAGCGCCGTCCCCGACGGGAGCTGCGCCGCGAAGTCCCACTGGCGTTGGTGGTCGACGCCGGCCGGCGACGTCGCGAGCGCCGTCAGGTCGGTGTTCCCGACGAGGAGCGCCGGCTCGGTCGCGCCGCCCGGATGGACCACCAGGATCTCGACGCTGAGCGGGCGCGCGGCGCCGTCGGTCAGGCGGAACGAGAGCGTCGCGGGCGACTGCTTGCGGTCGAGCGCGCTGCCGGCGTCGACGTCGCTGATGACGATCGCGCCGGGGCGCGCCGCGCTCGAGCCGCCGCTCTTCAGGAGCTTCGCGATCGCCGCGGTGCCGGCGCCGCAGGACGCGAGGACGAGCGACGCCGCGGCGGCGAGGCCGATCCCGGCTCTCTGGCGCGGCGTGCGTCGCGACACGATGGGGATCTCAGCGCGTCGTGGGGAGCGCCGGCGGCGGCGTCGAGAGGGTCTGCTCCTCGCGCTGCTGCGCGCGCGCAAGGTCGTCGGCGCCCGTCGCGCCGAGGATGCCGACGTGGAGCGAGTAGTCGCCGATCTGGACGATGTCGCCGTTGCGCAGCTCGGCGTTCCGCACGGGCCGGCCGTTCAGCGACGTCCCGTTCGAGCTGCCGAGGTCCTCGAGGAAGTGGCGCCCCGACTTGGCGACGATCGCCGCGTGCATGCGCGACACGTCGGCGCTGTCGATGCGCAGGTCGCAGTCGGCGGAGCGCCCGATCAGGACGCGGTCCTTGACCGACTCGAGCCGGTGCGTCACGCGACCGTTCAGGATCGTCGTGAGGCTGATCTGCGTGGACGCCATCGCGCCGCTCCCCCCCTCTTCCGTGGCGAGTCCCCTCCGTCGTTTTTTCGGTAGGGCTGCCCGGGGGGCTTGAGCCGATGACGGAAGGCGGAAGGCCCCGTGTTGCCCGGCGACCGCGGCCCGATCGGGAGAAACCCCATGGCCAAGCCCAAGCCGCGCCGGGCGCGCAAGCCGTCGCCCCGTGCGCGCAAGCCCTCGCCCCGCGCGGAGCTCCTGCTCGCGCTCGAGGCGCAGAGCCGCATGACCGCCGACCTCGCGCGCCTCAAGGAGGAGGCCGAGGCCGCGAGCCGCGCCAAGAGCGCGTTCCTCGCCAACATGAGCCACGAGATCCGGACGCCGCTCAACGCGATCCTGGGGATGGCCGAGCTGCTCGACGCGTCGCAGCTCAACTCGAGCCAGCGGCGCCACGTCGCCGTGCTGCGCAACGCGGGCGACGCGCTGATCCGCCTGATCGGCGACATCCTCGACCTCGCGAAGGTCGAGGCGGCGAAGCTCGAGCTCGAGCGCGCCCCCTTCGACGTGCGCACGCTCTTCGAGGGCGCCGCCGACGTGGTCGCGGTCGGCGCCAGCCGCAAGGGGCTCTACGTCACGCTCGACGTCGAGCCGTCGGTGCCGCGCGCGCTGGTCGGCGACGCCCACCGGCTGCGCCAGGTGCTGCTCAACCTGCTCGGAAATGCGGTCAAGTTCACGGAGCGCGGCGGCATCTCGCTCGAGGTCGCGTTCGAGGCGATGGTCGACGGGCTGGCGCGGCTGCACGTGTCGGTGCAGGACACCGGCATCGGCATCGCGCACGAGAAGGCGGGCAACCTCTTCGAACCCTTCTCCCAGGTCGACGCGAGCGCGGCGCGCGTGCACGGCGGCACCGGGCTCGGGCTCAGCCTGTGCGACCGGCTGGTCCGCCTCATGGGCGGCCGCATCTGGTTCGAGAGCGAGCCGGGGCTCGGCAGCACCTTCCACTTCACGGTGGCGCTGCCGGTCGACGCCGCGGCCGAGCCGGCCGGCGAGGCCGGCCACCCGCTCGGCGAGGGGCGGCGCGTCCTGATCGTCGAGGACGTCGTGCGCGAGCGGACGGTGCTGCGGCGCCGCCTCGAGCGGATGGGCTTCGCGGTCCGCGAGGCGGAGGGCGGCGGCGTCGGCATTGCGGCGATCGTCGAGGCGGCGCGCGAGCAGCGCCCCTTCGACGCGCTCCTGATCGACGCGCGCATGCCCACGATCGACGGGCTCGGCGTGATCGAGGCGATCCAGGAGGTGCCCGGCATGGCCGCGCGCACCATCCTGCTCCTCTCGCCCGACCACCAGGACCACGACCTCGCGCGGGCCGAACGGCTGCAGATCGCCCACCAGCTCACCAAGCCGATCGGCGAGGCGAAGCTGGTGCGCGCGCTCGAGGAGACGCTGCTCGGCCGGCGCGCGCGCAGCGAGACGAGCGCCGCCGCGATCGACCCGGCGCGCGCCGCGAGCCTGTCGGGGACGCTGCTCCTCGCCGACGACTCCGAGGACAACCGCTTCGTCGTGCAGGAGTTCCTGAGGGGGACGCGCCTCCACGTCGACAATGCCGAGAACGGCGAGGTGGCCGTCGCGAAGAGCGCGACCGGCCGCTACGACCTGATCCTGATGGACATGCACATGCCCGTCATGGACGGCTACGCCGCGGCGCGCGCGATCCGCAGCCTCGAGGCGGTGCGCGGCCGGCCGCGCGTCCCGATCCTCGCCTTCAGCGCCGACGCGCTGCAGGAGGACCGCGACCGCAGCTTCGCCGCCGGCTGCGACGGCCACCTGAGCAAGCCCGTCTCGCGCAACGCCTTGTACGAGGCGCTCGAGCACCACCTGGCGATCGCGCCGAGCTCGGCGCGCACGCACGACTCCATCGTCGACGCGGTCGACACGGTCGTGGTCGACCCGGCGCTGAACGAGCTGGCCGCCGGCTACCTCGACCGGCGCGCCGCCGACCTGCCGCGCCTGCGCGAGATGTCGGTCCTGCGCGACCACGAGGGGCTCGCGGCCGCCGGCCACAAGCTCAAGGGCTCGGGCGCGACCTACGGCTTCGCGCTGCTCTCGCGGATCGGCGCGCGCCTCGAGGAGGCGGCGCGGGCGGGCAACGAGGCTGACGAAGACGCCGTGCTGCGCGAGCTCGAGACGCGCGTGGGCGATCTGCGCGGCGAGCGCCTCAGCTCTTGAGGCGGGCCGGCCGGCCGATCTGGTAGCCCTGGAGCAGGTCGCAGCCGAGGTCGGTGACGCGCTTGCGCTCGGCCGCCGTCTCGATCCCCTCCGCGATGGTCAGGATCTTCAGGTCGCGGCAGAGCGAGGCCATCGACCCGAGCAGCTTCGCCTTGGTGAGCGAGCCGTCGATCCCGCGGATCAGCTCCATGTCGAACTTCACGAAGTCGGGGACGAGCTGCGCGAAGGTCGAGAGGCCGGCGTAGCCCGAGCCGAGGTCGTCGACCGCGATCCGGTAGCCGGCGCGGCGCAGGCGCGAGACGCGCTGCTTCAGATCGGGAATGGAGTCGAGCCCCTCCCGCTCGGTGATCTCGAAGATGATGCGGTGGCTGGCGCGCCGCAGCACGCCGTCCTCGGCGTAGAGGCTCTCGTCGAGCAGCGAGCGCGGGTGGACGTTCACCAGCACGTTGGCGCCGCCCGGGACCTGTTCGAGGTCGGCGGCGATCAGCTGGCGGATCCGGTCGTCGAGGATCTCGATGGCGGAGAGGCGCTCGGCGTGGCGGATCAGGTCGAGGGCGCACGCGTAGGTGGCGTCGTCGCTGCGCACCAGCGCCTCGTAGGCGTAGACCCCGTCCGAGCTCGCGCGCACGACCGGCTGGTAGGCCATCCAGAGGGTGTCGAGGCACTTCGTGAAGCGGGCGGCGTCGGGGGCGGGCGCGGGCGCGCGGCCCGACTCGTTCGCGGCGCGCGTCGCCTCCTTCACCGCCGCCGCCTGCTTGATGCAGAAGGCGACGTCCTCGGAGCTGCACGGCTTGGTGAGGAAGCGGAAGACGTGCGCCTCGTTGATCGCGTCGAGCGTCGCGCGGAAGTCGGTGCAGCCCGAGAGCATGATCCGCATGGTCTCGGGCCACTGCTTGCGCACCAGGGCGAGGAACTTCGAGCCGCTGGTGCCCGGCATCTGCTCGTCGGAGACGACGACGTCGACCTCCTGCTTCGCGAGGAGCCGCAGCGCCTCGTCGGCCGAGCCGGCGCTGAAGACCTCGAAGCGCTGCCTGCGCAGGCCGATGCTCAGCGCCGCGATGACGTCGGGGTCGTCGTCGACGTGGAGCACGCGGATCGCGCGGGCTCCGGACCCCTTCCCCCCCGCGCTCGCCTCCACCGGCACGGCTGCGCCGTGCGTCGAGGGGTCGAGGGTCGCGGGTTTCGTGGTGTCTCTCATGCTCGCAGGTCCGCTCTCGCCGGCGCGCGCGCGTCGGGGCGAGTCGCGCGTGCCGAAGGAACGTCGAACACGTCTTGTTGATCGGCGCCGGCGGCCTTGGCGCCTGTCGATCCAATCACCCGATGCGAAGGAAGTTCTTGCACAGTCGGCGAGGGGCCCCGGAGAGCGCACATTCCCGAGCGAGGAGCGAGGAAAGGACGTCGACGGCGGCGCGAACTCGCACGACGTCCGACGTCATTGCCGTGCCTCGGGCACTGCACTCGGCACGTCTCTTCGGCGTCCACCCGACCCGCCCCCAATTCGCGAACGGCGATCGGACGCCCATGGAGATTCGGAACGACGGCATCACGGCGCCCTCATTGCTTCGAGGCCATTCACTGGCCAGGAACCAACCGCTGCTCATGATTCGGGAGCGATGAGCCGGGAAGCGCCTCACGAGCAGCCTGGATCGGTGCAACGTCCGTGGCGCAGCAAGCATGTCGACGTCGTTCGAGGACCGTGCGAAGAGGCTGCGGGGAGCAAGGTCGCGTCGTCGCGCGACGGTCTCGAACGGTGCTGAAGGGGCGGGGGAGAAAAAGGTCGAGGGACGGGACCGTGCATTCGGCGGCCGAAGCCGGATCTGCTGCGAGTCGTGTCCGTCCCCGCCGAATGCCGAGCGAGCCCCCCGTCCATCTTTGGTCCAGGGCGAGCGTGGCCCGTACATCGAGCCTTTTTCTCCTCCGCCC
>DAINBU010000012.1:0-63884 GCA_036732755.1 Planctomycetota bacterium
GGCGCCGCGAGCGCGGACGCGGCGCCGTCCATCAGCGCGCGCACCTCGTCGGCGGTGAAGCCGAGCGCGGACGATCCGAACGCAGGGGCAGCAGCCGCCGCGTCCAGGATCGCGGCGAGGCGCGCGGGATCCCAGCCGGCTAGCTCCGCCGTGCGGTTCAGCGCGACGCCGAGCGCCGCGGCCCCGGCGTCGTCCAGGTCGACGAGGACGCACGCGGCGTCGGCCCAGCCGAGCGCGCGCATGGCCTCGAGGCGGCCGTTGCCGCCCACGACGCGCTTGTCGGAGCGCCGAACGACGAGAGGCTCGACCTGGCCGAAGCGCTCGAGCGAGGCGCGGATCGCGGCAAGGTTGCGCTCGTTGTGCGTCCGCGCGTTCGCCGGGTCGGGGACGAGCTCCGCGAGCGGCAGGCGAACGACCTCGAGCGCGGCGGCGGTCACGGCCCAGCGGCCCCGGCGCTCGGCGGCGCCACGTAGTCCTGGAACGTCTCCTCGCCGCGCATCAGCTTCTCGAGCATCGCCGCGCACGAGCGGCCGTAGCTCGGCTCCTCGCCCTGTTGGACCTCGAGTAGGTGCGCGCGGATCTCGGCCCAGCGCGACGAGAAGCGCTCGGGCTCCTCGACGTAGGCGCGCATCCACTCGTCGAAGGCTTCGGCGACGGTTCGTTCCTTCGCCATCACTTCCCTCCGCGCAGCTTGCGCAGGTCCTCGGCGCCCGGATCGTCCTTTTCAATCTCTCGCTCTTGGGCACTATGGTCCGAGGCGGCATCGATCTCGGCGTCGGTCAACTCGGCATTGAAAATCGCGGCCTCGATCTCGTCGCGCACCGGCTCCTTCTCGTCGGCCTGGATTCGGATCAGCCGCTTCTGCCGAGCCTCGAGCAGGCGCATCGTGCGCGTGAATCCGCCGCCGGGTCGGTGGAGCCAGCCGACGAGGTTCGCGATCCGGTCGCGCACGACGTCGAATGCGAGGCCCTCGGGCACGGTGTACTCGTACGCGGCGCGTGTGCCGGCTGGGACCTCGTTGCGGTAACGCGAGACGACGAAGTTCGCGTAGGCGACGACGACCGACGCCTCGAGGTCGCGCAGCTTGCGCTCGGCGCCGATCGACGGGATACGGTTCGTCACGGGTTCGTCGCGACCGCCTCCGCGCGATCGATGTCTATCCATGCGGACTCCGGCTTGCCCGCGACGAGCGCTTCGATCCGGACCTGCGGCGAGCCGGTCAGGTACTCGATGCGCGCCGTCATGACGCCTTCGAACCTCGTCACGGTGTCCCTGATCTTGTCTCCGAGTTTCAGCATCGAATCTCCTTTCACGGGTTGATTTGAGCGAACGCCAGCGCGCGCCAGCAGTCCATCGTCGAGAGCAGGTAGGCGCGCATCGCCGCGCCGTTCGCCCAGGGCGCGTAGCCCAGGCGCAGCGCGACCTCTTCGATCCAGTAGCGGTTGCCCGTGAGGATCGCGCAGCGAGCCAGGTGGTCGTACCCGTGGATCGTGCTCGCGTGCGCGAGCTGGTCCCCGCCGCGCCGGATCGGCGTCTCGGGAACGCCGTTGAGCGCGGTGCAGACGTAGTACGGCGGCGAGCCGGCGACGAGCGGGAGCGCCGGGTTGTCGTACAGAGAGCGCGCGGCGTCGACGATGCGCCGGACGCAGCCGGAGGAGAACGGCGTGCGCGGGCCCGAGACGATCAGCGCATGCAGGCCGGCCGACTCGATCGCGACCTGGAAGACGGAGGCGACCTGGTACTCGCGCGGAATCCCGTGCTGCGACCAGGGGACGTCGTTGTAGTTGTGCGCGCTCCATCCGAGGTGGTCGACGCCGGAGGGAATGCACGCCTGGTCCTTGAGCTCCAGCAGCGCCGACCGGTAGCCGAGCAGGCGGTCGCGGTCGGGGCCCGGAGCTTCGATCACGAGCGCGCAAGCCGTCGCGTAGAACGGGCCCCAGCCGCGCTCGCGGAGGTAGTGCGCGCCGCCGCGGCCCGGGTACTGGCGCGCGTTGTCGAGCGCGGTGCCGAGCGAGAATGCCTTCCAGTACTGGTCCCACGGGCGGCCGTAGAGAGTCCAAGAGGTCAGCACGTCGGCGGCGATCGTGCGCATCGCGAGCCAGGCGGCCCACGAGCGCGTCGTCGACCACGCCGAGAAGAGCGTCGCGAGGATCCGCGACTGATGCGCCTCGTCGTATGGCTGCGTGTACAGCATCGCCTGCGCCTTCGACGCGCACGGGCCCGGGTTGAACTCCCGATTGCCCGCGGTCGTCGCCCAGCCCTGCTCGGTGACGAGCGTTCCCGATGACGGCGTCACCCACGGGTCGAAGCGCACGCGCTGTCCCGTGAGCGCGTACTCGCCGCGCTGCGGCCACCGATCGGAGTAGACCGGCTCGCCGGTGTTCACGTCGAACGTCGCGACCGGGTGCCCGGCAAGCAGGCGCGGAACGTCGTTCGCGGCAGCGATCGCCGACTGCTCGTTTGCCTGCCACGCGCGGACGGGCTCGACGCGCCATCCCGCCGGCGCGTCCGGCGCGCCCTTGGGGAGCTTGTTCAGGTCGCTCTCGTCGTCGCGGTCGTAGTGGAGCATGCCGACGCGCGGGATGACGCTGTGCGCGGTCTGGTTCGGGATCGGCTGCTGCGGCGCGTGGCCGGTCCGCGGGTAGAAGACCAGGTCCGGCGCGACGATCGAGGCCGGCGGCAGGACGAGGCCGGCGCGCGCGGCGAGCGCCACGGCTCGCTGCGGGCCGGTCGGATCCGTGCGCCGGTACGCGACGAAGCGGAACGAGGTCCAGGCGCGCGAGGGGAGGTAGTGGTCGCCGGGCGGGCAGAGCTCGACGACTCCGGTCCCCGTCTCGCCCGCGATCGCCCATGTCGGGTCCAGTAGTTTCAGCCGCGCGCCGCGGTATCGCACCGCGCCGAGGTGCGAGTGGTGCTTCGTCGGATCGATCTGGCCGTTCGAGGGCACGACCTCGAGCACGATCAGGTTGTCCGAGCGCTCCTCGACGAACACGTGCACGCCGGCCGCGACCTTGCGACGCAGGCCGAGCCAGGCCGAGCGCACGACCTTGCCCCAGTGCATCGTCACGCGCTCGCGCTGCGGATCGTCCACGAGCACGCGCTTCACCGCGGAGGGGAAGGACGCACGCGCCTTCGATCCGTCTGGCAGCTCCAGCTCGAAGACCATCGGCGGCGCCGTCGGCAGCGGGCCCGATATGAGTCCGTTGTCCCAGCACCAGATCGGCGAGCCGTCACCGCTGCGGGCGAGGACGGAGGGCGTGACGCTCTTGGTCGGACCGTAGGTCATGACGGGAGGTAGGCCTTTCTTCGCTGCTCTGCTTGGAGCTTCCGGAGCTCGACGCGCAGGGCGCGCAGCCGCGCGCGGCGCAGCTTGCCCGCGGCGCGGCGCCGAAACTCCGCGGCGCTCTCACCGGTCCGGCGCCGGGTCGTGATGGTCGTCGTCCCCGGGCCGTCCTCGCGGATCGTCTCGCGTTCGCGCCGGGGCTTGCGGGAGTTGGTCACGGGGCAGATCCTGCCGCGCCGGCGGGGCCGCGTCTAGCCTTCTTCTTCGTCCGGGCGCGGCGCCGGTGCTCATCAGGAACGTCGGACGGGGACCTCGCCACCGTGTCCTCCCCGCCCGAACCTCGCGTCCTCATGACTCGCTCCGCGAGCAGCGCGAACGCCGCTTCGGCTTGGGCTGGAACGACGGCGTTTCCGAGACAGCGCAGACGATCGGCACGGTCCACGAAGGCGGAAGGCCCATCAGCGCCTCGACGAAGTACGGGTTGAGGACCGCCCCGCTCGATCCACTCGCGCCAGCCGTCGCCGTCTCGTGGACCTGGCGGGAAAGGTTGGCTCCCATCTTCGAGTGTTCGTCGAGGGACGGACGACGCCCGTCGTGAGCCGTCGGCGTGCTCCATGTCGCAGCCTGATTCGCGAGCTGCTCGCCGTGATCCACCGCCCTCGGCGCGTGCGTTCGTTCGTGTGAGGTCGGCGTCGCCCAGAGACTCGCCTGCTGCGCTAGAAGCGGATTCCGCTTCGTCCCCGATCCGTTCAGCGACGACCCGCCGCCGCAGTCCGGAGTCCGCCAGCGCCGCGCCGTTTCCTGGAGATCCACCTGCTTCTTGATCCCGTCCGGCGTCATGCCCGTGTCCGATGTCCCCGGAGGATTCACTCGGCCGCCGCTGGGGATCGTCGGGGTGGGCCAGAGCGAGATGATCGTCGGATGGCGTTCTCCCGATCCGGGATCGCCGTGCTTCCCCGAGCGAGGCGTCGGCCACCCCAGAGCCCTCGTCGCCAGCGATTCGCCGCCCGTCCCCGGATGCGCCGCGCGGACTTCTGCGTCCCACCCCCGCGGCGTCGGCCAAGTCTGCGCGGCCATCCCCAGAGACGGATTCCCTCCCGCATAACAGCTTGAGCTTTTCCCGTCCGCCACCGTGGCGGTGGGCCAGCACGAAGAGCCGTTCGCGCTTATGCGGGGCTCCAACGTCGGACGCGGCGAGCACGCCCCACTCCGCATCGAACCCGAGCGCGGCAAGGTCGCCAAGGACGTCGGCGAACCCAAGCGAAAGGTGTCCTCGGACGTTCTCGAAGAATGCGAGGGGGGGGGCGACCTCCTCGAGGATTCGCCGGATCTCGGGCCAGAGGTGGCGCTCGTCGTTTGCGCCTTGTCGCTTCCCGGCTGCACTGAACGGCTGGCATGGGTACCCGCCAACGACGAGATCCACCGCTCCACGCCACGCGCGGCCGTCGAAGGATCGGAGATCGTTCCAGATAGGAGCGCGATCCAGCTCCGCTTCTTCCATCCGGGCCACGAGGACGGACGCGGCGAAAGAGTCCCGCTCGACGTAGCACACGGTTCGACACCATCGGGCCAGACCGAGACCGAGATCGAGGCCGCCGATGCCGGAGCAGAGAGACAGGGAACGTAGAGCCACACGGCTACCCCTTGACCTTCCTCGCCTGGCGTTGGCGCTCGCCATCGCGGACCATCTTCTTGGCGGTCGCGACGGTCGCGCTGCTCTCGACCCAGTCGGTCTCGACCCCCTCGTGGTTCTTTCCGGTTGCGGGGCGCTGGCCGTTCTTCCGGCTCACGATCTCCCGGACCTTGTCCATCACGTCGAGCAGCGGCAGCCGGGCGATCAGCCCCTTGCGCCACTCCCGATCCTGGGCGACCGCCGCCTCCAGATGCATGATCGCGTTCGCCTGCGCGTCGCACCGCTTTTCCAGCTCGGCCACCCGCGTTAGCAGCTTCGCGTCGCCCCAGCTCCGACACAGCACGTCGGCGCGCTCCGCGACCACGGCGACGGCTTGCAGGCGATCGACGATCTCCGCGAACCTCTTCCTCAGCCGCGACGTCCCCGCGTACCGGGGCGCGCGGTCGTAGTCCTCCTCGCGCGTTCGTTCGACGTCGACCTCGACGGCGCGCAGGCGATCGAGAAGCCGCGAGTCGCACATGAATCCTCCGGCCTCCTCGAGCCCGGTCTCGACGCGCAGCCGGTAGACCGCGGACCGCGTCTCCGCCAGCGCCGATGCGATGCGTCTGTCGATCAGCGCGTCGACCTCGGCGCGTCGCTGCTCGGCGGTCCATCGTTTGATCTCGAGCCCGACGAACGGAAGCGGCTGCACGAGCAGCGTCCGGGCCTCGCGGTAGAGGCGCCAGCCGACCCAGGCATCGGCACGGTGGAAGTAGAAACGGAACTTCAGCACTTCAGGATCCTCCTAGCTCGACACGGGTCGCAGAGGGACGCGCACGGCGAATCGCCGGCGGCGCCCTCGCAGTCGGGATGGACGTCGCGCGCTGTTCGCGCGCACTGGGTCGCGGCGATGTCCTCGACGAATCGCCTCCACTCGGCGATATCCAACTCGTCTAGGACCGACCACTCGACGCTCGTCGTCGCGCGCAGCAGACGATCGACGACGACCTCGCCGCTTTCGAGCCGGCGTGTCGAGAAGTGCAGGTCGACCCTCGAGCGGCCCGGCGCCTGCTGCCGGACGAGGCGGATCTCGGGAACGCAGGACAGACCGCGCAGCGCCTCGGCCTGCTCGCATCGATCGCGCAGCCACTCCTGCGGGAGATCGCAGGCGAGCACTTCGACGGCCTCGGAGCGCCGCGAGTTCAGGCGAGGATCGCCGCGCTCCAGAATGGACCGCTCGCCGAGGATCTTCCCGACGACCTCGCCGACCAGCCGCGCCAGCGCGCGGTCGTTCTGCCCGCCGTCGAGGCCGCCGGGCTGCTTGTGCCACTCCTCGCGCTGGAGCTCGGCGAGGCGGGCGGAGAGTTCGGCGGGCGTCATAGGCCCGACCTCGCGGCGCACGGCGCGCACTTGAACGAGTCGCCGAGGGTCACCGAGCACGACGGCGTTCGATCGCACGGCATGGCGCCGAGCACCGCGCGGACCGCCTTCTCCGGGCAGTGACATACTTGGAGCACCATGAACATTACCAGTAGTAGCTACCAATGGTAGTCCTCACGTTTCAGCCCTTACGCTTCCGGCGCTTCCGCCTCGGAGTCTTGGCAATCGCCTTGTCCACGGCTCCCTTCGGAACGCGGGCCAGTTTGCGGGCGAGCGCGTCGAACGCACCCCAGCCGCGCGGCTTTCGGTCTGCGGCGGCAGGCATCACTGCGCCCCCGGCTTGGCGGCCAGCGCGGCACGGAACCGACAGCGGTCGCACTCGATCACGCCGTCTTCACCCGGCCCCGGCATGTCGCAGTAGCAATTCTCGGCGGCCTTCTCTTCGGCGAGCACGGTCAGCGCCTCCAGCACGGCGGCGGCGCGGCGCAGCTTGTCCGACAGGCTCCAAGCTGGATGCGTGCTCGTGGCCCGCGCGGCAGTACGCAATTCCTCTATCAGCGTGGTCATCGTGATTTCCTCAGGTCAGGGACATGAACCCAGCGCCGTCAATCCCGGCGAGGAGTCGATAGGTCAAGCGGCGGCCGAACACTCCGGCCAGCGCGTCTCGGAAACGGTCGGAGTCGTTGCCCTTGCGGGCGTTGAAGCGGAAGACCTGTTCAGTCGTGTACCGTGCCAGGTGGAACGGCGCGACGTGGATGTAGGTCCCTTTGAGCGTCCGCTTGAAGCAAGACCAGAAGTTCTCGATGCCATTCGTGTGGACGTGGCCGCGCACGTACTCGCGCGAGTGGTCGATGGCCTCATGGGCGAAGCTCTCGCCGAGCGCATCGTACGTGCGGGCGTCGTCAGTGAAGACCTCGGCTCCTCGCACAACGGAGCGGCCGATCTGCGCCCGCTCGGCGTTGTCTTCGCCAGTGAGGACCCTTCTCCGCGAGGGCGCGCGCGAGCGCCGAAACGATCTCGTCGCGCATCTCGACCGCCAGCCGGCGCAGCGCGCGGCGATCGGCCTCGCGCACGTATGCCTCGCCGGCGCCGCCCCAGCCTTCCTCGACCAGGAGCTCGGCGTAGCGGTCGGTCCACTCGTCCACCGTCCTCATCTCGGAAACTCCCGGACCCGCAGGTCCTCCGGCCACTCTCTCGGGTCGCCGCCCTTGCGGTCGCGTAAGGAGATCGACGTCATCGCCATCTTGTACGCTCCGTCGATCGCGCACGGAAAGTGTCCGTGCGTCGGATCGGGATCGACCTCGAACGGATTGGCGCCGAGCTGCTTCACGAAGCACGGCACCAGCGCGTCGCGGCATTGTCCGACGATCGATCGGACCCACGCGACGTCGCACGGCCGCGCGCCGGGCCCGCTCTCACCGCCGACGATGAGCCAGTCGATCTCGCGCCCATACTTGATGCAGACGCGGCCGCCCTCGCGGAACCCAACCTCTTCGGCCGTGTTCGACGCGATCGTCCCGGCGTGGCCGATCCACGCGCATTGGAACTCGATCGGACCCAGCAGCGGCTCCGCGCTCACGAACCGCACCGCGGCCGGCGTGTCGAGCAGGATCGGGATCCGCGCGTCCGCCGTCGCCTGGTCCTCGCAGGAGACCCCGAGCCAGACGTTCCTGGTCGGGAAGCATCCCTCCCACTGCTCCTCGACGCACCATCCGTTCTCCTCGATCAGCCGAATCCCGGCGTCGGAGATGTGCTTCGTCCGCCGACGTCGCGACTCCGCCCACGCGCGCATCCGCTCCGCGCGCTTCGTCAGAACCTGGAACGTGTGCTGCCGCGCGAGCGCCATCACGGCGAACACCTGGTCGATCTGATCGTCGGTAACCCACTCGCCGAACAGGTCCGTCATCGAGCAGACGAACACGCGGCGCGGCTTCCTCCACTTGAGCGGCTGCGCGAGGATCGACTCGTCGATGTAGTGCTCGGAGAGGCCGCGCTTGTCTCGCGCGTAGGGTAGGCCCGTCCCGCCGTTCGGCAGGCGTCGGCCGTTGAACGTCTCGGCGTAGCACGAGGCGCAGCCGGCGCTGACCTTCTCGCAGTGCCAGCCGACCTTGCCGTCGTCGAGCCGCCGCGCGCGTAGCGGCGTCCACGTGGCGTCGGTCCAGGCGATCGAGGTAGAGACACTCATCGCGCGACCTCCTCCGTCGCCCGCACGACGCGCCCGCCGCGGATCTCCTCGACGGCGGCCGTCGCCGCGCCCGCCTCGATCGCCTTCTCCTCCGCGAGCGCGACGTGCTCGAGCCGAGCCCCGAGGGCGCGCGCGGCGGCGCGCGTCGTCAGCCCGCCCGGAGTCGCGCGCAGGAGCAGGACGTACGCGCGGCTCAGACCGCCCAGGTAGACGTCGAGCTTCATCCGGGGCTTCGGCTCAGCCGGCGCGCGCGGCCCGTCGAGGGGGCAGCCAGGCGGCGGCCGGTACGCGCGCGCTGCCGCGACGACGTGCTCGTTCGCGACGATCGTGGCCGCGAGGCCGCGCGGTGATCGGTTCACCGCGAGGCCGGACGCCAGGCCGGCGGGCAGCGCGCGCAGAAGCCCGGCGCTGATGTTCGCGTTCAGCGGGACCGACCGCGGGCGGAAGGCGACGGGCCCCAGCGCCCTCTTTGGCGGTCCCTCGCGCGCGAGGCGCGCGACGACCTCGGCCGTCGCCCGCTCGACCGCGCTGCGCTCGCCGTTCACGTACGCGCACCGCCGGCTGGACGCCGGGTACCAATTCACGACGCGGCCGCGGCCGACGCGCACCTGGAGGTGCCCGTTGCCGCGGTCGGTCGGCTCGAGCCCCAGGCGACGGAGATCCTCCGCCGCCTGGAGCACAGCCTGGTTCGTCGACGTCGGCACGGTCGCCCTACTCTTCGCCCTCGAGCACCGGCTCGCCCTGGAACACCGCAACGCCAGGCAGCGCCGCCGTCAGGATCGCGTGGATCTCTGCCTGGGCCGCGCTGACGGCCTCCTCGATCGCGTCCGCGTAAGGCCGCAGGGCGACCTTCTGCGCGTGGACGTCGAGGTAGACGCCGCAGGGGACCGCCGGCGCGATGTGGCGCAGGCCGTCGACCTGGTAGATCGGCGCGTTCGCAACGAACATCTCGGGTATGTCGGCCGCCTGCTGGACGATCGCCTCGACCGATCGGCCGAGGCTCTCCCGCCCGTGCTCGGTCGTCGCCCCGCCGGCCTCGGTCCGCTTGAAGTCGACGCGCCGCAGCGCCGCGACGAGCGCGTCGGCGCCGACCGCCTGCAGGTCGAACCGCAGAAGCCGGATCGCCTCGGGCACGAACATCCCGGTCGGCTCGCGGCGCAGCTTGCGCAGCGTTGCGAATCGATCCGTCTCGTGGGTCGGCATGAACGCGACCTCCGTTCGCTTCGCGCGGTCGAGCACGACCCGCACGCCCTGGCTCCCTAGGCCGCCGCCGTGGAACACCTCCGGCGCCGTGCAGATGGCCTTGTCCTTCACGAGCGCGATCAGGTCGCCGAGCGACCGGATCACGTAGAACCGGCCGCGCGCCGGCTTCTCCTTCAGATCGACCGCCGTCCCGCTGCGCAGAGCGACGTGGTTCGGGAACCCGGGGACCTCGTGCACCTGGACGTCGTTCGCCTTGTTCGCCAGCGCGACGAGCCTGTCTAGGAAGTCAGCGAGCATCGCCCACCGCCTTCCTCGGGCCTTCCTTCTCGTCGAGCGTGAGCTGCCGCGCGTCGTCGGGCGATAGCTCGTTGAGGTAGAGCCCGCCGCGCTTCGAGATTGCGTTGTAGACGCGCGTCTTGCGGTCGGGGATCGTCTCCTTGATCACGAACTGCAGGTCGCAGCTCTCCATCTCGCCGTCCGGCGCCACGCTCGGGACGATCGTCGCCGTGAGCGTGATCTTCCGAGCCTCCTTCAGCGCGGGGCGGTCCTTGCAATCCGCCTCGCACCGCTTGATCGCCTCATCGAACGCCACGCCGATCCGACCCTCGTCGATCTTGGCGAGCGCTGCTACTCCGAACTTCTCCAGGGCCATGCTTGCTGCGTTCCTTTCTCTACCGGGTTGCTAGGGGTGGCCGCGGTACAGCCCGCGGTCGTCTGCGAAGTTTCGAACGTTGGTCGCGTGTATCCCGTCGCTGGCGTGCTCCAGCGGGCCATCGCCGCGAATGATCGCCAGCGGCTCGCGGCACCACCAGGCCTCCCGCGCCAGCGCGCGCACGACGTCGCCGATCGCGGCGCCGTCTGCGGTCGCAGCGCGGATCGCCTCGAGCGGGTCCGGCGCACGCGCGATCGCGCGGAGCTTCGCGATCGACACATGAGCAATGTCGTCGCTCATGGTTTCCTCGGTGCCGGCGCAAGTTCGGCGACGAAGGACTCGAGGCGCTCGCGCGTCCACTCTCCGCCGTCGCGCGGGTCGACCGGGTAGATGGCCGTAAACGGCGCATCGATCAATGGGATCTTCGTTCTGCGAACTCGATCGATCCATTCTCCGGCCGTCTCGCACGGCACGTGCTTGAACCCGTGGCCGTGCTTCGGCTGCGCGGGCGGCTCTCCATCCGCATCATCCCCACCGAGACGCAGCCCCTGGATCGGCTTCGGGTCGGGCACGCGAAACGGCTTCGGCGGCACGGATGCACCTGGCCGCAGGACTCCGTCGAGCGTCTTGCGCCGCTCCTCGCCGGCGACGGCCATCGCCTTCGTCGCGAGCAGCTCCGCGCGCATCGGGTCGCCGATCGAGACCGCAGCGATGAACGCCTCGACGCGGCCCTCGCGGCGAAATGTCGCGCCGAAGGCGAGCACGACGTCGGGCACGGCGAAGTTGTCGCGCGCGTCGCGCACGCGCTTCACGAAGAGGTCGAGCGCAGCCTTCGCGTCGCCCCAGCTCGCGTACGGCTCGAGCGGGTCCTTGCCGAGTCGCTCGACGCGGCTCGGCTCGGTCGTCGCGAATCCTTGCGGCGTGTACTTCATGCGGCAGTCCTCGGTCGTTCGCAGGCTCCCGTCGCAGTCCTCGTCTAGCTCGCTCATCTCTGCCACGGAACGCTCCTTCCTCCGCTGGGGGACAGTAGCGTGAGCGACCGGCGCGCACGCGTCATCCCGACGTAGAACACTCGCCGCACCGCGTCGCGGTGCTCGCCTCCCCGCACCCACTCGTCGGCGCCCGACGTCGACAGCTCGGGCGAGAGCAGGACGTGCGTCGCCTCCGCGCCCTTCGTCGAGTGCACCGTCCCGGTCACGATCCGCGGCTCGTCGACGAGCGCGCGGGCGCCGCGCTTCTCGCAGACCGCGAGCGCGTACTCCAGGCGCGCGCGCCAGCTCTCCAGGAGACGATCCCCGAGCCAGCGCCAGGGCGCCGGGCTCATCATCGCCTCGCGCAGGGATCCGAGCGCAGCCGGCTCCAGGATCGCCTCGAGGTCCGTCGACGTCGCCGGGAGCGGGTTTGCCAGCTTCGCGTCGTCGCGCGCTCGGGCCTGCAGGTGCTTCTTGCCCCCCTTGCGTAGCGCGCCCTCGGCCTCGACGGGCTCGAGGAACCGGAGGAGCTCCGGGAAGGTCCAAACCCGCACCCGGGACGGGTCGGTTCCGCCGAGCAGGTCGGGCCTCATCGGGCGGATCATCGAGACCAACCGATCGGCGCCGCCGCGCAACGGGTTCCAGGCTCCATTTTTCGTGCGCCACGGGTTCCAGAACGGCGCCCCCCGCGCGCGCAGCGAGCGGATCGTCGCCTGCAGCATGTAGGCGCAGCTCGCGAGGACCATCGCCGTGTCGCCGTTCTCGGTCCGGCGCTCCAGCTCGTCGGCCACCCATTCGCCGTCGCCCAGGCCGCGCGAGAGGTAGCCGCCGCCGTTCATCGTCACGAGCTCGCCGTCGTCGTCGCGCGCGTGGTACTCGAAGTCGACCTCGGTCTCGCAGCGCCTGATCCAGGCGAGCGAGGCGTCCCGAACGACGCGGGGGACGCGGTAGCTCTGCGCGAGCACGCGCCAATCCTTCTCATCGATCGCGGGCTCGAGGAACCCGCGCGGCGCCGAGCCTCGCCACGAGTAAAGGCAGTTATGCGTGACGATCCCGTCGGCGACGTAGGTCACGTCGCGCTCGACCTCGAGCGAGTAGACCGGCCCTTCGAACTCATCCTCGATCTCGATCGATACGGGCAGCCACCGAACATCGCGACCGTTCGGCCACGTGACCGGGACGCACATCAGCTCTTCGATCAGGTTGCACGCCCTGACTCGAAAGATGGTGTTTCGGCCCTTCGGCCTAGGATTCGAGATCAGCGGCCATGCGACCTCGCGCCCGTGGCGCTTCAGGCATTCCTTCGCTCTGACCGTCAGGTCAATCTCAGCGAGCGCTCCGAAGACGCGTTCGATCGACTCGCGAGTCATGTGCCCCCGCGTCGATTCTGGACGCGGCTCGAAGCAAATGGTCGGCAGGCCGTACCTGGCGGCTACAGCCGATTCGATTTCGGACGCTCGAGCTCGCGAGTCGACGACCTCCAAGACCCAGATCGCGTCGGCTTTTTCTAGTCGCGCGCGCATCCAGAGGTGGAGGCCGCCGTCTGCGTTGAAGACCTGACACCAGCCGACTCGCCAGCGATCGCCGCGGCGCATGAGATACACGCAGCATCGGCCCTTCCTGCGAGCGTCCGGATTCCACCGAGCCACCCAGACGTGATCCGGAGTGCACTCCGTCGACGACAGGCCCACGGTCACGCGCAGCATCTCTCCCTCGTAGTGTCGTCGGGCGACATTGAATCGTCTCCCGGAGCTCGCGCGCGTGCTCCGCCCACGGCCGCAGATCGTCCCTTCGCGCGAGTCGAAGGATTGGACGCGGTGTTTCTTGGGGTCGAGAAACTCGATCGGGACGGGCCCGGCCCCAACGACGTCAACCATCGTCCCGGCCGGCTGGCACTGCGCCGGGTCGCCCACTAGGACGATCCCATCCATCTCCTCGGCCCATTGTCGAACGAGAGCGAGTTCGAGCGGGGACCAGTCCTGCGTCTCGTCGAAGTACCCGGCGCTCGGCGAGCCGGCCGGCGAGACGCCGTCGCGTAGGCAGAGCTCCAGCAGGTCGGTGAAGTCGAGCAGCCCAGCCTTGCTCTTCCAGTCGCCCCACGCGGCGGCGAAGGCGCCGACGTCCTCCGGCCAGGCCTCTGGCGGGACCCTCCGCTGCCGGAGGTTTTCCATGCGCTCGACGCGCTCGTCCCCCGGAGCGCCCTTGCGCGGGTCGACTGCGGCAGGCGCCTCGTCCGCCGAGTCGCGGGCCCCGGAGAGCGCCCAGTGGGGGTGGGCCTGGTTCCACTCGGCGAGCTGGTCCGCGACGAGCCTGGGGCGCCCCAGGGCGCGCCAGCAGAGCGCGTGCAGCGTCCCGACGTTCTCCTCGACGAGGCCGCCGAGGTCCCGCCCGGCGACCTCCCGGGCGGCCGCCCGGGTCAGCGACGCGACCACCACGCCGCTCGGTCCGAACTTGTCCACGCCCAGCCGGACCTGCTTCGAGAGATACGTCGTCTTCCCCGTTCCGTCGTCAAGGCGGCCCGACGACGCGGTATTCCTTGAGCGTCATCGGGCCGCCGTCTTTCCGCGCGGTTCGAGCCGCTCCGGATGCCTACTCGGGACGCCGAAGATGGCTACGCGAAGTAGCGAGTTGGATACGAGATTCGCGCCCCCGCGCGCGACGCGTAGCCATATGGTTACTAGGCTACCAGCTTCCGTCGACGTAAGTCCGCCTAGAATATAGAGTTTCGCCACGTAGTTACTTTCCGACCTCTGAGGGCTCCTCTGCGCTCTCGCGCGCACGGATAGGCGCGCGCGTGCGCGCGCGCGCGCGTTCCATATATGCGGCGGCGAAATCGACCCCTCCGACGCGCCAGACCGAGTACGACGTCATGCTCCCGTCGCGGGCCGCACTGGTCTTGCTCGGCGTCGCGCCGTACGTCCTGAGCCTCTGGGCCAGCGCCTTGCGCCCGAGCCGTTCCCCTCCGTGGAACGTGACCCAGCTCTGGAGCTCGGCGAGGAACAGGTAGACCCCAGTCTCGTCGGCCCACGGCCGGCGGGAGGCGACTGCGGCCTTCTTGTCGAGCGCCGGGGGGTTGTCCGCCAGGAAGGAACCGACCCACTCCTCAACCACGGCCTCGATCGTCGAGTCGCTCCCCAGGTCTCGGTCCTCGCAGGCCCGCAGGATCGCCTGGGCGATCGGACCCCACTCGTGCCCCTTGAACTGCCGGATCACCGCGAGGGACACGGCCGCCACGCGCGAGCGAAATCGCGACGGGAGGAGGATCGAGTCGACGTCGCCGAGGTCGATCTTCCCCTCGGGGAGCTCCAGCCGGAACGCCGGGGGGTCCCCGAGGTAGCGGATCACGCGCAGAACCTTGAACCCGAGCAGCTTCGACAGGTCGACGTTCAGTCGGGCCCGCTCCTCCTCGACGGCCTGGGGCGTCGTCGGCTTCGGCTCCGAGACGACGTCGACGAGGCGCTCGTGGGCCTCGAGCCCGTCGACTCCGACGCGCGCGAGCGCGAGCCGATTCTCGTAGTAGTCGACCCGGAGCTTGTCCGGCAGGTGGTGCATCCGCCGGTGCGCGATCAGGAGGTCGACCGTGTCCTGCGGCGACCAGCCGGCGCGGGACGCCATCGTCGCGAGGGCCAGGTCGTACTCGGACTGGCTCGGGAAGTCGGGCCGCTGCCGGGCCCATGTGCGGGCGAAGCGCGCGTCCATCGAGCGCAGCGTCTCTACCTTCGCGAGCGGCGGCTCGGCGTCGGGCCGGAGCACGAAGCGGTGCTTCGGCGACTCGCCCGCAGCCGGCCGGGCCGGCGCCTCCTCCGCCTGCCACTCCTCGAAGTCGCTCGGGTTGAACTCGAGCGCCTCGGAGGCGTCGAGCCGGACCTTCTCGCCGTACTTGTGCGACGTCGTTCCCGGCGGCCTCAGCACGCGCGCGAGGTCCGCGGTCGGGTCGACCGTGAACCCCGACTGCCGCGCGATCTCTCGCTGCCATCCCTCGACGAGCCGACGAGCTCGCGCGCGCTCGGCGTCGTCCTCGAGGACCCACGGCTCCTTGAACCGCCACCAGGCGTGTATCCCGCCGCCGGTGAAGATTCGCCACGTCGGCCGAAGGGGGAGTAGGTCGAGCGCGCGATGGATCGCGGCCACGCTCTTCGGCAGCCCTGTCTTCTTTCGGCCGGGGCCGTCGACGTCGAGGTCGCACCACGCGCCCCCGATCGCGCGGGCCGTCGTCGCGAAGCCGCGAACGACGGTCAGGCTGATCCCGTTGTGGTGCCCGTGCTTCTCGTCCGAGCGCCGGATCGCCTCCTCGAGCGCGGCCTCGGGGTCCTGCAGCGCGACGCCGAAGTAGACGTCACCGTGCGGGTCGAGCGCGGCGCAGACCCCGGAGGCCTGCGCCGCGCTCTCGCACCACGTCGATCGCTTCGCCGACCACACCACGATCCGCGAGCGCGGACCGACGGCGTCGGCGAAGAGGGATCCCAGGAAGGCGAGCGAGTCCACAGTGCGGTGCCGGCGGGAGGGCCGGCTCGCTAGTCGCCGATCACCAGGTCGTCCAGGTTCGTGACGGATGCAGCCGTGGGCGTCCCCTCGACGACGCGCACGTCCTCGGGACGCAGCGAGACCACGCGGCCCGTCGCGGCCTCGAGCGACCGCTTGAGCTCCGCGACGCGCTTCGCCGCGTCCGGCGCCAGGTCGCCGACGAACTCGAACACGATCTGCGAGTAGTCCTTGCCTGCGGCGTTCGTAACCTTCTGCAGCTTGAGCCGCGTCACGACGGCGTGGTAGACGCGGCCCGAGTCGATCAGGTCGAGCTGGTATCGCGTGAGGTTCTTGAGGCTCGCCGCCGGCACGTTCAGGTGGATCGGCAGGCGCGAGGACGGTCGGAACAGGAAGATACGCGCGACCTGGTTGCAGTCCTGGCCCTTCCCCCCCTTGCGGTCGCTGCGGAACTGTGACCATCGGCACGACGCGCACTCGTGGCGCCCGGGCGTGTTCTGGTCGAGCGACGGGTCGCCGAAGCCGATGAGCCCGTCGTGCGATTCGCAGTTCGGCGGCTGCTTGTCGCCGGCCCCGACCTCGTCGCGCCACCAGGCGCGCTGCCGACCCTTCACGAGCGCGAGCACTCCCTCGATCCCCTTCGGGTTTTCCTCGCCGGTGAGCGTGTTGATCGACCACACGGTCGCGCCGCCGGCGGGGACGCGAAGCTGCGTCAGGTTCCAGACGGTGGCGCCCTGGTTCTCGAACGCGTCGGCGAGCGCTTCGACGAGCCCGTCGGTCTTCGTGACCGCGTAGGCGTCCGCGGGGATCACCGCGAGCGCTTTGTTTTCTTCTGTCATGACTTCTCTCCTAGGGGTTTCTCAGGGTCCTCGCGGAGCGGCGGGACGTCGACTCGACGTCCTTGTCCTTGCGCACGCGCAGGTCGATTTCCTCCCGCGGCTCGAACGCGCGCAGGAGGGGTTCGGGCAGGGCGCCGCCGTCCGCGAGGCGCTCGCGGCACCAGGCGCCGAGCGTCTGCGAGTTGTAGTTCGGCTTGACCATGAACTTTGTGTCCTCGCTCGCGAGCAGCGCTTCGATCGCGTCCTCGGACTGGACGCCCTCGAGCCGCTTCATGTTCACGATGTGGTGCGGGTAGACCGTCACGCGCTCGCCGTCGACGTACAGGGGCACGTTCGGGACTCCGCACTCCGCGATGATCGGGAGCAAGGCCTGGCCGAGGTACTCGTGCTCGAGCTTCCGCCGCTTCAGCTCCTCCTCGGCCGCGTCGATCGCGCGGCGCTCGCGCACGAAGGCGCGCAGCCGGTCGAGCGGCAGGCCGGGAACGACCGGATCAGAAGGGGGAGGCGTCGAGGTCGTCGGTTCCGTCGTCATCGGGATCTCCGTTCTTCAGCAGCTTTAGGACGCCGTCGATCACGTCCTTCTTCTCGTTCAGCATCTGGTACACGCGCCCGTCGATCGTCCCGCGCGCCGCGAGCTCGTAGTAACCGACGGGTCGCTTCTGGTCGGGCCCGTGCACGCGCTCCATCGCTTGCTGGAAGTCGCCGAGCGAGTAGCCGACCGAGTAGCACATGAGGTATCGCGCGCGGGTGAGGTCGATCCCGATCCCGCCGCTCTGGATCTGCACGGCTAGGACCTGCGCGCCGCCCTCGCGCCACGCCTCTAGCTCGTTGCGCCGGCCCGACAGCTCGAGGGACCGCGCGGCGGCCGCCGCGCCGGGCGCTCGAGGATCCCCATCCGCGTCGTCCGTCGACGTTTTGGCCGCCGCGCGGTGCACTACGTCGAGGTCGTGCCGGAAGCGGCAGACGACGACGCACGGCTCGCCGCCGAGGCCCTCGATCCACTCCGCGAGCGCGTCCTCCTTCGCCGAGTCGATCGTCTCCGTCCGCGTCGACGTCCCCTCGTCGATCGGGGCCGCTCCGCCCGTGATCTGCTGGAGGCGCAGGACGAGGACCGCAGCGTTCTTCGCCGTGATCGCACCCGTGCGGACCTGCGAAACCAGGTTCGTGCGCAACTCCCGGTAGGCGCGCTTCGCCTCCGGCCCGAGCTCGACGTAGAGGCGCTGCCGCGTCGACGGCGTGAGGTCGAGCACCTCGCGCGGGACCTTGTAGGTGTGCGGCGCGATCCGCGCCGCCAGCTCGTCGAGGTTCTTCCAGCCGACGATCTCGACGCTGCGGTCCTGGAGCATCGGCGAGGAGCAACGGCAGTAGTCCGCGCGGCGCTTGCACCGGCCGCAGACGCGGATCTTCTTCCCGCCCATCTCGCAATGCCGGTTTTTGAACGCGACGAACGAGTGCCCGAGCACCGCCGGGTCGACGAAGGCGTACTCGCCCCAGGCGTCGAGCGGGGAGTGCGGCATCAGCGTCCCGGTCATGCCCAGGCGCCGCGGCACGAAGCGCGTAGCCTCGCGCACGAACTTCGACGTGCGGCCGGTCGCGCTCTTGATCCGGTGCACCTCGTCACAAACGACGCGGTCCCATTGGACGCCGGCGACGATCGACGACATCGGCGCGCGCCAGCAGGAGTCGTAGTTCACGAACGCGATCGTCGGCCGCCCGTCGTCGCGCTCGAGCGCGCGGCGTAGCTCCTCCGCGCGCTTCGCGACCGGGCCCTCGTGCGCGAGCAGGACCCGCGTCGGCTCGGGCGCGTAGCGCGCGACCTGCGCGCGCCAGACCGGCCCGACGATCTTCGGCCCGAGGACGAGGCAGAGCCTGTTCTTCTCCCGCGAGTTCGCCTCAACCGCCGAGCGCGTCTTGCCGGTGCGCATCCAGGCGTCCCACATCGCGCGCCGCTTCGCGATCGCGAAGTCGATCATGCCTCGCTGGTGCGGCCAGAGCGGCGGGGGCGCGACGGGGGCGGTGACGTCCATTAGTTCTCCTCGGCCACCGCGCGCACCGCGGCCTCGACGTATTCGACGGGGCGGACGAACCGCCGCTGCGCCGGCGGCACGTGGGCGATTACGAGGTCCATCGCCGCGTCGATTAGCGGCGCCTCGATCGCTCGGGCCGCCTGCGCGCAGCCGGTGACCTCGCCGAGTCCGGCGACGTAGCGCCGGCAGCAGCCGCTCGAGCACGCGACCCGGATCAGGAAGACGGCGCTGCGCGGGCCGGCGACGAAGCCGCCGTTGTGAACGAGGCTCATCGCAGCCTCGGCTCCCGCTGGAGATCCTCGACCGAGCACCCGAGCAGGCGCGCGATCCCGCGCGCGGCCGCGATGGTCGCGCCCTTCTCGCCGCGCTCCCACTTGCGCACGGTCCAGTCCGAGGCCGTCGTGGCGCCGCGCGCCCGCAGCCGTTCGGCGAACTCGCGCACCGAAAGCCCGGCGGCCTGGCGGCGCAGCCGGACGGCGGCAGGATTCAGCCGGACGCGCCGATCGTCGGCGCGAGGGCGCCCGGGGCGCGAGGGGACGGGGCGGTTGGTCACGGCGTGGGTACCCTAGGCAACGGTGGGGGCGGGCGTCTACCTCCCGCTACGATTTTTCCCGTTTTCGGGGAGGCTAGGCGTGGCACGGACTTACGGCGCCGCCGATTTTGCCCTTTTCCGTGGAGCGGCCCCGGGCCGTTCGGCCAAGATGGGCGCGAGGCAAGAGCGGGCCGGAAGCCCGCGAGGCCCAACGAGGGTTCAGATGAGCACGAAGACGACGGAGCGCGAGGACCCCGTCACCGGGCGCCGCACGCTGCGGATGCGGGTGCCGTACCTCGGCTTCTCGCCTGCGCCGAGTCCGGAGACGACCAGGGAGGGTGTGTAGCCGTGCCGAAGGTCGTCAACCGCTACCACCACGAGCATCGTGTCCCGCCGGGCGCGGTCTACGTCGGGCGCCCCACGAAGTGGGGGAACCCCGTCCGCGTCACGCGCGCGGACCGCGCGAGCCCGGAGCGCGAGCGCGCGATCCTCGCCCGGTACGAGGCGCACGTGCGCGCGCGGCCGGACCTGATGGCCGCGCTCGGCGAGCTGCGCGGGCGCGACCTCGCCTGCTACTGCGCGCCGCTCGCCTGCCACGCGGACGTTCTCCTGCGGCTAGTCGAGGAGCTGTTCGGCGACGAGGCCAGCGTGCCGGACGACGCGACCTGCCCGTGGTGCGATGCGCCGCTGCGGCACGGCGCGCGGTGCGGGTGCCGAGGTGGCCGATGAATCCCCGGCACGACATCCTCGACACGGCCGCCGTCATGAAGATCGCGACGAGGCTCGGGATAGAGCTCGGGCGCTCCGACGCGGCTCTGGAGAACCGCCCGACCTTCGAGCAGGAGGAGGCGGCGCGCGCCGAGCTCGCGCGGGAGTTCGGGGCGTCGGTCGGCGAGACCGCCGCGTGGAACGTGCTCGGCGCCGGGCCGTTCAGGTCAGGCTACGCCCTTGGCAAGATGGACTGCGCCGGCGCGCGGCGCCGGTGCGAGATCAAGCGCGCCGCCCGCGCGCCGAGGGAGACGACCCGATGAAGCACCCGCCCGTCCTGATGCGCGACCACTGCCCGTTCGCAGGATGCGCGCTACCCGTCCCGCACGAGCACCTCGTCTGCCAGAAGTGCGGCGCCGTTTGCCACGGCAACTACTTCTGCCCGGAGTGCAAGGCGCAGCGCGAGAGCGACCTAGAGCTGCACGTCGTCGCGAAGGAGGTCTCCGATGCGCGCCGCTGACCTGAACGGACCCGAGCGCGCGCTCGCCCTCGGCGCCGCCGCGATCTTCGCGGCCGCGATCGTCGTCGCGATCGCGTGGCCGCTCGTCGAATGGCTCGTCCGCACGCGCAAGGCGCTAGGATGAGCGTGAACAAGCACAGGGGCGTCGAGCCGCCCGGAGAGGACCGTCCGTGAGCCCGACCAATCTCTCGCGGCCTCCCCGATCCGGCCCGGCGCCCCGTCTAGAACGAGCCTCGTCCCGTGGTGCGCGGGGAGATCCCGCGACGCTTCTACGGAGTCATGAATCAGGACGAGGCTCGGCCGAGCAGGCGTCGGCGCATGGTGCGCCGGGAGATCCGGCGACGGAAGAACTCCGGGGTGATACGCGAGCCCCGATTCGACCGATGAAACACGCCGACGCCAGCACCCACTACCCGCAACCCAGGAAGGACCGCAAACCGTGACCACGAAGATCGAACGACCGAAGAAGTCCCCCGAGCAGCGCGCCGCCGAGAAGGAAGCCGAGGCGAAGCGCATCCGCGATCAGGCCGCCGAGCGCGCGGCGCGCGCGACCGACGAACTCGCCGCGCTGTGCGCCAAGGCGCGACCGACGCTCGAGCGCGTGTACGGCGAGTCCGAGGAGCGCGACCTGGCCTCGACCGCCGAGCTGCAGTCCATCCGCGAGACGATCACCACGCTCGAGCTGATCATCCGGCGCATCGCCGGGACGCAGCCGAAGTAACGCGACTGGCCGCCCGGGAATAGGGGTCGCGAGCAACGCGACCTGAACCCCGAGGGCGAGAGCACGGGACCGTCTCACAGCCGCGCCCAGCTCCGCCGCGCGCGCCCCGACCGACCCGGGCGGCCTTCCCTTCCATCCCTACCCGTGACCGCCGCAGGAGAACGAACCGTGAACGCCGAAGCAGAAACGATCGAGATCGAGAACACCGGGCCCATCCAGCGCCTCGCCATCCGCCTCAAGCCGGGCGGGGGCGTCACCGTACTCAAGGGCCCGAACGCAGCGGGCAAGACGACGAGCGTCGACGCCGTGCGCGCCCTGGTCGGCGCGAAGGTAGACCTCACGCCGCGCGACGGCACGCTCGAGGGCCGTGTCTCCGGCCTCGGCGCGCGGCTGACGATCGGGCACAAAGTCGTCCGGCAGGGCGAGCTCGAGGTCGCGCACCTCGAGCACGACCTCGACCCGAGCGTGATCCCGGAGCCGGGGATCAAGGACCCGGAGGCGGCCGACATGGAGCGCGCCAAGTTCCTCTGCCGCGTCGGCGGCGTGGATGCCTCGCTCGACCTCTTCTCCGAGGTCCTCGGCCGCGCGCGCGTCGAGGCGGTAGCCGGGCTCGCGAGCGGGCCCAAGACGCGCGGCGCGGAGTCGGTGCCCGAGATGCAGAAGTGGCTCAAGCGCGACTTCGAGCTAGCGGCGCGCAACGAGGAGAAGCAGGCCGACGGGCTGCGCGGGATGGTCGCCGGGCTGACCGCCGCGTCGGACGGCGTTCCGCTAGACGACCCGAGCGACGAGCGCGAACTGGCGGCCGCGGCCGAGGCGTCCGTGCGCGAGCTGGCCGCGCGGGAGGAGCGTGAGCGCGAGGCCCGCCGGGCCGTCGAGGCGCGGGCCGCGGCGGAGAAGGTCCTGGCGACCACGGAGGAGCCAGAGAGCGCGGAGGCGATCGAGGGCGCGATCCTGGAGGCCGACGCCGCGTTCGCTGCGGCGCAGGTCGCTCTCGACGTCGCGAACCGGGGCGAGACCCCGGAGGTCAAGAACGCGGCGATGGCCTCGGCCGCGGCTATCGACGCGCACGAGCTGGCGAAGGGCGAGGTAGAGGCTGCCCGGGCCGCGGTGGTGCTTGCCGAGTCCCGGGCCGAGGAAGCGCGGCGCCGACGCCTTGAGGCGACGGGGGCGGTCGACTCGGCGCTCGCCGCCGCGCGGCGGGAGGCGAGCGCGGTCCTGTCCGCGGCGCGCGAGCGCGCGAGCGCTGCCCGCGGGCGGGCGGAGGACGCGGCGCGGCTAGAGCGGCTGCGCGACGCGGCCCGCCTGGCGCTTGAGGGAACGGCGGGGGCGGCCGATCCGGCTCGCGCGGCCGCCGACGTCCGCGCGCAGGTCGCCGTGGTGGAGGCCGCGCGCAAGGCGCAGGAGCACGGCGCCGTCGTCCGGCGCGCGAAGGAGAAGGCCGAGGAGGCCGCGGGCGTCCTTCGCCGGGTGCAGGCGCACCTCGACGAGGCGGGCGAGCTGCGCGCCTGCGCGGCCGGGTGCGAGGAGGTCGTCGCGCGCGCGATCGGACGCGCCTCGCCGGCCGGGATCCGAATGGTCGCCGGGCGGCTCGTGCTCGAGACCAAGCGCGGGGAGACGTACCTCTCCGATCTTTCGACCGGCGAGCTCTGGCGGATCGCGCTCCCCGCGGTGATCGCGCACGTCGGCCGCGGCGGGATCGTCGCGGTGCGGCAGGAGGCGTGGGAGGCGCTCGACCCCGAGGGGCGCGACTACGTCGACCGCGAGGCCGCGGCGGCCGGCGTCCACGTGCTGACCGGCGAGGCGACCGGCGGCGAGCTTCGCAGCGAGGCGCACGTCGCGGCGGGTGTGGCGTGAGGCCCGCGGCCAGCGAGCGTTCGGCCTCCGGACGGGCCAAGGCGAGCGCGCCTCCCGACGATGCCGCCGAGAGGGCGTACGAGGAGATCCTCAAACGCGCCGAGCTGTTCGGCCTAGTCGTCCAGGCGTACGGCGGCGTCGCGACGATCGCGATCCCGCGCGAGCAGCGCAGCGCCGGTATCCGCGCGCGGGTCCTCGAGGCGCACGTCATGGTCGAAACGAAGGCGGTGCTGCGTTGAGAACGATCTGGAAGTACCCGCTCGGGATCCTCGACTCGCAGATTATCGATGTGCCCCGCGTCGCTTCGCCGCTCGGCGTCCAGAACCAGCCCGTCGGGGGGCGCGACCAGCTCGTTCTCTGGATGCTGGTCGAGGACGAGGCGCCGAAGATCACCGTCGAGGTCGTGGTGCGCGGGACGGGCCACGAGGCGCTCGGCCTCTTCCGAAGCGAGTACGTCGGCACGGCGCAGACGCACGGCGGGGCGTTCGCCTGGCACGTTTTCCTGCCGCGTCTCCCTGGCGCCGGATCGCTGGAGCTGCCGTGATCGTTTTCGGGATCGACCCCGGCGTCCGTGGCGCGCTCGTCGCGCTCGCTCCTTACTACCAGCTCGTCTCGGCCGTCGAGCTTCCGATCGTCGGCGGGGCCAAGCGCCGCCGGCTCGACGCGGTCGCGTTCTCGAGGCTGTTCGACGTGCGGCCGGCCGGGTCGGTGGCGTTCGTCGAGAAGCAGATCGCGATGCCCGGCCGCGGCGCGATGGACGGCATGACGAGCGGGATCCTCTACGGCGCGATCTGCGCCGTCGTGGAGCTCCTCGGCCTCCCGCTCGTCGAGGTCTCGGCGCAGGAGTGGCAGGCGTCTATGGGCGGACTGCCGTCGCGCCCCTCGTCCGTCCGCAAGCCGACGCAGCCCTCGCTCGACCCGCTGATCCACGCCGAGCACGAACGGAACCGGCGCGAGAAGTCGCGCGTGCTCGCCGCGCACCGCAAGAACCTCAAGCTCGAGGTCGCCCGCCGCGCCGTGTCCGAATGCCCGGCGCTGCGCGGCGCGACGTACGTCGGCGGGGCGCTGCACGACGGGATCGCCGACGCCTACTGGATCGCCCGGCACGGCGTTCGAGGCCGGGATGTTTCGGGCCCCGCCGTGAGCGCTACCGGGGAGGAGCGCTCCGCGCTCAGCGGCGCGTCGTAGCGAGCCGCGTCGCCGCGACGACCCCCCGGAGGAACCGCTCAGCGGCCTCGCGGTGCTCGCGCTCGTCCCACCAGTGGCTGACCCCCGAGGGGTGCGGGACCATCGCCGCGAGGAACCGCTCCCGGGCCGCCCAAGAGGGCGCCGGTTCGCGCGCCGGCCAGGAGTCGAGCGTCCGGCGCAGGAGGTCCCCGGACGCGCGGCAGCGCACCTCGCGGCGGCAGACGAACCGCCACTCGAAAAGCGCCCGCCGGCCGTCGCGCCCGCTCCCGCCGAGCCGGAACGCGTCGGCGACGCCGCGCCCGAGCAGGACGCCCCGCCGGCCGACGAGCGCGGGGAAGAGCTCCCAGGCCGCGAGGCGGGCCCTGGCGAGCACGAACGCGTCGTTCTGGCTAGACCCCTTCCCGGGGTACTCCGGCAGGAGGTTGAGCCGCTCGAACCAGGCCTCGTACTCGCCCGGGAACCCCAGCCCGGCGAGCTCCGCCAGGCGACGCCCGGACGGCCCCATGATCGGCCGGGCCGGGCCCGACGAACGGCCGGGCGCCTGGCCCACCAGGACGAGCCGGGTCGAGCGCGGGGCCTCGATCACGCCTCGGGGCGTCGTCAATCGAGCGCGCCCTCCAGGTCCGGGCACAGGGTCGTCCCCGCGTCGGTGATGAGGGCCCCGGTCCACGGCCCGGCCCCCGTCAGGGCTCCCGAGGCGGCCGTAGAGAGGATTCGGCCGTGGCCGCGGTCCGCGATGAGCGCGTACGGGGACGGCTGCGTCGTCGCCATAGCCGTCCTGATCCCGGCCCACAGGTGCGTTCCGGCCGCGACGGAGATCGCCAGCGTGTTCGTGTTGCCCTTGACGCCCGTGCCCGTGAGGTCGTCGACCGTCCCGGTGGCCGCCAGCTTCGTCACCGTTTGATTGGCCCGCGAGGGGGCGGTCGGCGTCGAGAAGAAACCTACCTCGGCCGTCTGCGCGCCGGCCCCGGCCGTCCGAACGGCGAAGCGCACGAACGCGAACGTGCTCGTGACGGTGACACGGCCTAGGTACACGAAGTAGGCCGTGTTGGAGACGAGGATCATCCCCGTGTTGATGTTCGGAAGGGTCGACCGAACGCACCTTCCGCTCGTGTCCATGAGCTGCGCGAGCCCCTGGAGGAGCCCCCCGCTCGCGGCCGCCTGGTGCGTGTGCGTCGCGTTGGTGAGGTCGGCGATCGTCGGCGTCATCAGGTTCGGCGAGCCCTGCATCACCGCGACGGTTCCCGTGCCGGTCTTGGCAGTCACGTCCGAGAGGTCGGCGAGCGCGAGCACCTCGGAGAGCCAGCCCGCGGCGAGCTTGTTGCTCCCGTCCGCGATCGGGATCTTCGAGGCGGTCGGCGTCGCCGTCGCGTCGAGGTCGGAGATCAGCTTCCGGACCGCGGTCCCGTCGTGCCACTTGATCAGGGCTCCGTTGCGCTGGAGCAGTCCCGAAGTCGGATCCGCGGCTTGATCCGTCAGCAGGATGGGATCGACGAGAGAGATCCATCCGCCCCCGCCGGACGCGACGCCTTTCAGGGTCAGGGAGGGCGGCCCGATCCCGCCGAAGAGAGCGCCGATGATCGTCTGCCCGACGCTGCGGCCCGCGACGGCCGCGTACTGAACGTGATCGTCATCTCCGAGGCCGGTCAATGCCGCGCCGTGGTCGAGCGTCGCGCCGCCGGCCGCGTCCTGGTGATTGTGGTTCGCGTTGACCATCGACGCGATCGTCGGCATGACGATCGCGGGCGACGTGTCCATGACGACGACCGTGCCGGTTCCGGTCTTCGCCGTGACGTCCGTCATGTCGGCGAGCGCGAGGACCTCCTGCAGCCAGCCGGCCGCGAGTTTCCCCCCGCCGTCCGCGATCGGGATCTTCGACGCGGCCGGCGTCGCGGTCGCGTCCGAGAGAGCCGTCGCCCCAACCATCTGCCCCGCGTTCGCGGCGTCCGAGTGGTCGTGCTGCGCGTTCAGGAATCCCGGGGCCGTGCGGATCACGGCGTTGTCGATCCGCGGATTGACGACCTGCGGCGCGAGCTGCATGGCGACTACGTCCCCGGACCCGGTCACTCCCGACACGTCGGAGAGGTCGGCGATCGAGAGCTGCTCGAAGAGCCAGCCGAGCGTGACCGTAAGGTTCGCGGTTTGGATCGGCCCGGCGCGCCAGACGGCGCCGTCGCACTCGAGGTAGTGGATCTTGTCCCCGTCGGCCACGGGGACGACGTACGTCGCGCTCCCGTTCACCAGAGGCGTCGCGTCCGCGACGTTGGCGAAGAACGTCGCGCCTTGGTCTCCGGCCGCGTTGTGCACGACGACGAGCAGGAGTCGCCCCTGCGACTCGGCCGCGAGCGGAAGGAATAGGTCGACGTGCTGCTCGGTCGCGTCGAGAGTGACGAAGAAATCTCCGGGCTGAACGGTGTAGTCGCCGGCTCCGCCCAAGGCGTCGAGTAATTTCGACTCTTCGCCAGCCGGAACCTTGGGCCAGTAGCTCGCCATGACTCAGGGGGCGATCGTCCCGCCGACGCGGAGCTTCGCCAGGAGGTCGTTGAAGTCCGTCACGAGCTCGCCGAGCGTCCCCGCGACGGAGTCCGCGCGCGCGGAAGCGCGCTTGGGGATCCGCTCCCACGACGTGCCGTTCGAGATCACGGCCATCCACCCGGCCGTCGGGTCGTTGATCGCGGCAAACCCGCGGTCGTTCTGGCTCGCGTTCGGCAGGTCCGCGAAGAGCCCCGTCGACGGCTCCGGCAACGGAAGCGCGGTGATCAGGTTGTCGCGCCAGCTATCGAGCTCGGCGTCCCAGCTCTCGGCCTGGTGCAGGATCAGCGGCCACGTTCTCTTCGCCATCGGTCTCCCCTAGCTACACCTTGGTGATGAGGATCTCTAGCTCCGAGCTCGCGTACCCGGCCTTGACGATCAGGAGCCGCGCCCGGAACAGGAAAATCTCGCTTCCGAAATCCGCGACGAGCTGCGCGTTCGTGTAGGTGAACGACGGCGTCAGGATCCCGACCACCTCGCGGACGATCACCCCCAGGTTCGTCGTGAATCGCAGAACGAACTCCCCGTCGACGGGCGACGAGCCGGTCGGGTCGCCCGCCCCCTGCGCGCCCGCCCCTGTCCGCGGCGAGATCACCGAGCGGTAGCACCACTTGAGCAAGACGTTCTGCGTCGGCCGGTAGGTGTTGCTCCCGTTGGCTGTCCGGAAGTTGAGCGGCTCCATCGGCACGACGCCCTTCCCTGTCAGCGTTCGGGTGACCGGGCTGATGTTGTTCAGGTTCCAGGCCCGGTCGATCGTCATCGGCTGGGACTTTTCCGAGAGCAGCACGTTCGGGGCGAGCAGCGTATCGCGGATGAGCTGGAGCGTGTTCTGCTGAAAGATGTAGACGACGAGGTTGGCGATATGCGCGACCTTCTTCGTGTCGAACCGGGCGCGGATCAGGCCGTCGAGCGTGTAGTTGCCCGAGCCGATCGCCGTCGCCTTCTTCAGGAAGCCGATCTCCTGGCCGTTCACCGGGTCGTCGATCACGGCCACCTGCCGGCCCGATCGCCAGTTGATCGGGTCGCCGGTCAGGTCGAGCACGGTCGCGATGTCCGGGCCGAGCGCCTGGATCGTCGGGCCCGGGTCGAGGACGGACGGGCCGTCGGCCGCCATCGGAGCGAGTAGCCGCCCGCCGGCGATCAGCGCGTCCTCGTGCGCGACCTTCGTGTACGTCGATCCGTCGCGCGAGATCCAGATATCGGCGCCGACGATGTTCGCGTGGAAGCGGATCCGCGGCGCGACGATCGCCTGGGAGTCCCGGATCCCGAGCGCGGCGAGGACGTGGGCCGGAACCTCGAGCTGCGTGAAGGCCCGGTCGGGCTTGGGGGAATCGGAGATGATCGGCGGGGGGCCGTCGTCGCCGGTGAACTCCGAGGCCGGCTCGCCGTAGTGGTCGGGTAGCGCGCGCAGCTCGACCTTGCCCGTCAGCACGTTGATCTTTTTCCCGATCAGTCGGAGCTTCGCCGCCGCGCCCGTGCTCTGGAGCCCCGACGAGAGGAAGACCTGCCCGATCGGCATCAGCCGCGCCTGCCGGGTCGAGAAGATCCGGTAGGACGCCGCGCCCGGCATGTCCTCCTGCGATCGCCGTTCGGCGACCTTCGTGGCCGCGTCGAAGCTCGTCACGGTCACGATCGGGACGCGACGCGCGCGCACGCCGGCGCTGTCGTCGATCGAGGCGTTGCCGTCGTCGTCGATCTTGATCGGCATGTCCCGGTAGCCGCGCTTCCGGTCGGGGAAGATGAAGACCGTCCGCGTCGGCAGCTCCGGGTTCTCGACCGCGTTGTCGACCTGCGGCATGGGCCGAACGATCAGATCGTCCGTCAGGATGGGCACTCCGGTGATCGGCACGAAGCGTTGCGCCCGAAAGACGACTTGGCCGTTGCTCTCGAGCGCGGCGAAAATCCCGAGGTCCTGCATGATCGCGCCGACCGTCCCGGAGACGGCGTCGCCGTCCTCGGTCAGCACGTTCACCGGGATCCGCTCCTCCTCGGCCATCTGCCCGATCTCCTCGAGCGAGGCGAGGTTGAAGTCGTCCTGGTCGAGCTCGCGCCCGTAGGGCCACGGCGCGAAGAGCTTCTCCCAGATCACGTGGGCCGGGTTGCACCCGTCGTCCTCGCCGTCGACGTAAGGCGTGGTTGTGCCGGCCACGTTCGCGCCGACGAGCGTGACGGCGAGAAGGATCACCGTTCGATCCGGCTGATAGTACGTTCCGTCGGGGAGCTGGATCGGCGAGGAGTACGTCGAGCCGAGGATCGGGTAGTCGCCGTCCGGCACGGCGTTGTTCTCGACGAACATCATCCCGCCGTTCAGGAACAGCGCCGTCTGATCGCCCGAAACGATCAGAGCCGCGGTCCCGACCGGGCCGTTCGTCACGGCGACGATCGTGAAGTCCGTCCCGTAGAGACTGCGCGTCGCGTCGATCCAGGCGTTCGACTGCGTGAGCCCCGACGAGACCCGGCGCTCCATCTCGTAGGTCATCAGCGGCCAGTTGGGGCTCGGCCCGAGCCGCTTCCCGGAGATCTGCGCGAACGGATCGCCCGAGCCCTTCCATGTCGCTCGCGTCGCGAGCGGCCAGCGGCTGGCGAAGCCGAGGCCGTGCTGCGGGTCGTCCAGGTCGACGTCGATCGGCTGGTCGTGCTCGCCCCACCAGATCGTGAACTGCCCCTCGATCCCCGTGTCGATCGCGCTGCCCGATGGAAAGAGGACCGAGTCGATCGGGCCCTTGAAGATCACCTTCCCGTGCTGGCTGATCGAGTGGAGCCGCGTCCCGGGCCCGACGTGGAGGCCGTGGACGCCGTCCTCGTAGTAGACCTTCGCGCGCCCCGCGGAGCCCTTGCCCTTCGAGCCGGAGATCGTCTCGTTGCGCGACGAGCGGTTCTTCGCCATTAGGAACAGCGGTTTCACGCGGCGCCGGCCGGCGAGGTAGGGGAGCATCACGCCGCGCGTGGCGAGCTGCGTCGGCGCGTCATCGTGGAGCGACTTGTCCTTCTTCACCAGCAGCCGGTTGGCGAGGTAGGACAGCGCCGCCGAGGCGGCGATCTGCAGGGCGATCATCGCCATAGGTGACGATCCCCCTGTCGGTAGACGCGGTGGACGACGCGCAGCATCCCGGCGCCGGTGCGATGGACGCCGCTGCCGGTCGCCTCCCAGACGTGGTTCCGCTCGGCCCCTACGATCATCCCGTGGCCCGGCCCTGCGCCGAGGTCGCCGGTGACGACGAGGTCGCCGGGCTCGAGCGAGAAGTCGGTGACGATCCGGTTGGGGGCGTACAGGCGCCGCAGGGCGCGCATGACTCGGAACGCGCCGTCGCGGTCGTGCAGCGCCGCATCCTGCGGGAGGAGTTCGGGCGCGACGCGCTCGCGGCGGTAGAGCTCGTCGAGGCAGCCGGTGTCGAAGCGAACGCAGTCGACGCCGCCGAGCCGCCCCTTGCACCGCGATCCGGCCATGTAGGGCGTGCCGCGCCAGCTCTCGAGGATCCCGGCGAAGCGCAGGCGGATCAGCTCGGCGTCCTCCGGCGAGAGGCCCGGCTCGGTGATCGGCCTCCAGCGGAAGGTCGGGAACGCGACGGCGACGGGCACCTAGCCGACCTCCATCGTCGGGTTGTACGCGGGAGTGCCGTAGCCGAGGGCGAGAAAGTGCGCCTCGTTGCTGAACCGGGAGCGGCAGGTCGGCTTCGTCTTGTCGCATCCGGCGACGACCTTCACGACGCCGTTGAGCCAGGTCCCGGGCGGGTCGCGCACCAGGTAGAACGTCGTCCCCGAGACCCACTCGCGGATCGAGATCCGGACGCCGTCCTTCTCCACGTAGCCGCGGTGAAAGTACCGCGGCAGCACGCCGGGCAGCCCGCCGATGATCACCGCTCGCCCGTCGATCTGGGTCAGGATCCCCGAGTGGGTGAAGCCTGCAGAACTCAACGCGCAACCGATCCCGAAAAGCGTCCAGTCGCAGGTGACGTCGACGCTCAGCCCCTCGAGCACATTGAGGTACGCCTTCCAACTAGGCGACTCGAGCATGACAACGCCTGCCTTGCCTCCGTGGTTGCGGTGGGCCATCGAGACGCGCCCGACGTGCAGGACCATCTCGTCCGTCGCGCCGTCCGTGTCGGTGACCTCGAGGATCCGGGCGCGCACGAGCGAGTGCGCGCGGCCGTCCGAGATTCGGTCCGCGAAGGCGTTCGTCAGCGGGAGCAGGATCTGCGCCGGCTTCTCCTCCAGCGTCCCGTTGATCTCAGCGAGGTTGACCTCGAGCGCCGGCTCCGAAAGGTAGGTCCCAGTCGTGTGGGAGAGGTCGACGGTCCAGTCGGTCAGGCGCTCGTGCGTGGGGAACCCGTCTCCGCCGTAGGCGAAGTCGACGAGCCGCTTCGACTTCTTGCGGGCTTTCTGGAGGCTGTTAGATGCCACGGGGAGGATCCCAGCACGTCAGGGGATCGGCGTCCAGAAGGAGCCGTAGCGGGTCGAGAGGTAGGTGCCGAGGAAGTTGAGCTCCGCCGAGGTGAGCGCGCGCTTGTAGATCCCGATCGCGTTCACGTTCCAGGAGAAGCCAATCGAGCCGTCGCCGCTCCCGCCCGAGGCGACGGCGAGCCGGGGGATCTCGATCTGCCGCGCGTGCGCGTCGGCCGCGATCGACGCCGCGGGGGTCGCGGCCGAGCCGACCAGCGTCCCGCCCTTGTAGAGCCGCGCGTATGTCGACGGTTTCCAGGTCACGACCAGGGTCATCGTCTCGTTCGTTCGGAAGTCTGGGCCGACGATCCAGCGCGAGGTGTCGACCACGTCCTGGGTCTCGAAGAAGCAAACTCGGTGGCTGTGGTCTCCGCCGGACATGAACAGGTCGTTCGTCCAGAACTCGAAGCAGCCGGCGAGCCGGAGGAAGACCCCTTCGTAGAGCGTGCTGAGCTGCCCTGTCGTCCGCAGGTTGATGAAGAACGTCAGGCCGTCGACGTTGCTCCAAAACTGCGGCGCGCTCGCCTGGAGGAGCATCGAGTGGCCGGGCGACGCGCCAGCGAACTGCGCGGTCGGGTTCCCGTTCGAGACCGAGGGGATCCCCGGCACGTAGATCCACGGCCGGAGCAGGACGTTGTTCTGCCCGTCTCCGTCAAGGCACGGGTCCGAGAAGGTCTGCCGGATGTCGTCCCAGACGCCGCACCGCGCGCCGAGGCCGATCGTCGGTCCGGGCAACAGCGGCACGATCCGCTGGTCGATGTTCGGCGGGCCCTGCCAGACCCAGCAGTTGATCCCGGCCTCGAACCACGCGTAGAGATTCGGGACCTGCGTCGGCGGCGGGTCGCTCGTCGGCGGCTCGAAGATCCCCGTCAGCGTGACGTCCTTCTCTTCGAGCGCGTCGATCATCAGGAGCCGCGTGCTCATCGTCTCGTCGGTCGACCACTTCTCCGTCATGGCGTCGGAGTCGAGCCGGACGTGGTGCGCCGAGGTCGCCCGCCGAATCAGCGCCGCGGAGAGCGTCGTACCCGCGTCCGCGAAGCCGAGCGTCCACGTGCCGTTCCCGTTGTCGACGTAGGAGGTGATCGCGCGCGTGACCACCGTTCCGTCGAGCTTCAGGATCCCGACCGCGGGCCAGAACTTCTGGAGGTCCAGGAAGTTGCCGATCGCGGTGATCGTCAGCGTCGTGGTCGTCGCGGAGACGACGTCGTGGATCGACTCTGGGGCGACGAGCCAGAAGTCGCGCATCCGCCCGCAGACGTAGTCGAAGAACTGGATCGTCTTCCACGCCTGCGGGCGCCGAAGCGCCGTGATCTCCAGCACGTGCCGCTGCCGCGGGCGATCGCCGAGCAGCTCCTGGACGGTCCCGAGCCCCTGGCCGCCCTCCTCGCCCTCGCGCAGGACCTCCGACCGGAGGTTCGCGCTCCAGTCCGGCGGAACGTTGAAGACGGGGATTCCCTGGTAGGTCGAGACCCCCGCCGGGATCGCCTCCGTCGTCGGGTTGAGCGCGGACCGCCCGAAGATCTCCCGGACCTGCAGGTCGACGTGGCAGGTCTGGTCGCTCAGGAAGAGCGCCGAGCCCTCCAGGTTCGGCAGCACCTCGAGCACGGGGTAGACGCGCGCGCCCGCGGGGTACGTCTGCGGGAGCGCCGACTCCGTCGTGATCGTCGAGGCCGTGAGCCCGACGATCTTCTGGTAGGACGGATTCGCGGGCAGGTTGTTGGGCCGCGACCAGACGTGGACCAGGCACCAGGCCCCGACGAAGAAGCGCCGGTAGCGCGTGTCGCAGTTGATCGTCGTCCCCGACGAGGCCGCCGTGACCTTGGAGAAGTCGCAGTAGAGCGGGACGACCGTCCGCTGCTGGCTCTGCCGCTGGAGGTTCTGCCAGAGCTCGGTCGCGTCCCGGACGCGCAGCCCCGTGAGCGAGGCCGTCAGCGTCCGGTAGGGCTTCGCGACCGAGCCGCGCCGCTCCTCGGCGACCGTGCGCGCGGCCGTGACGTCCGTGAGCCAGGCTGACTCGAGCGTCGCCTCGCCGGACCAGTTATGCCGAATCATGTTCGGCAGCGGCACGGGGAGGACCCCGGCCACGACCGTGACCCCGGCCGGCGGCGGGATCACGACGCGGTGCGCGCCAACCTCCGCGGCGAACCGCGTCGCGCGCAGGCCGAGCGTTGGCGGCGTCTGGGGCACGTGGGCGCCGACCTCGGCCGCGAACCGCGTCAGCCGCACCGGGATCTTGAACGAGTGCGCGCCGACCTCGGCCGCGAACCTCGTCGCCCGTAGGTTCGCGGCCTTGTGCGCCCCGACCTCGGCCGCGAACCGCGTCGCGCGCAGCTTCGGCGTCCCCGGCTTGGCCCCTACCTCGGCAGCGAACTTCGTCGCGCGCATCGGGATCGGCGTCGGCACCTCGAGCTCGATCGCCGTGCAGCGAACGACGTCCCCCGCGGCGTACGTGCGCGGGAGGATGTTGACGTTGAGCTGGGTGTAGTCGGTGATCAGGTTCGCCTGAGCCACCGACAGGTTGACCACCCACGTCGTCCACGCCGCGTTGATGTCGATGATCGCGTCGAGGATCACCGTGCCCGCGGGCATCTGCTTGAGGATGCAGCGCAGGTTTGTCGTCGACGCCGCGCGCGCGCGCGCGCGCAGGATGTGATTCGACCGATCGGTCGGGATCAGCGGCGGCGTTCCGAGCCGGACCTCGCAGGTCGCCCCGGTCGTCGTCGCCGCGATGTGCGTAGTGTTGTTGTCCGCGGCCGCGACGCCCTCGTCGATGCACTGGTGGACGGTCGCGTCGCCGACGAGCGTCCAGTTCGTGTTCGCGACCGTCGAGATCGGGACGAGGATCTGAGCCATCGCGGCGCCCGGCCGCCTACGGCCCAGTCTTCAGTCCCATCTTGCCCGCGTTCACGCGCGCGACGGTCCAGTCCGCGGCCGTGTTCGGGTCCTGCTCCATGATCCGCTCGATGCCCGGCCGAAACGACGTCTGGGTGATCGCGATCCCGGTCCCGAGCGAGGTCGTCGGCGTCGCGTCCTTGTAGACGAACTTCACCGTGCGCGAGCCCGAGCTAGTCAGACGCACGTTCGCCTTCTGCGTGACGCAGAGGATGTTCCCGGTGATGAAAACGAGGTCCGACATCGCGTAGAGGTCGGACTGCGCGTCGGTCGGCGACTCGGCGTAGGTCGCGTCCGCGTCGTGCCGGTTGCCGCCGGAGTTCGGATCGTCGACCTTGTCGAAGTGCGTCGCCGGCGCGGCGGGGAAGATCGACCATTCGGCCGTGTCGTCCGGCGTTACCGGGTTGATCCCCTCGATCACGTAGTCGCCGAGGAAGTCGTTGCGGATCGCGCCGGAGCCGTCGACCACGTAGATGTCGTCGAGGTACCAGCCGAGGGCGCTAGCGGACGCGAGACCGAACTTGATCTTGTTCGCGACGGCCGTCCCGAGGTTCGACGTCTGCACGCTCGACTCCGAGAACGCGCCCGCCGTCCCGCCGGACGTAGCGCCGACGACGACCTCGTTCACCTTGAGCGAGTAGGAGCCCGTCGCGCCTGTCGCGAGGACGACCTTGAGCTCGGCGTACTCCCACGAGTCGAAGTTGAGCTCGACCGACTGCGCCAGCAGCGTCGCCCCGCGCATCAGCTTGAAGATGTGGTTCCGCGTGTCCGTCGTCCCGCGGATCACGTCGAGCCGGATTTGCTCGCCGCCCGTGTCGAGCAGGGCGATGACCGTGAACCCCGAGGCGCCCGGGTCGGTCCCGCGATTGCCGATTCCGACGACCCACGTTCCCTGCGAGGAGAGCGCGAAGGTCTGAAAAGTGGCGCTGACGTTCTGGCCGACGAAAAGGGCCGTCCCCTGGAGGCGCCCGCCGACGAAGGTCGGCGTGCCGACCGGGACCCACGTCTCGTAGTCGTCCTGGAGCCCGCCCGTCGACGCGCTGACCTCGAATCCCTGCTGGTGTCGAAACGCCATCTTCGGATCCTCCTATACCCTGCCGAGTCCCCCCAGGCCTAGCACCGAGAGCAGCTCGCTCGAGTTGCGCTGCGCGAAGCGCATGAACGCCTGGTCTCCGCCGTGGAGCATCCGCTCGAGCCCCTGGTCGTCCCCGACGACGAGCGCGCGCTCCGGGCGCCTGGCGCCGGCCCCGAAGCTGCCGCCGGCCACCTCGCCCCCGGAGTCGTAGTTGCGACGCCCGGCCAACGGCGCGCGCCCGACGTGGGGCATCAGCGACCGAGCCAGGTCGGGCGGAATCAGGTGCTTCCAGATCGCGTTCATGTAGTCGGCGCCGTAGAGCGCGACCGTCGCCTCGTCCATGACGTGCTCGCCCGGCGTGAGCATCGCCCGGACGACGTCGCGGTGCACCGGCGGCCCGGGAACCCAGCCGCCCTCGTCAAAGCGCAGGATCGGCCCGCCTCCGCTCCTCGGCTGCACCGGCCCGATGAAGTTCGCGTCGCCGGGGGCCGGCACGCCGCCGCCTCCGAAGAGGCCGAGCACTCCCTTGAGCGCGTTGAACGCCAGCAGCTTGGCGATCATGATCGCGAGGTTCGCGACGAAGTTGCGCGCGAAGTCCCCGAGCGACTGCTGCCCGCGGGCGAGGACCTCGACGAAGTCGCCGAAGCCGTTGACGAGCGCCTCGCCGAACTGCTGTCCGGCCGTCTGGACGTTCGAGAGCTTGTCGACCGTGTTCTCGGCGCCGACGCCGACCGCGGAGAAGAAGCCCTCGATCCCGCCGGCCTCGTCGGGGAGGTTCTTGTCCTTGATCGCCTGGAGCCGGTCCGCGAGCGTCTGGAGCTGGTCGTTCAGCTCGGGGTGCGCCGCGGCCAGGCGCTCGATCCCGTCCTTCGCCTCGTCGGCTTCCCGCCCGAACTCGCGGAGCGCCTCGGCCCGCTGTCGGAAGGCGTCCGACGAGGTGATCGCCCCGCCCTGGCGCTGCTCGGCGATCCCCGCGAGCTTCGTTTGCAGGTCGCCGGCCGCCTTCTCGACGCCTCTCTCCAGGTCGGTCGCGATCGCGATCGACGCCGCCTCGGCGGCAGGCCCGATCTCCTTCAGCGCGGCCGTGATGGTCCGGATCTTGTCCGCGGTCTCGACCGTGGCGTTCGGGGTCGTGAGCGCGTCGAAGAGCTGGACGCGCAGGTTGGCCGCCTGCTCTGCAGCGGCCTGGGTCGCGGCCTCGACCTGGTCGACCGCGCCCTTCGCGTCGATCCGGCCGTCCGAGAGCTTCTGTTCGACGCCTTTGAGCGCCTCGTCGAGCGCCTTCTTCGCCGCGCCCGCCTCAGCCTCGGCGACCGTGACCTTGATGCGCACGTTGAGGTCGGGGATCTCCTTCTCGAGCTCCGCGATCAGCTTGTCGATCTGCGGCTTGAGGTCCGGCGCGGCGGCCAGGATCCCGTTCAGGTTCTCGCGCGCCGCGCGCGCGCGGTCGCCGAGCTGGTCGAGCACCGACCCCAGGCGCTCGGTCAGCTCCGCGCGCGTGATCCCCCCGGCCGAGAACGCCTCGGCACCGGACTTCGCCTGCGCCTCCAGCTCGGTCGTTTGCTTCTTGAGCAGGTCGAGCGTCGACTCGGCGCGCTTGATCGAGACGTCCCGGAGCTGCTCCTCGGTCGCGAGGATCTTGAGGACGTTCTCCTGCTCGGCTTTGCTGACCTTGGCGAGCTCCGCCTGCCGATCGTCGATCTCGCCGACGACCTCGACGCGCTCTTTCTCGAGCGCGAGGACGTCCTTCGCGATCTGTTCTTGTAGGTCCCCGCTGACGTTCGGCGCCTCGACCTGGACCTGCTGGACCTGGTCGTCGATCAGCACCTTGCGCTGCTCCAGCAGCGCGATCTCGCGCTCGAGCGCCTTAGACCGCGCGTCCTGGTCGAGCGCGCCCTTCTGGGCGAGCGATTCGTCTGCGGCTCGGCGCAGGTCCAGGTAGCGCGCGAAGCTGATCTGTTCGTCCTTGAGCTGGTCGTCGAACTTCTTGTCGAGGACGGAGACGAGCGATTCGCGCGTCGTGGCGTCGATCGACTTGAGCAACGTCCGAACTTTCTCCGGCGTCAGGCCCGAGACGTTCGCCGACGAGAGCAGGTCGGGCGTGATGAGCTTGATCGACGAGAGGTCGTCGGCCAGGGCCTTGGTGTTCGCGACGATGCGCTCGCCCTTCTTGCGCTCGGCCGCTATCTCTTTCTCGATCGCCGCGATGCGGCCGTTCACCAGGCGTTCGGTGGAGGCCGCCTGGGACACCTCGAGGGAGCCGTCGACCGCGACGACCGCGTTGGCGATCTCCCCGATTCGGAGCTCCGCGGCCTGCACGTCCTCGTCGCTCGGCAGGAACGGGAGCAGGACGCGCGCGGGGAGATTGCCGAGCAGGGCCGCGCCCGTCACCAGGCTCTTGATCTTCCCGAACGTGACCGTCGCCACGTCGGCGAGCGAGGCTATCAGCAAACCGGCCTGCGCGACGCGCACCTTGAAGAAGTCGAACAGGTCGTCGATCGTCAATCGGCCGGAGACGATCTTCGCGATGATCTCGGAGACCTGGCCGAAGACGGCGCCGAAAACGTCGAGGATGTCGCTCCACGTGCCCTTGATCGTGATCGACGGGTCGATGATCTTGAGGATCGCGAAGCCGATCGCGGCGCCGGCAGCCGCGGCCGCGGCCAAAATGCCCACGAGCGTCCCGAGGACCGGAGCCGCAGCGGCGATGCCCAGGACGAAGACGGAGATCGTCTCCAGCGAAGGGGCGACCGCGACGAGGTTCCCGACGACGAGCGCGATGGTGGTGATGGAGCCGACGGCCGCCGCGATCCCCGTCACGAGCGCCCCGACGATCACGAGGGCCGGCGCCGCTTTCTCCAGGAGCGTGATGACGGCGGTCCCCGCGGGTGAACTGACGGCCTTCTGGAGAGCCTCGACGACGTCGGCGACCGTCGTGAGGATCGCGAGCTTGATCCCGACGATGCGCTTCCCGAACTCTTCGCTGGAGTCGGAAACGCGCTTGAGCTGCGCGTCGACGCGCCCGAAGCCGGTCTGCGCCGCGGCCTCGGCCGTCCCCTTGAATTTGCCCTCGAGGATCTCGAGGACCTCGTTCAAGGTCTGCCCGTCCTTGATGACGTCCTTGAGGCCCGGGATCGACTGGATCAGCCCGCGCGCCGTCCCGCCCTCGCCGATCGAGGCGATCCCGCGCGCGACGAGCTCGATCGGGATCTGGAGTGCCGAGGCCGTGTCCGCGGCTACGCGCAGCGTCCGAGGCAAATCGCGCGCGTTGACCCCGATGTTCTTCATCAGGGCCGCGGCCCGAACCAGCTCCGCGTTCTGGACGTTCGTCGCCTTGCTGATTTCCCTCGTCTGCGCGAGGATTTCTGCCTGCGCCTGCGATCGGCCGTCGAGCGCAACCAGGAGCTGCTGCTCCGCCTGGACCTCCTCTTTCGCGAGGTCGAGCGCCTTGTCGATCGCGAACGCCGCGGCGACGCCCGAGGCGAGCGCCGTCAGCTTCGCGAGCGCCGGGTCGATCGTCCGCGCCAGCTCCTGCGCCTTGCCCGCGATGCCCGCGACGGCGGCCCCCGCCTTCTCGAGCGGTTTCGAGAGCTGGTCCCGCAGGATCGCGGTGATCGTGACCGGCTGGTCAACCACGCAGGGCCTCCTCTTGCTCCCCCGGGGCCTCCGGTTCGGGCTCGCCGACGCCGCGCAGCTTGCGCACGGTGTCCTGGAGGTTCTTCCCGGCCCCCTTGTCGAAGACGGCCGCGATCGACGCGCTCAGAATCGACGCCGCGTCGGCCATGAGCCGCGCCTTCATCCGCTGGGACTTTCCGATCCAGAGCCAGAGCTCGGGGAGGCTCCAACCGCGATAGGGCCACCCGGGTCGTTCTCGGCCGACGACGTCGGCATACGAGTGGCCGGAAGAGACGAGGAGCTGGAGAGCATCTCCGAGATCGAAAACGGCTGTCCCGTGGCCTTCGAGATCAGCCTCTCCAGCGCCTCCAGCCAAGGGCGCCATTTGCGCTCCTCGAGGAAGCTCTCCTCGACCCACGCCTCGACCACGGCGGCCAAGTGCCAGTGCGGCAGGTCGTCGAGCGTCGCCTCTGGGTGCCCCTCGACCTCGACGACGCAGCACTCGCGAACGAGGCCGGTCAGGTCGGAGAGGATCAGCGGGCCGAGGCGCTCGAGGAGGTTTCCGACGACCACCTTCGACGCTCCCCCCTGGAGCCCGCGCAGGTCCGTGTTCGCGAGGACGCCGAGGATCGACGCCACTCGCGTGCTGAACTGCTCGAGGTGCACCAGCCCGGGCGGGTACACGTGCACGACGACGGCGACGCCGCCCTCCTCCAGCTCGATCGTGCGCCCGGGGAAGATCCTCCGGACGACGTTCTCTTCCTTCGCCTTCGCCAACGGTCGATCCCTCGGCCTCGGAACGGGGGGAGGAGCCGCCCGTCCCGAGGCCCGAGAGCGCGGGCGGCCCCGTCAGATCGTCGGGATCAGGCCCGCGTGGGGACCGTTCCCTTGTGGTGCAGCAGCCGGCCCGCGGGCACGGCGGCGGTGAGGTCGCTGAGGACCGAGACCGTCAGGACCATGTCGGCGAAGTCTCCGTCCGCCAGGTTGAAGGCGTTCGGCGAGATCTGGCATCGGAACTCCCGCACCGTCTCCTCCGCGAACTTGGTCCGCGAGAAGAGGAAGAAGCCGTCGCCGGTCGTGTCGCCGAGCGTCTGCGGGTTGATCAGGCGGAGCCCGGAGAGCGCGCCCGTCGAGTAGACGATCGAGACGTTCGCCGCGGCTGCGATCGCGCCGCCCGAGACGATCTTCACGATCCCGCGGTCCTTCGAGTACGGCAGGAAGTCCGCACCCTGGAGGTAGATCGTCCCCGCCGTCGCGTAGGAGAGCTGGCCGGTGATCGCCGTTTCGGCAGTGCTCGCGACCTCGACGGTCGTGATCGTCGTCGCCGAGCGCGCGGCCACCGTGTAGGTGCGCGAGTTGGCGACGTTCGCCAGGCCCAGGCGGTTCAGGATGAACGCCTTGCCGGGCGCGAGGCCGGCGATCGCGGTCGGGTCCGAGCTGACCTCGAAGACGCTGCCCGTACTGGCGACCGTGATGGCGGTCACCGTGAGCGTCGCGATCGTGGCGCCGGTCGAGTAGACCCCGCCGATGGCCGCGAGGCCGTAGACGAAGGCCGCGTTCGCGTCCTTGAGCTTGATCAGCCCGTCCGGCGTCGCCCAGTGCGTCACCGTCACCTCGGCCGCGCTCTGCGAGAACGAGGTCGGCGGGTTCGCCATGAAGGCGAGCGCGAGGTTCTGGAGGCTCAGGTTCGCGCAGGTGACGTCGTAGCTCTCCTTGATCTGCGTGGTGCGCCGATCGGCGAGCGACTTGACCCCGCCGTCGGGGTCATACAGCTCGACCGCGGTCGGGGTGATCGACGGCGTGGCCGTCTTGATGATCCCGAGGTCGACGAGCGGTTGCTCGACGGACGCGATCGGGTCGCGCCGGTAGTAGAAGCGGGTTCCCGCGATCCAGTAGTCCTGGAAGCCTGTGACCATCTCTCGCGCCCCTCCTCAGGGCTGTCCGTCCGTTCCGCTAGCCGCCCGACCAAGGGCTCTTGAACACTTCGGAGCCTATCCTCGTCAGAACGACACCACAACCCGGGCCGTGACGCCCTGGGTCCCCTCGTCCGCGTCGTGCCACTCGGCCGCGTTCGCGCCGTCCGGGAACACTCCGAACGACAGCGGGTATCCGCCGCTCTGCCTCGCCAGCAGCGCGCCTAGCACCTCCACCACGTCGTCCTTGAACTCCTCGAGGAGACCGTCGTCGACGGCCAAGTCCTCGTCGCCGGTCGGCGTGCGCGCCGCGACCTCGAACAGCAGCGTCCCGCGCGTCTCGCCGATCGGCCGTTCGCGCCCTGGCGTGGGGATCAGGTCCTCCTCCGCGAGCGCGATCGTCATCGCGCGCGGGTGCGTCGAGAACGGGAACGCGGCCCAGTTCACGTAGCCGCGCTTGACCCAGTACGCGCCCCCGCGGACCTTCCGCGCCTCCTCGACGAGCGCGGCCATGAGGTCGGCCCGCGCGCCCACCTACTCGCCCCCCAGGTATCGCCCGAGGTGCTGCGCCAGCCGCTGCCCGATCTCCGGCAGCGCGGCCTCCATCCCGTCGCGCAGGTAGTGCTTCGGCGCGATGTCGACGAGCCGGAGCAGCAGGAACGCCACTCGCAGGTCGCCGCGCTGGAGCCCCTTGCCGCCCTTGACGCCTTTTCGGAACGCCCGCGCGAGGCTCTTCTCGGTGACGAGCAGCCCGACGAGCTTCCCGCGGTTCACCCGGAGGAACTTCAGTTTCTCGGGGTAGTCGACCGGCGATGCCTGGCGGCCGACCCCGGCGGCGGTCTTGGCGAGCTCGGTCGGCACGGCGAGCGCGCGAGTGGGGCGCCCGGTGACCGGACTGATGTTTCGTCCCGGTCGAATCGTCGGGATCGTCCCGCCCTTGCCCGTCGTGCCGTACTCCTGCGTGGCCGCGTATCGCAGCGCCGGGCCGTGGAAGATCCCGACCCGCAGCGCAGGAGCGCCCCCGACGCGCAGGCCGACGCCCGTGATCGAGCGGGCCAGGTTGCCGGTCCGTCGCTTCAGCTTCCCGCCCGCGCTCATCGAGCGCGCGACGCGCCCCGCGACGCGCAACGCCTCCTTGGCGAAGAACCGATCGGCCTCCGCGCCGACAGCGTGCGTGCCCCAGCGGAACTTGAGCCGCTCGAGCGTCCGGCGCGAGGCCGGGTCGAGCGTGATCGAGACGAGCGGCTCGGCCATCAAAACTTCCGCGCGCGCGCGCGCGCGAGGCGCTCGAAGTAGGGGTGCAGGTCGGCCGCCTCGAACGTCGTCGAGCCGGCCTCGAACGCCTGGCTCTTGACCGCGATCTTCTCCTGCGCCGTGCGAACCCGGACGAACGCGGCCTGGAGCAGCAGCGCGCGCCGCACGTCGCCCGGCGTGACCGTCTGCGCGGGCGTCGGGGGGGGCGTCGGGATCCGCGCGACGTAGCCGCCGGAGTACGTGACCCGGACGCCGCGCTGGAACGGGCCGACGAGCTTCTCGACCCAGCCGTCCTCGAGCCACCACTCGCCGGCGGCGAGCGCGGTCCACGCCGCGTCCCCGTCCGCGCGCTCCTCGACGGTCGCCACGGCCTCGACCGGGCGGAGCTCGAGCGGGAGCCGGCGGTGCGTCTCGTTCGGGACGCGGAAGTACTGCACGTGGGCTGCGCGCCGGTCCCAGAGGAGCCCGGTCTCGCGCTCCCACAGCGCGACCACCTCGGCCCGGAGGGCGACGAGCTCGTCGTCCTGGTCGGGCGGCAGCTTGATCTGGGCGCGGAGGTCGGCGTCGGTGATCATCTGGCTAGACCTTCGGGGCCACCTCGCGCAGCACCTCGACCTCCAGCCGCTCCAGGACGCGCCAGTCGAGGTCCGAGCCGAACCGGACCCGGAACTCGCCGAGGAAGAGCCCCGGCCGCCACGCGTCCGCCTGGAGCTGCGTGGGCGCGAGCAGCAGCCGCGACCCCGGGACGTCGATCGAGAGCCCTCCGGCCGTCGTGTCGAGCGAGACGACCGAGGCCGCGTCGAGGTCCGACACGGACTCCTTGGCCCGGAACGACGCGCGGTCGGCCCCGGCCAGGCTCTCCGGATTGCCCGCGGCGTCGACGACGCGGACCTCGGAGACGTTGCGTGCCCCGACGACGAGCACCAGGCGCGGCTGCGGCGAGTCCACGGGTCACGCGACCTTCTCGCGCGGGCGGAACTTGAGCGTCACGACCGCGCGCCGAAGGGCGAGCTTCGGGCGCTGACCGTCCTTCGGCGAGCCCTGCGGCTTCGCCGTGGTCTGCCCCTGGTCTCTCGGTCCGTCTGTCATGTGCAAAGTAGGCGGGCCCACCGGTGCCGCCGTGACTCGGCGCCGGCGGGCCCTTCATGGCGCAGGGAGGAAAGCGATCAGGCGTGCAGCTTGCCGAACAGGTCGTCCGTCGCGGCCTGGTCGAGCTCGAACAGGTCGACGATCTCGTACGACGCGCCGACGAGCGTCGCGAACGCGCCCGTGACCGCGAACGAGACGCGGATCGACTTGTAGGTGCCCGCCTTCACGCGGTCGAGCGGGATGCACCCGCGGACGATCCCGTTCTCGAGCGCGGCCGCGTCCTGGAGCTTGGCGGCCGTGAACTTGAGGTCCGTCGTGCCGTCCTTCTCCTTGAGCGCCTCCCAGGTCGTCCCGTCGGAGCGCTTGAGGCCTTGGATCGTGCACGCGTTCGTGCCGCCCGTCGCGATCGCACCGCCGACGAGCGTCAGCACGAGCTGCCGCCCGAGCGTCCACGGTTCCTTGATCTCGGACCCGTTGACGGTCGTGTTGGAGATCGATTGCGTCGGCAGGGCGATCCCGGCCTTCGCGTGTTGATAGAAGCGATTCTCTCGGAGTCCCATCGTCAGGTTCCTCGGTTCGTTTTCTCGTTCGGTTCGGTGGTGGTGGCCCGGGACTCCCGGATCAGGTGATGATCTGCGCGTCGGGCACGAGGACCAGCGTCCGCGGCTGACGGTTGGTGACGTCCCCGAGCAGGCGGAGCTTCATGTTCACGACGTCCGTCGAGAACCCGGCGCCCTTGCCCTCGTCGTCGCTGATCTCGACGCCGGCCCAGCGGCCGAACACGACGTCCGAGAAGTTGCCGAGGAAGACGTCCGTGAAGCGGTCGCCCGTCGGCGAGGTGAGCGTCGTCGGCGCACCGACCGAAAGGCCGGGCAGGCCCTTCTTGATCTGCGTCGACTTGTCGAACGCGCCGATGATGTCGGCGAGCCGCGAGTCGGGGATCATCGGGGCGCCGAGCAGGTAGGGGATGTTCCCGCCGCCGGCCGTGATCTGGCCGGAGAACTGCTCGGCCTTGAGCTGCTTGAGGCGCTTGAAGTAGCGCGGCGCGGACACGATCGCGAAGGACTCGTCGACCACGACGTCGTCCTCCTCGAGCGCGAGGATCGCGTTGTCGATCCCGTCGTACCCGAACTCGCCGCCCTGCCAGTCGGCCTGGTAGTTCGTCGTGTTCGCGAGGTTCGTCGTCGACGGGTCGTACGTCTCGAACTTGCCGCTCTGCGCGCTGAAGAGCTTGATGCCCTTCGTCTTGGCGATCCCGCGCGGAGCGTTGTCGCCGGAGAAGCCGTAGGCGATCGTCCAGTCGAGCTTCTTCGCCGCGGCGCGGACCATGTCCCGGCGCAGCAGGCCCTCGAAGCCGAACCCGCCGAACTTGCGCATCTCCTCGGTGATCCCGACGAAGACGCCGAGCTTGTGGGGGTTCAGCGTGACGGTGCCCGTCTTGACGGTGGACGCGGGGTACGGGTCCTCCTCGCCGATCCACGCGGCAACCAGGCCGCCCTCGAACTTGTGGATCTTGACGTTGCCTCCCATGAGGCCGTCGATCACCGACACGCGCGTCTGCCCCTCGCCCTCGAGCGAGACGAAGACCGAGCGCGTGTAGATCGCGCCGATCACGTCGGGGATCACCTGGTCGGGGATGAACGACCCCGCCGAGACGTCGTCGCCCATCGTGATGTTCGCCTTGGCGAACGTCTCGCGCTGCTTGGCGCTCGCGGCCTGGATGATCTCGAACTCCTGCTCCGCACCGACGTTGCCCCACTTCTTGGAGGCGTCGCCGTACTTGCGGCCGAGCATCGCGCGCAGGATCGAGAAGTCCTTGACGTCCTCGATTCCGCTCACGTAGAGCCCGTTTCTGCTGTTGCGGATCGTGCGCGTGAGGGACTCCTGCCCCGCGTGCAGCTTCTCCATCCGCGTGTGGATGCCCGTGACGTCGAGGTCCTTCAGCGGCCCGACGAGGTCCTCGAGGCCCTTGAGCCGTTCGACCGTCTTGGCGAACGAGCCGGCCGGACCGAGGTGGTCCTCCATCTGCTTGAGCAGCTTGACGACGTTCTCTTCGCGCTGCTTCTCTTCCTGTTCCTTCGTCAGCGTGGGCATCTCTCGCGGCCTCCTTGAGCCGTTTCTTTCCGTGTCGCAGCCGGCCCGACCAAGAGCGGCTGATGAATTCGTTCGCGCGTCAGCCGGAGCCTATCACCTCGGCCTTGATGTCTCTCTCCCGCAGGATCTGCAGGAAGGATTTCGGAACGTCGCGCTCGGTGACCGCGCGCTCGTTGATCGCGTCGAGGACCCCGGCATCCGCCAGCGTCGCGTCGATCGGGCCCGCCTCGACGAGCGTTCGGACGTCGTCGAGCATCGCGGCCAGGCCGACCATGCCGTCGGTGATCGGGTCGAGCTTCGCGGCGATCGCGTCCAGCTTCGCCTCGACGCGCGCTAGGCGGTCGTCGTCCGCGACCTTCTCCTCGGCCGGCGGGACGTATCCGCGCAGCGACCCCTGGTCGAACTCCTCGAACGGAGCCTCGACCTCGCGGTGCGCGCGGAACTTGCTCTTCGGGAACAGCAGTCGGGCCATCGCCACGAGCTCGCGGTCCTCGGCCTTCCATCCCGCGTCGTCCCGGGAGCGTCGGCGGGCGGATCGCTCCAGCTCGCGCGCGACCTCGAGGTCGATCGGCTGGAGCTCGCCGCGGGCCTTCGCGGACGAGAGCAGCGAGTGCGCCCCGGGATTCGCCCCAAGCGTGCAAGGCGAGAACTCGAGCAGGTGGTTCTGCTCCAGGATCACGCCCCAGCGCCCAAGCCCGAGCGTCGCGCGCTCGGCCTCGTCGCGGATGTCGATCACCCGGTCGGAGACGAGGCCGACCGAGCCCGCGCGAAGGAACCCGGCCTTGACCAGCCGGAAGACCTTGTCGGCGAACTCGTATTGATCCTTGGTCGCGAAGAGCCCGAGCATCCAGAGCGCGGGCCCGACGTAGTCGGCGCCGCGGCGCTGCAGGACGTTCCAGTCGATGCCGTTCGCGACGGGCAGGCCGCCCCAGTCGTGCGCGATCGGCCAGACCGGGTTCAGCTCGAACAGGTCGAAGATCCAGCTCTGCCGGACGATGTCGCCCTGCGAGTCGACGCGCTCGTCGGAGCACCAGTACGGAACGACGCGGCCCTCGTAGCCGGCCTCCCACTTGAGCCCGCGGCGCTTCGCCAGGTCGGGATACGTCGCGCTCTCGGGCGACGGAGCGCCGTCGCCGAGCAGGCCGCTCGCGTCGCTCTTGGCCGTCGCCTTGTAGACGCGCGCGTTCGCGTCGGCGTCCCCCTTCGCGACCCATCCGGCGTTCATGTTCTTGCGCGCGGCCGCGCGCTCCCCGTCGCGCTCGACGAGGAGCTGTCCGATCTGCTCGGGGTCCTCGAGCACGACCGCCGACTTGAGGCCGGCGATCAGCGCGTCGAGCGGGCTCGGGACGGGTTCGGTTTTCGTCGGCACCGCGCTGATACCTACTTCACGCGGGCACCGCGACGCAACGGCAGTTGATGATCTCGTCGACGGGCGCCTCGACGTCGCCGGGGTGCCGAAGCCGCCCGTCCGATCGCCCGACGTCCCCGAGGTAGTCGTGGTCGATCGGCAGCGCGCCCTTGCCGCCGAAGACCTGGTGATCGGGGCGGACGATCTCGTCGCCGGCCGTGGTCCACTCCTGGTCCTCGACGCCGTGGGCCCGGAACATCTGGTCGCGGACCCCGTTGAAGAGCCCGGAGACCTCGGTCCGCGCCCACGTGAGCGTCTTGGCCGCGGACTGCGAGACGTCGAAGACGTGCCCGATCCGCGCGCGGAGCTGGGAGATCGTGTCGCCGGCCGAGACGCCCTGGGAGAGCGAGGCTCGCACGCGCCCGAGCAGCGTCTTGGCGCTCTCCGAGACGATCTTCCGCTCGCGCAGGTCGAAGTAGGAGAGGATCGCCGAGTCGTCGATCGAGAAGACCGGGACCCCGAGGTCCTCGACCGTGAAGTCCCAGGCCGCCTCGAGCACGCCCGCGTAGGTCGGCCGGATCAGCGACTTCAGCGTCGACTCGAGCTCGGCGAGCTCCGGCAGCACCGCAGTCAGGTCGATCGACTTCTCGCGCGCCTTGCCCGCCCCGGCCGTCGCTTCGTCGAAGCTCTCGAGGACGTCCTTCCGATGCCCGGCCACCCACCCGCGGTAGGCCGTCCGGGCCGGTCGCTCAAGTTTTGTCTCAATCGCGAGAAAATGGCGCCATCTTTTTCCGGCGGACCGGGTCCGCGCCCCGTCGCTTCGCCGAACCGCGGGCGCGCCCTTGGCCGGGCCCGGTTCGGCGGCGGGCTCCTCCGAGGCGGGCTGCCCGCCGGCGGGCGCGGGCGACGGCTCGCCCATGCCCTGGAACGCCTCGTCCACGGCCAGGCGGACGGGGACCATGAGCTGGGGCACCAGCGCGTCCTCGTCGCCGGGGAACTCGGCGACCGGGAGGTCGACGACCTCGAGCGCCTGCTTCGGGGACATGTGGATCCCGGCCGCGGTGAGCTTCGTGACGATGTCCGCCTTGTCCGAGACGCCCGCGCGCATCGCCTCGATCCCGCGGATGTCGAACATGAAGAAGACGTCGTCGGTCTCCGGAAACAGGAGCGTCGAGTCGATCTCCGCCTCGATCATTCGGAAGTCGGGGAGGATCGTCTTGTCCCAGAAGCTCTTGTCCTGCGAGAGCGCGGTCGCGTAGTTCGTGAACTGCGTCAGCCCGAGCAGCGACGGCGGCGTGCCGAGCACCGCTAGGATCTCCTCGCGGTCCCACTTGCGCTGCTCGAGGAACTCCATGTCCTGCGGCGAGAGCGCGATGTTCTGCCACTCGAATCCGCTGTGCAGGATCCCGACGCGCTCGGCGTTCTCGACGCCTTTGTGCATCTGCTCCCACGACTCGCGGAAGTCCTGCTGCTCCTTCGGCGTCAGCGCCCCTTCGAACTTCAGCGTCCCCTTCGGGATCGCGCGGTTGCGCAGGAGGTTCGACGTGTAGGCGCTCGTCGCGAGGTCGATCTCGATCCCCTGCGCGACGGCGGAGAGGCGGGACATCCCGCGCAGCGGGTTCGACGGGTTCGGCAGCTTGAACTGCACGACCTGGTCGAGGTCGAGCGGGATCCGGCTGCGCGCGCCGGGCATCCAGCGCGGTGGCCGATACCACCAGCCGATCAGCGGCCCGCTCGTTCCGTCGCGCAGTCGCTCCTCGAACAGGTCCGGCGACATCGGCCAGAGCTGCGTCGGCATCTCGCCGAGCGCCGTCGCCACGGGGTTGCCCTCGTCGTCGCCTTTGACCCAAAAGCACTCCCCGCGCACGCGCAGGAAGAGCAGCGTGACCTGCATGAGCTGGTCGCCGTTCTGCATCGGGTTCGGCCGGATCAGCAGGTCCATGAGCGGGTGCTCGAGATCCGGCTCCGCGTCCGCGTCCTTCATCGACAGGCGCTTCGTCAGCGGCACACGCAGGTGGCGCTGGATCGCGCGGCGGCGACTCCCCGCCTTCGCCCCGGTCCACTTGCGGCCGGCCGCGAGCGCCTTGGATCTGCGCCGCTCGACCGTCTTGGTCGTCTCGCGCATGACGACGCCCGGCGCCTGCGCGGCCGTCGTCGAAACGATCAGCGCGGACGCGAGCACCCATGCGTGGTTCGAGAGCGGATCCTCGGCGCGGACGATCGCGGGCTGCCGCGAGTTCGCGAGCGCCTGGATGTAGGAGACGACCGAGTTGTTGAAGAGCTTCCGGCTCGCGCCGTCGGCGGGCGCGTCGCGCAGGTCCGCGATCGCGAGCGCGTCGCGCAGCGGTAGGCCGTTCGGGCCAAGGATCGAGGCGCCGGGCATCGGCGGTCAGACCTTCGAGGGGATAACGCCCTTGGGGAGACGCGCGTAGGCCGCGGCCGGATCGACACGCTTGGGGGCCGGCTCGTCGACGTCCGTCCCGAACACCGAGCTCCAGAAGAGGTCCGGCCCGTAGAAGGACTCCATCGCGTCGATCAGCGCGATCGTTCGCACGGCGCGCTGCACCGCTTCGACGTCGACCTCGAGCTCGTACGCGATGTGGGGCTCCGCGCCCGCCCATTCGAAGAACGATCGTTGCCCGACCCAGTCGAAGAACGGCAGGTCCTCGTCGGGGCTCTCGTCCGCGGCCGTCGCGGGCACCGGCGCGACGATCTCGGGCTCGGGGTCCGCGTCACGCGGCGTCAGCTTCCTCGGCATCGGTCAGTTCCTCCGCCGGCCGATCCTAGCCGCCCGGAGGAGCTAGAACAGGGCCGACTCAGAGCGACCCCTCGAGGACCATGATCCCGGGCTTGACCACGCGGTGCTTCCGCATCTGCCACGCGATCGCCCACTTGAAGACCGTGTCGTCGTGCGCGCCCGAGTCGGCCTCGAACTTCCCGCTCGGCTGCAGGCGGAACGACAGCGCTTCCGAGAGCAGGTCCGCGTCGCGCACCTTCATCGACCCGTCCTCGATCGCTGCCGCGAGCTGCTGGAGCATGATCGGCCGCGACTCGCCATCGGTTGACCAGCCGGGGCGCCCGTGCCGCGTCCACGCCATGCCGTCCGCGCCACGTTCCATCTGGTCCGTCCCGCGCTTGAAATAGTAGAGCGACCCGCCGTGGAAGTGCGGGCGGTCGAGCCCGAGCTCGAGCACCTTCTGCAGCACGGCGTGGCCGTGGTTCTGCCGCTCGATCCCGACGAGCGCGTCGTTGTATCGGCGCGAGACCCGGACGCAGTGGGCCGCGAGCGTCGGCGGATTGAAGATCCCGTGCGCCGTCGCGACCTGCGCGCCGGTGTCGCGGCGCAGCACGCCGAGGCCGCACGGGTCGCAGCCCGGGATCCCCTCCGACGTGTCGCAGCCGATCACGTACTCGACGCCTTTCTCGGGCGCCTCCCACTCGACCTCGTATCCGCCGGGGACGTGCTTTCGCTCGTACGTGCGCAGCGCGCGCGCTAGCGCCATCACCTTGTCGACGTCGAAGTAGCAGGTGCCGCTAGTAAGGAAACAGTTGTGGACGAGAATCCCCGAGCCTCCGAAAACGGGTTGGCCGTCCATCTGGAGGTCGTAGACGATCCCCGGTTGCTCGAGGGGCACTACCGACGTCACTCGGTCGATCAAAGCGTGATCGGCCGCACGGCGCCCCCTGGTCGCCAGCTCGATCCGCTGCCTCGAACGCTTGCGCGCGGATCGGAACCCGACTTCCCGCATGAACTTCAGCGCGTCCCGCGAATTGAGGTACAGCTCCGACCCGAAGTACGTCTTGTTTCTGGCGATCTTCTTCACGCGCCGATGGAACGCGTGAATCCCCAGTCCCAGCAACAGCAGTTGAACGTCCCGCGCGAAGGTGGCGTCCTTGCTGAACCACCTGACACTTCCGCCCGTTGGCGAGACCCAGCCATCGGCCTCAAAGAGAGCCGACAGGAATGCGACCACGTGCGTCCTCGGGCTCCGAAAGATGCACTCGGGAACGCAGACGAACCGCTTTCGTCCCCGCGTCTTTCTGTCCTGGAGTAGGCCGAGCTGATCGAAGACCTCGGCCGCGCGCCGACGACGCGCGCGAACGACCGAAGCCCCGCGCCGATAGGTCACGGTCGACTTCTCGAAGAAGCGACGGAGGATACCCGCGACCTCCTCGACGACGTCCTGGTCCTTGCGGCAGCAGCACACGTCGATCGTGTCGCCGTCGAACGACCCGTCGCCCATGAAGTAGCCGAGGAAGGTCGCGAAAGGCATGTCGATCGTCAGTTCGCAGCGCACCCCTGCGAACGATGTCCATCGCTGGACGTGCTCTGCCTCTGCGAACTTCGGAGGACTGAGCTTGACGTGGTCTCCAATTGATTCGTCTGCTCGCGCAAAACCTCCGAGCGATCGAGCGAGCCTGTGGTCCGGAGTGCATCGAAGCTCGAACCCCATCTCCGTCGTCACGCGCACGAGCTCGCGCTGGCCCACCTCCGCGACCGCCACGACGCGCCCAGTGGAAAGCACATCGCCTGAAACAACCTCGCGAATCGGGATGATCCCGCGCGCCGTCCCGACGCGCTCTCCGCCGTCCAGGCAGCTCTCGTCGTCCTCGGGGTATTCTTGTTTAAAGAGTCGGCGTAGCTCGCCCTTCGTCGCGCGGCGCCACGCGATCTGTGCCGTCGTCAGGCCGTGCTGCGCGACCAGGTCCTGCTCCTCGGCGTCGAGCGTGGCTTGGATCTCCTCCGGCTCGTACGTCCCCGGCGCCGCGACGTTCAGCGGGTCGTCGAACCAGCGAAGGAAGATCGGCCACCACGGAACGACGCCGCGTTTCGCGTCCTGGAACAGGTGGTAGAACCACTCGCGCCCGTTCGGCGTGCCCTCGAGCGACACCTCGCCGTTCGACGCCGCGCGCGTGATCGCAGCCATCACCGAGTCCATCTCCTCGGCGTTGCGCTGGCCCGGGCACCAGTACGGGACCTCGGATCCGTGCACGCGCTGATAGGTTTCGCCGCGCGCCGTCGCGGAGCCGCTCGCCGTGCCGACGCTGAAGTAGGACCCGTTCGCGAAGCGCATCCGCGACTCGGAGCCGGCGCCGATCAGCGGCGGCGCGTCCGGGTCGCGGTCGTGGAAGAGCTTCACCGTCGGGAAGATGTTGCGCGCCTTGCGATCGGTGTCCGCGAGCGACAGCACCCACGAGTTCGGGCGATCCGCGGCGACGAGGTAGCTCTCTATTTGCTCGATCGACGTGATCCCGCCGCGCCTGTACTTGGGGACGATGAATCGCGTGAACCCGCGCGCGCGCCCGAGGCGCTTCATCGCGACGTAGCGGCGCTGCATCGGGAGCAGCTCGGCGGGAACGATCGGCGGAGCGCCCGACGCCTCCCACGAGGCGCCGCCCGCGAGCGCAGCCGAGGCCCGCTGCCCGGCCGAGAGCAGCCGCGCGGGCTTGTCTGTCCGGATCCACAGGCGCCGCCGTGCCGCGGACACGAGGGCGAGGGGCGGCGGCTCGGCCCCCTCCAGCTCCATCAGCCGCCGGTTGCGCCGGTCCTCGAGGTCGCCGACCTTCTCGGCCTGGTCGGGGAAGGCGCCCACGGCCGCCCGCCAGGGGATGCGGACGACGTCGTAGCCGTCCTCGCCGTTGGCCGCGTGGGCGAACCAGTGGCCCCGGGTCGGCGCCTGGCCCGCCAGGACGACCAAGCCGGCGTCCGCGGCCCCGGCGCGCACGGCGGGGTTCTCCCCTAGGCCGTTGCACCCGTGGGCGAACAGCCCGGCCAGCGAGTCCGCGGCCAGGTCGTCGAGGTCCTCGGGCGACTCTGCCAACCACAGGACGCAGCCGCCGGCCCTGACTACCCTAACGCGCCCCGAACGGCCGCCCCGGGCGCGCGGCAGCCAGCGCCTGGCCAGCGCGACGGCGCGATCGCGCCCCGGGCCAACCAGGACGACGTCGCCGCGCCTGGCGAGCGCCAGGGCCAGCAGCGAGGCCTGCGCGCGGACGTCGAGCGCGGCGTGCACGACCGCGACGCGGCCCGACGCGCGGGCGATCGCCTTCCAGGGCGCGGGGATGGAGATCTTGGTGGTCAATCTGCTGCGGATCTGCTGCGGATCTGCTGCGGATCTGCTGCGGATCTGCGGTGCAGTTCGAGGTGGCACCGTCGACAGACCCAGCGCACCTCGAGCGGCTTCGAGTAGTCGTCGTGATGCATCTGCGCCGCGGACTCGCAGCCCTCGCACGGCTTCCGCTCGATCTTGCCGCGGCGCAGGTAGACGCGGGCGTAGCTTCGGCAGTTGCTTTTTCGGCGCTGTTCGTCGGTTAGGCGATGCGTCTTTCTCCAGCCACGCATCCAGCGCGCGTGGCACTTGAGACAGGTTCGCTGCCCCGCTCGCCGCTTCTTGTGGCGGCACGCCCCTTTGCCCCATCGAACCACGGGCGCGATCCTATTGTTTTCGTGGAACGTGTTCCACGTGACGCGCCCAGAACCATCACCCCAGTCGCTCCCGGATCGCCCGCGCGTCGTTGTCGGACTGCTTCGCCGCGGCCTTCGACGCCGCGCTGGTGTGCGCGACGCCGCTCGCGGACACGAGCTTGCGGAAGCTCTCCCCGCGCTGGCCGCGCTTGAACAGCGTGCCCCACAGGCCCGTCCAGAAGTTCCGAGCCGAGCGCGGGATCACCAGGTACTTGACGCCGAGCCAGATCAGAGCGCCCAGCCCGACATATTCCAGGAAACTCATGCCGCCTCCTCCGGGGTTGTAGTCCCCCCCGCCCGTGTCCACGTTGTTGACCACCTGCGCCGGCCGAAACGCGAAGCTCGCGCCGAGCGCGGCCAGGCCGATGTAGAGCGCGTTGACCGCGCTCACGCCGATCGCCACCGCGGTCGCGACGGAGGCGACGACCGAGACGACGATCTCGACGAGCTTCCCGGAGAACGCCTCGATCATCCGCGAGAACCATCCGCCGCTCGCGGCGTCCGCCGCGCGCCGCTTGACCTCATCGACGGTCGAAGGCGGATCAGAGGCGCAGGCGTGCGCGAGGGCGAACAGCGTGATGGCCGTCGCGGCGACGAGCCACCGCGCCCACCTTCGCCACCGGCGCTCGTTCACCGGATCCAGAGCTTCGAGCCGTCGAGCGGATTGATCACGCAGACCGACAGCGCCCCGTCCACCGCGCGACGCAGCGCTGACCGCTTCGCCGTCCAGAAGTTGTAGAAGGCCTCGCCCGCGGCGCCGACCTTCTTTCCGTTGCGGCTCTTCACGCGCCAGCGCCAGCATTGGCCTTCGCCGTCGAGCCTGCCCCTGTAGACCTCGACGTAGTTCCCGCTCTTCGCCATTCGTTCTCCCTCAGAGGCTCGCTCGGAGCCCGACCGCCGTCCCGTCCTCGTCGTTCCACCGATCGTCGCGCCGATACTCGAGCGTCGCCCAAACGCCGTCGCGCAGGAGGTAGCGCAGCTCGGGCCGCGCGGAGGTCCAGTCGCCCCCGTCCTCCCACCAGGTTCGCTCGACGTAGCCGCCGATCGACCAGCGCTCGCGCAGGGCGAGCTCGAACTGCGCCCGCGACATCACGCCGCCTCCGTCGTCGGAGATCGGGAACAGCTCGAGGCGGCAGAAAGGCTGTTCCCCTCCGGTCCACGGGTCGAGGTACGCGCCGAGGCGCTCCGTGGAGTTCCGCGAGCCGGTGAAGTCCTCGTACCAGAACGCGACTCCGGCGGCCGGGGCGAGGCGCGCGAAGACTCCGCCGCGCAGCGCGAAGCGCGCCGGGTCGTTCGCGAGGCTCGAGTAGAGGTCGAGCGAGCCGTAGACGTCGACGCGCTCGTGCGGGCGGGAGTGCCCCTCGAACGCCAGGTCGCGCAGGTCGCGCCGCGAGTCGACCGAGTATTCGACCGCGAGCCAGTTCGAATCGAACGGGTTGCGCGTCTCGACGCTCGAGGGCGCGTGCTCCGCCCGGTTCTCCCAGGGCCAGCCGAGCGCCTCCGGCGCCGTGGGAGCTGCCCGCGCGGCCGGCTGCTCCTGGTCCGGGCACTCGCCGACGATCGGGTAGGCCGCTCCCTGCACCCGAGCGCAGGAGCACATCGCCAGGGCGAAGACGAATCGAAGAGTGAACCGCATGGGCCGGACGCTACCAAGGCGCCGGCGCCGGAGCACGCCCCTACTTCACGCCGTAGAGTTTCACGACGACGCCGTCCTCGCCGGGGTCGCCGACGACCCCCGTCCCCGCCTTTGCCCCGCCGAGACCGCCCGCGGCCGAGCAGGAGATCGTGTCGGCGACCGTCGTCTCGGAGAGCACCGCGACGAGCCCGCCGCAGCCGCCCCCGCCGCCGCCCGTGTTTCCGGCCGGGTCGCCGGCGCCGCCGACTCCGCCCTTGGCCTGAATCGATCCGGCGCCCGAGATCGCGCGCGCAGCCACGACGAGCATCCCTCCGGACGCGCCGCCGCCGCCGCCCTTCTTGACGCCGTCGCCGCCGGCGCCCCCGCCGCCCGTCCCGGCCTCCAGTAGCTCGCCCTGCGAGTCCCCGGTGAGCAGCGGGACGATCTGGTGCACGACGCGCATCCCCCCGTTCGCGTCTGGGAAGGCGGTCGACGCTCCCGCCGACGCTCCCGCCCCCGTGCCGCCGTCGCCGCCTTGGCCGCCGACGCCGCAGGTAGCGTTGTCCCGCGCGGCTCCGGCCGAGCCGGCCACGTCCCCGCCCGCGCCGCCCGCGTTCGATCCGCCGAGGAACTGCCGGGCCACGCCCGCCCCCGCGGCACCGCCGGCTGCTCCGGCCTGCCCCGCGTTGCCGTCGAAGTGGATCGCGCCGTCGAGGAAGAGCGCGCCGGAAACGAACAGGCTCCAGCCCTGCATGTTCAGCGACCCGCCCGATTTGATGGTCAGGTTGCGGTAGAAGAGGTTGTTGGACGCGACCTGCGCGTCCGTGATCGTCCGGTCGCCGTCGAGGCCGTCGCCGAAGACGCCGAGGTTCATCCGCGTGTTCGCGCTCTCGGTCGTGTCCGCGAGAGTCGCCTGGTCGATGTTCGCGGGCTGCGAGAGGAACTCGCCTATCCCGCGCACGACCTCGGTCAGCTCGATCGTTCGCTGCTCGAGCTCGTCGATCCCGAGCTCGCGGCGCCGAATATCGTCGTGCGGAAGTCGTTCTTCGGACATCGTCGAATCCCTTTCTCGAACGGTTAGAAGCCGTATCCTTCGCTGATCCAGAGCGCGACGGCGGCTCCGCCGAGCTCGGGTCGCCAGTTGCGCAGGCTCTGCGCGCGCGCCTGGGTCACGAAGCTCGCGAACGTCCCGCTCCCCCCCACCACGGTGTCGTAGGTCGCGATCGAGCGCGTCGCGTCCGGGAAGTCGCCCGCGCCGACGACCTCGTCGTCGCCGCCCCCCGCGTTGCCAAGGTGCGCCTTCCACGCCGCCTGGTTCTCGTTCGATCCGTTGTATCGGTAGCGCGCCCCGGAGGCCGCGCCGCTGAGGAGATGGCACGCGCCAACGTTCCAGCGCGACCCGTTGTCGAGGTTGTGCTCGAAAACGTAGTGCGAGCCCGTCGAGTAGACCTTGGCCTGGTCGAACGAGTGCGTGCGGAACGGGTCGGCGGTCGCCGACTCGTTGATCTTGCAGGAGCCGAGCCACCCGTAGATCCGGTTCCCGTTCGTCCAGAGGCGCTGCATCCGCGTGCCGTTCGTGACCGGCCAGGCCGGGTACACGATGAACGGGTGCGGGTCGGTCGACGTCCCGCTGTCGACCAGGCAGTTGTTGTGCCAGTCGACGCTCGTCGAAGTCGCCCCGCCGCAGTGCTCGAACGCGTAGCCCCAGCCTCGCGCGGTCGAGCCGTTCGTGTCGCGCCCCTCGGTGATGCAGTTGCGCTCGGAGTGGACGTCGGCCAGGCCGTCGGCCCACCCGCCGACCGGGTCGAGGCCGAACATCCCGAAGGCGATCGCAGCCCGCGAAATCATGTTGTTGTTCGCCTCGAAGTTGCTCGAGCGATTGAGGACCGCGCAGCCGGCGACCTCGAGGAACAGATTGCCGTCCGTCTCGACGCCCGAGCAGTCGTAGCTCGAGCCCGAGCGCACGAGGATCCCGTGGTGGTTCACGCCCGGGGTGACCTCTCCGATCTTCGAGAAGACGTTGTCGTTGATCGACGAGTTGTAGGTGCGCGCGCAGTAGACCCCGGTCGCCGGGTTGCCGACGCTCGCGTAGATGTCCGCGATCACGTTCCTGTAGATCGTGATCCGCTGCGCGACGTGCAGGGCGACGACGGGCGGGTCGATCCGGACGCCGTCCGCGCAGTTCTCCAGGTAGCATCCGGTGATCGTGACGTCGGAGGCCGTCTCCGCGATCCGAATCGCGGCCGGCGTGCCGGCCGAGCCGTTGTAGCTGTGCGCCGAGATTCGGATGTCCTCGACGCGAACGAACTGGACGGGCACCGAGAAGCGTAGGCCGTCGGAGATCCCCGACTTGACCTTCGGGCGGGCCCCGGTGAGGGAGAGGCCGTAGGACCCGATCCGCTGTGGCCGGATCGCGGAGCGCCCGCTGGTCGTCCAGTTTCCGAGGGCCTCGGTCCACTCGTCGTTCCAGAGCAGGAGCAGCGCGTCCTCGGCTCCCTGCCTCATCAGCGCCTTGCCCGCGGCGAGCGTCGCCTTGGGGGTCAGGGGGGTCAGCCCGTCGTTCGCGTCGCTCCCCAGGCTCGAGGAGACGTACACGTTGTGCGGGGTGACCGGCCCGGTCCCTCCGCCGGCGAAGCTGCCCTGCGTCGCGCCCCACGAAAACTGGCTGAAGGAAACCATGCTCGTCGCTCCTCGTCTCGGCCCTCGGACTCGTCGCCCATGTTCTACTTTGCAGCGGAGGTCGTCGCAAAACGCCTCAGGGGCCGGCCGCGTCGACGGCAGCGCGCGCATCGACGACGGGGCCGCACGCCATCGGCTGCGCGGTCAAGATCAGGATGTCCTTGATCCCGCGGCCGGTGAGCGCGGGGTTCGCAGCGCCCACGAGACCGGCTACGCCCGCGACGTAGGCTGTGGCGACGGCCGTCGAGTCCGTCGCCCCGTAGCCGCCCTCGACCGTCGTCGTCGCGTGGCCGGGCGCCCAGAGATCGACCTTCGGCCCGAAGTTCGAGTACGACGCACGAGTGCCGTCGAGGTTGCACGCGCCAACGACGAGCAAGCGCGCGTCGTTCGGGCCGCGTAGCCGCTGCCCGCCGGCGAAGTTCGTCCCGGCCGGACAGATGAGGATGCGCTCGCCGCCCGCCGAGAAACCGTCGAGCACGGCGTCGAACTCGCGGCGGGCGTGCCATCCCAGGAGCGCGTAGCCGGTGACGCCGATCTTCGCGGGAGTCGACTCGGCGAGCGCGAAGGCTTCGGCGAGGTGCTCCTCCGACCAGATGACGCGGTAGGCGTGAAGCGTCGCGTGCTGACAGACCCCCGCGATCCCGAGTCCGTTGTTCGTGTCGGCCGCGATCACCCCCGCGTGCCAGGTCCCGAGCGCGGAGAAGGGCGGGGGTGCGGGCTCGACGAGCACGTTCTCCGTCAGGTCCTCGTGCGCGAAGACCCCGGTGTCGAACTGGGCGATGTGAACCGCGGCACTCCCGGTCGTGACGTCCCACGCCTCGGGCACGCGGATGAGCTGCAGCCCCCACTGGCTCGGGAAGTATGGGTCGTTCGGGGCCTGCGCGCGCGCGGACCCCGCGGTGAGTGCGAAGGCCGCCAGAGCCAGCAGCACGAGCGGCGCCTTCGGGACCGGTCGCCCCCGCGCGAGCGACGCGAGCCAGACGACGGCGTCGATCAGCAGGTCGAGCAGCCGCCAGCCCGCGTGGAAGAGGAGGCCGATCAGGAGGACGGCGAAAACGTTCACGTCGGTCGTGGTGGTGAAGTTCATGCCCTGGGGATAACGCCGGCCGAGGCCACCGTCAAAGTGGGCCGCCCGCAGAGATCCCCCCCCCCGGCGGGCGGCCGTCGTTCTCTTCCGCGAGACGCCCCTAGCCGGCCGGGGCTCGCGCGCGAAAAATCACTCGTCCGTCGGTGCCCCGACCGTCGCGGTCGCGCTGCCGGGCGGGGTGAGCGTGACGGTGACGAGGACCTCCTCGTGCAGCGTGATCTCGGGCGCCCCTTCCGGGCCGTCCGTGTCCGGCACGAACAGGTCCAGCGTGACCGTCGCGGTCCCCGGGTTCGGCGACTTGACGTCGGCGTTCAGGCCGTCCGGCCGAAACACGACCTCGGCGACGCTCGGATCCGAGGAGACGATCGACACCGTCGACCCCGACGGCAGGCTGCCGAAGTCGGGGAACACGACGCCGCCGCGGCTCTTGACCTCGAAGCCCACGGGGAACTGCTGGTTGTCAGGGAGGGATACGTTCTGGCTCATGGCTACCTCTCGTTGGTGGGTCTCCCCACGACTACTCGGGCGGAAAAAGGGACGAGCCTCGGCGGGTGAGCCCGCTCGAGCGCGTCCGCGATCCTACGCAACTCCCGCGCGATGGTCCCGAGCGCGTCGATCAGGCGCGGGTCCGCGGGGATCTCGATCTTGACCTTCACCGGACCTCCGGAACCCTCAGGCTCGGGTTGTCGCGCGCGAAGCGCAGCATGAGCGACTCCATCTGGGGGCGCGTCCACTGATCGGCCAGCCGATCGTTGAGCCTGTCGACCGTGTACGTGACGTCCCGCAGGCCACTTTTCACGGTGGTCAGCTCGGTCCGGATCGGCTCGATCGACGCCTGCGACTTCGAGTTGACGTCGTCGAACTTCGAGTTGAGCCACACGACGGCCGACACGACGACGACCAGGAACCCGACCGTCGTCTTCGTCTTCTCGGTCAGAACCATCGGAGCGTCCTCGCGGAGTGCGGTTCGAGCATCGTGATTCCCTTCTAGCCTTTCGTCGGGTACGGCGACAAACCGACCGGCCGGTGCTGTCCCCACGTCTTGGCCACGCGCGTCGTCCGGAGCTTTGGGCGACGGCTCGGCGGATGGACCTTTCGAAGCGCGCGCGCGAGGCGCTTCTCGTCGACGGTCCCGTCCGCGCGCAGCGCGCCGCACGCCCGGTACTTCTGGAGCAGGAACTGCGTGCGCCCGACGAGGATCGCGAGCGGCGGCGGCTCATCGACCAGCGGCTGCACGGCGCTCCCTCCGGAAGACGAACCACTCTCGGAAGCCGACGCGCGTCAGGAGGTAGAAGTCCGCGCTCGGCTGGTCCGCGCGCGTCCAGCACGGCCAGTGGCGCTTCGCGACGGTGCCGCGGCGCAGCCACCCCCGCGAAAGCAAGTACGCGACGGCCGAGCCGACCCTGATGACGATCTTCGGCGCCGGGCTCCGGCGCGCGTCGTCGTTGCGCCGCTCCCAGTCCTCGACCATCGCCTCGAGGACGACGAGCGCGTCCCGGTCCGCCCGGCCCCAGGCCGCCAGAGCCTCGGGCTCGGATGATTGCCCGCTAGCTCTCATCCGGGGTCGTCCGCCGGGTTCGATCGGCCCTGGTCGATCAGGTCGCCCTGGCGCGGGACGAGGTTCGCGCGCGCCGCGGGCGCTCCGCCCTTGGCGACGAAGCCCGGGGGCCGGCCGACCGGGACCTCCGACGCGACGACGTCGCGTGCCTCGACCGCGTATCGCGACCCGTCGTCGAAGCGAACGAGGCAGTCCCCGCCCCCGAGCAGGCGCTCGACCGTGCCGGGCTTGCCGTTCGCTGTCACTCGTTCGTTGATGCCGATCACCGCGCGCGCCTCCGATCGAAGAGCACGCCGGCGAGGATCATGGCCGCCCCGCCGGCGCCTCTTGCCAAACACCCAGGAGAGGAACGGCCCCCCGGCCGCTCGACCTCGAAACTACGGACTCGGGGGAGCCTTGTCGATCGGAGGCTAGTCGGGGATCGGGACCGTCTGCCCCGCCAGGGCGTGATCGCAGTCCCCGAGGAACTCGATCCGGCCCGCGACGACGAAGCTGTGGCAGCGCGGCTGGGACTTGAAGCCGGGCTCCGTCGCCTTCCAGCCGTGCACCAGGATCGACGGCGAGAGCGTCGGCCGGCCATCGGCGTCGAGCGCGAGCGCCAACGGCCCGGCCCCGCTCGAGTTCGCCGCGCCCTCGACAGGCACCGCGTGCGGCTCGTCGCAGCCGGGGCACCACCACCAGGCCTGGCGGCCGGTCGAGCCGTCGGCGTAGCGCGTCGGGACGACCTCCCAGGAGCTCATCGGAACGGCTCGACGCGAGGTCTCGCGCGGGCGGGCGGGCGCGCGCGCGAGGCGGGGAGTGGTACGACAGGCGAGAGTCGGGGTACGTCGCCGTCTCGCGCCCGCAGCGCGCGCACCGCCAGATCGAGACGCGCTTGTTCCCCCTCGCCCACGGATCCCACGCGCAGACGCGGGGTGTCGCGCCCCAGGCGTGCCCGAGGACCAGGCAGACGGCGCGCGCGCATAGGGTCGGGAACGAACTCGACGGGGAGCATCCGAAGGCACTCCTCGGTCCTCGGAACTCCTCAACCACCCCCTCCCCCCTTCCCCTCGCGCGGCGTCGTCATTCGATCGTCACCGTCCTCTCCTCGTCGCCACGCCCGGGCTTGCCGAAGCCGAAGAGCATCGCCGCCCACTGGACCTCGATCCGCGCGAGCACCTCGATCAGGTGCGCGTCGAGCAACGGCCGAACGCGCTTCGCGGTCGTCCGCACGAGCGTGCCCGTCGCCGTGTCGCGTTTGACCTGCACGACGCTGTCGCTCGTCACGGGCAGCGCGGCAGCCGGGTCGAGCTGCTGCTCGTAGAGCTCGAGCGCCTTCTTTCGCAGGCGCGAAATCTGCGCGAAACCGTCGAGCGCGTTGACCCTAAAGCCGTCCGCCAACTGAACTACGGCGCGTGCCTGCACCTCGCGGGAAGCCTGCGCGAGGGCCTCGATTCGCTTCGGGACCCAGCCCTCCTCGTCGGCGTGGCGCTGGAGCGTGCCGTAATTGACGCCGTGCTTCTTCGAGATCGAGACGAGGGACGACGTCGGGTCGGAGCAGAACTCCAGGCGCAGCGCGTCCCAATCGTGCTTCGACGGGTGGTAGATGGGCACGCCCTTCATCCGGCCCTTGACCGAAGCCGGCGGCCGGTTCGCCCCCTGCTTCTTCTTCGCGGGTGCTCCGCCAGCCGCGTCCGTCGTCTCCGCCACGGCCCCGATCCTAGCGTCAGGCCACGACGTTCCAGAACAGCGCGCCTTCGGCGGCCGTCGCCTGGGCGGCGGCCCAGGCCTTCCGGTCGTAGTTCCCGTCGCACGGGAACGGGCACGGGGCCCGCGACTCCTCCTCGAACGGGACGCCGGCGGGTACGACCTCGACGTTCGGAGGCATCGCCTGCTTCGACCACCGGGACTCCAGGCCGACGGCGACCGCGCGCACGCGCGAGGCGGGGAAGGCGCGGGCGAGGCAGCGGGCGAGCATCCCGGAGCCGGTCGCGCACCAGACCTCGGGCGGGTCACCGACGAGCGGGCGGACGCGGCCGGCCATGAAGGCGACGAAGGGCTCCTCGGCGGCCGGCTCGTCGAAGCCCATCGGGAGGAAGCGCGCGCCGGCCTCGGCCGCGTAGCGCCGCGCCTTCGCCTGCACGTTGGAGAGCCGCCCGAACTTGACCAGGAACAGCCGGGCGCCGTTCGCCTGCGCGGCGAGCTGGCGGCGGTGCATCACCTTACGGCGCGCGTAGAAGAGCGACGTTCGGAAGCCGAGGTGCTTCCCGATCACCGAGAGCGCGAGCGCGGCGCCGCCGCAGAACGGGCCGCCGTAGACGACCTCGCCGGCGCCGCGGACGAGGCCCGGTAGGAAGCGCGTCTTGGAGCCGCCCTCGACGAGATCCTCGCGGACGACGACGAAGCGGCCGTGGCGCTCGACGACTGGCGGCGCGTCCCAGGGGAGCGCGCTCACGGCGCGGTGTACTCCTCGACTCCGGGGATCGCCGCGGTTGCCGGCAGTGCGAGGTCCTCGTCGGCGAGGTCGCCGCAGGCGGCGGCAGCCGCGGCCGGGTCGCCCTTCACGAAGACCAGGACGTCCTGGTGCGTCTTGCCGAGCTTGCGCGCGGCGGCGAAGGCTCGGCCGGCGCGGATGGGTAGCGACCCGAGCGCCGTGACGAGGATGCCCCAGTTGTAGAGCTCTGCGCCGGCGTCGCGGAACGCGGAGACGGTCAGGCCTGGGAAGTCGCGGTAGATACCGCGCGCGTCGCGCATATCGCCGACGACCCAGGCGACGAAGCGGTCCGGCCGGAGCAGCGCGACGGAGGCCGCGACGATGCGTCGGTAGGCCGCGGAGAACTCGTCGTACGGCAGCGTCGAGACGTCGCGCGGGTCGTCGCTGTACCGCTCGAGGTCCGCGTACGGCGGGCACGACAGGACCAGGTCGGCCGCGTAGCCGGGAGGGACGAGCGCCGGGAGCTCCGCCGAGTCGCCGACGATCCACTCCGGCCGGACGTGCCCGGGCCCGACGATCGCGTCGGCCTGCGCCTCGTTGGCCGCGACCTGCTCGGGCCGCAGGTCGACGCCGAGGTAGCGGCGGCCGAGAACGCCGGCGACGATCCCGCGCGTGGCGCCGCCCGCGAACGGGTCGAGCACGGCTCCGCCTGGCGGCGAGAACCAGCGCACGAGTAGCTCGCAGAGGACCGGGTCGAAGATCGACGTTCCGGAGGTCCAGCCCTCGGCGTCCTCGCCAGGCCCCGCGTAGTGGTCGCGCTGGAATTCCTCGGTCGTCAGCGGGCGCCCGAGGCGCGCCTCGGCCTCGCGCTTTTTGTAGTAGTACGCGGGGTCGGCGCCGCTGTCAGACTTCATCAGGACGCCGTCGACGAAGTTCTTCCGGCCGTCCGGCTTGCCGCTATGCGCGCCGTCGCCCATCGCCCCCCCCCCGCCTGAGGATCTCGCGCGAAACGGGGTCCAGCGCCGCCGGGTCGCGATCGCCGGGCACGAACGTGAGCCTTTTTCCGGCCAAGGGTTACGACGCCTCCGATTCGGCCGAATCAGGCTGGCCGGGCCGGCGCCGAGCGCCGAACGTGTGTGGCATGGAACCGTTCGAGACGAAGATCGATGCGCTGCGGCGCCTGATGGCGGCCGAGGACTGGGTCGGCGCGATGCGGATGGCCACGCGCTTCCCGCGCCTCGGCGAGCACAAGCGGGCGATCACTCGCGCGTGGGACGCGCTGCAGTCGCCGTCGCTGTATCGGCAAATGGGCGCGGAGCCCGAGGACGTTTGGAAGGCCGGGGTCGAGGCGCTCAAGGCTCGCTACCTTCCGGCGCCGGCCGAGCGGTCTTGATCCCGGTCGCGTACTCGTAGACCTGCTCCGAGAATCCGAGCGTCCCGCGCCCCCCCCCGGCGACGTTCTCACCGCGCCCCAGGTGCCCGCGCAGCCCGAGCGCGATCCACTCGCGCTTGCGGTCCTGCCAGTAGCCCTGGCGCGCGTCGAACACGGAGAACGGCGGAGCGCCGAAGCGCGCGCGCAGGGTAGGCCCGGCCGGCCCGGCCGGCGCCGCGAGCGCGGACGCGGCGCCGTCCATCAGCGCGCGCACCTCGTCGGCGG
>DAINBU010000013.1:0-38587 GCA_036732755.1 Planctomycetota bacterium
GCGTATTCCTGGTGCTCCTGCTCGCCGCGTCGCTCGCGCCCGCGCGCAGCGACCAGTCGCCCTTCGAGGTCGCGCTCCAGAAGGGGAGCGACGCGCTCGCGAGCGGCGACCTGAAGCTCGCGCGCGAGCAGCTCGAGCGCGCCCTCGAACGCGACCCGCGCTCGCCCGCCGTCTGGAAGCTGCGCGCGCAGGTCGCCGCCAAGGCGGGCGACGTCGACGAGCAGGTCTTTTCGCTGCACCGCCACCTCGGGCTGCGCATCGCGCAGAAGGCGAAGGCGGCGGAGCTCGAGGCGCTGAAGCAGGAGCTGATGGCGGTCGACCCGCTCGCGGTCGACCTGCTCGGACTCAAGACGGCGTTCGTGGAGAGGCTGCGGCCGCTCGCCGAGGAGTACGAGAAGGAGAAGCGCTCCCACTCGGCGATCCGCGTCCACCAGCAGCTGCTCGCGCTCGATCCCGAGCGCGAGGAGAGCCGCGCCGCCGTCGAGCGCATCAGCTCGGCGCACGACCCGAGCCTCGCCGACACCGCGCGCGCGAAGGACCTGCTCGAAGGGGTCTCCGAGCAGTGGATCAAGGAGTTCGACGCCAGCCACGGGACGTGGGACGCGCCGGGGCTGCTCGAGAAGACCAACTACAAGACGAAGACCGACGCCGGCTACGTCGTGATGGTGCGCGCCGCGGAAGCGATGGAGCAGATGAACGGCTTCTATCGCGAGTTCTTCCACTACGGCGGACCCGACGACGCCAAGAACGTCCCGCGCATCGAGCTGCACATCTTCAAGACGCGCGACGAGTACTTGAAGCTCGGCATCGGACCGCCGGTCGAGTGGTCGGGCGGGCACTTCACCGGCAACGCGGTCGAGACCTACATCGGCCAGGGCGGCTTCGAGGAGTGCATCACGACGCTCTTCCACGAGGCGGCGCACCAGTTCGTGGGGCTCGCGACCACCGCGAGCGGCTGGCTGAACGAGGGACTCGCGTCGTTCTTCGAGGGGTCGCGCCTGCTGGCCAACGGCACGGTGCAGATGAACCTGCCGGCCAACCACCGCCTCTTCCCGCTGGCGCAGCGCATGGCGGTCGGCTGGATGGACGGACCCGACGACGGGATCGCGGCCGGCTCGACGAAAGAGCCCGACAAGGCGCCGACCTTCCGCATCGTGCTCGAGAACAAATACCAGTGGGGCCCGCCCTGGTACGCGCCGACCTGGGGCGTCGTCTACTTCCTGTGGAACTACCAGGACCCGGTCGACGGCCGCTTCGTCTATCGCGGCGCGTTTCGGGAGTTCATCAACAAATCGGGCGGGCGCCAAGGTGAGGGCGCCGTCGAGAACTTCGAGAAGGTGGTGCTCGGAGCGCCGCAGGCGCCGACCAAGGGGGTCGACTTCTCCAAGGCCGACGCGCAGCTCCAGCTGCCGAAGACCGTCGCCGAGCTCGACGTGGTCTGGAAGGAGTGGATGCTCGCACTGCGCGACGAGCAGTCGGGCAAGAGCTTCCCCGACCGCCCCTGGCTCACTTGGGCCCGCGCCGCGCTCGTTCGCAAGGACTTCGAGGTCGCGAAGGAGCAGTTCGAGAAGGGGCTGGTCGCGACGCCCGACCAGGTCGACCTGCTGCTCGAGTTCGGGAAGCTGCTCGCGTCGCCGCGGTACAAGAACAACGACCGCGCGACCAAGCTCGCGCTGCGCGCCGCGCAGCTCGTCGAGCGCGCACCGAAGGTCGACGAAGCCAAGCTGAAGGAGGTCGACCACTTCCTCGCCTCGGTCGACCCCAAGCGCCAGACACTCGCGCGCATCCAGACGCAGCTCGAGGCGGCCGCCAAGGGGCTCGCCGAGCGCTACCTCGCCGCGCAGCGCCCGATGATGGCGATGGAGATCAGCTGGCGGCTCGGCACCGAGCTCGACATGCCAGCGCTGTTCGATGTGTTCGAGCGCGCGGCGAAGGGCTCGGGCCGGTCGCTCGCGCTCTGGAAGCTCGCCTACAACGAGAAGAACCTCGACGGCTGGATCTCCGGCACGACGGCGTTCGTCGCGGCCGGGGTCGAGCTCGCCTCGAAGTTCGGCGACGCGCGCACCGACAAGTACGACTACGAGTTCCTCACCTGCGACACGATCACGTCGGGCGACTACTCCTTCGAGGCCGAGCTCCTCGCCGAGAACGAGCTGCTCTCCTTCGCCGGCCTCGTGTTCGGGAAGAAGGCCACGTCGACCTTCCACTCGCTCTTCTATTTCCCGGGCCGCAAGGCCGACCCCGACTACGGCATCCAGGCGCGCAACGCGGCCGTCGACCTCACGACTTTCTACGGGACCGACGTCTACAAGATCTGGCGGCACAACTTGCTGCCGGTCACGCGCGCCGGCTGGCACAAGCTGAAGATCGACGTGGTCGGCACGACGGTCGACGTCTGGAGCGACGACGAGCTGGTCGTCTCCCAGGACTTCGGCAGCCTCGACGCGCTGCGCGGCAGCTTCGGCCTCATCACCGGCCCCGGCCAGGCGAAGTGGCGCAACGTCCGCTACCTCGCGCGCAACGCCCGCGACCCCGGCGCCGCGATCGAGCGCGAGATCACGATGCAGAAGCTGAAGGAGGCCGCCGCGAAGTCGGGCAAGCCGATCGGCTCGAGCTACGTCGGCCTGCTGCCGCCCTTCCCCGACCAGGTGAAGTGGCTGCAGGAGCCGCGGGCGAGCTTCGACGAGGCGGGCACGTCGCCGCAGCTCCTGGTCTTCTTCAGCCTGGTCCAGAACGAGAAGCTCCCGCTCGACGGTTGGCTGAAAGACGTCGCCCAGAAGAACGCCGACCTCGGCCTGAAGGTGATCTCGATCGCGAGCCCCGACGACGAGGCGACGCTGCCCGACTGGCTCGCGCACCATCCGCTGCCCGGCGCCGTCGGCGTCGACCAGCGCGTGCGCGGCAAGCAGAGCTACGGCATCGCCTTCGAGCGCTACTTCATCCCGCAATTCCAGCTGCCGCGCGTGCTGCTGCTCGACGTCGACCAGCGCGTGGTGTGGGAGGGGACGCCGGGTCTCGAGTTCGGGAAGGAGTGGCAGCCGGGCGGCGGGAGCTACCTCGACGCGCCGCTCGCGGAGCTGCTCGCGAAGCGGCACCTGCGCGACGTCAAGTTGTGGCTCCTCAAATGGGGCGGTCCCGATGGCGAGGCGGCGCTGAAACGCGGCGACATGGTGGCGGCGCTTCCGCTGCTCAAGGAGGTCGAGCCGTGGGCCGGCGTCCTCGAGCCGAAGGTCGTCGAGCTGCAGCAGCGCGTGAAGATCGTGCGCGCCGCGGTCGGCGGCCTCGATGCGACGGCGCAGCAGCTCGCGCGCGCGCAGGCGGAGGCGGCGCTGCCGGCGCTGGTGAAGTGGGCCGAGCTCTTCGGCACGCCGGCCGATGAGGACCAGCGCAAGCGCATCAAGAAACTGCTCGACGCACCGCACGCGAAGGCGTGGCTCAAGGTGTGCGATCAGGCGAAGGCGCTGAAGAAGACGGTCGCCGGCAAGGACGGCTTGAAGGCAGTCGCGCCGCTGCTCGCGGAGATCGACAAGGCGCCGGGACCATTCGCGCCTCTCCTCAAGGCGCAGGTCGAGCCGCTGCTCGCCGCGGGTGACGCGGCCGGGCTCGCGAAGCTCTTCGAGGCGCCCGAGGTCGCCGCCGCGGAGCGCTGGCTCGCCGCCGAATTCTTCCATTGGTAGGAGGCGGGCGGCGGCCGAAGGAGCGCGGGATGGAGGCGCTCCGGGCTCTCACGGCGGCGTTCGGGACGGCGGTCGCGTGCGGCGCGCTCGCGCACGGTGCGCGCGCGCAGGACGCCGTCGCGGCGGCGGACGTCGACCTCCCGCCTTCGTCGGGACCGGCCGAGCAATCGAAGGTGCCCGCCGTTGCGCCGTCCGACGAGGACTCGTCGAACCCCTGGTCGCTCACGCTCGCGGTCGGCGCGACCAACGCCTACTTCTTCCGCTGCATCCCCGAAGAGGATCGCGGCGCGATCGTCCAGCCCGCCTTCGAGCTCGACTACACCGCGCATCAGGGCGACGGCTGGCTGAAGGAGGCGTGGCTCGGGGTCGGGATGTTCAACAGCTTCCACTCCGGGCCGACCGGCACCGGTGGTGACGACGCCGAACCGCCGAAGGCGTGGTACGAGGCCGACTACTACTTCACGATGCAGGGCAGGCTCGAGCACGGCTTCGAGCTGTCGATGACCTGGTGGGAGTACACGAGCCCCAATTCGCAGTTCGATTCGATCACCGAGGTCGACGTCGGTGTCGCATGGGACGACGGCTACCTCTGGGACGACGCCTTCAAGATCCACCCGAGCCTCACGCTCGGGCGCGAGCTCCGGGGCCAGTCGGAGTTTTCGGACAACCCGCCCGGCACGCACTCCGGCACCTACCTCGGGCTCGGCATCGCACCGCAGTTCACGCTGGTCGACCTCGGCGAGCCGGGCGACCCAGGATCCGATCACGAAGACGAGAGCCTCCCGCTCACACTCACCTTCCCCGTGCTGCTCAACCTCTCGCTCGACCACTACTACGAGGACGACACCGGGGACGACGAGACGTTCGGCGGCCTCGATCTCGGCGCCCAGTTCGACGTGCCGCTCCCCCTCCTCGGCACCTCCTTCGGACAGTGGTCGTTCCAGGCCGGGGTCCACTACCTGATCCTGGGCGACTCCATGAAAGAACAGAACGGGGGCGAGGGCTCCCAATGGATCGTCTCCGGGGTGATCTCGGTCACCTTCTGAACGACCCCTGTCACGCCGCCCGGCGAACGCCATAGTTTCTGCGACGTTTGCCTCGGCTCGGGCCGCATTCGGGGGATCGGTCATGCTGCGTTTCCTCGGTCCGCTGCTGGCCGGATTGGTCGTCGGTGCATTGTTGGGAGCGGGCGCCTTCTGGCTGTTCGGCGACACCGGCAATGCCTCCGCGATTTCGGAGCTGCCGCGCGCCGCGCGGCCGCGCGAAGCCCCCGCCGCCGAGTCGAATGACCAGCTTGCGCCCGCCGAATCGGTGACGGCCGAACGCACCGTCGCGCGCCCCGACGCGACCGCCCTGCTGCCGCGCGAGATCTCCGAGTCGGTGACGGCGCTCGCGCACGCGGTCCCGACGCCCAAGGTCGAGCGCGGCACGAAGTCGCTCTCCGGCCACGTGACCGATCCGCAGGGCCAGCCGCTCGCGGGCGTGCTGGTCCGCGCCGCGCGGCAAAAGGAGCGAAAGCCCGAGCGCGCGAAGCGCGGCGAGGAGCTCGCGGCGGCGCCGACGCTCGATCAGCGGCTGCGCGAGGCGGTGACGGCGCACTACCAGGCGCTCGCCGATCAGCGCGACACGACGACCGACGGCAGCGGCGCCTACCGCTTCGACGAGCTCGTCGACGGCGATTGGCGCGTGAGCGCGGGCAAGGCCGGCTTCGCCTTCTCCACGGCGCGCGAGGTCGTCAAGCCCGACGCGGTCGTCGACTTCCGCGCGTCGCTCGTGATCCGCGTGCCGATCAGCGTGCGCATGGCCGACGGCAAGGTGCCCGACGAGGCGGCGCTCGTCTTCATCGGCGAACGTCGCATGGGGCGACGCCCCGAGGGCTGGAAGGCGGAGGCGCCGTGGATCGCGCTCGAGCCGGGCAGCTACGAGCTCAAGGCGACGCTCGGTGATCCCGACGTCGGGCCGGTCTACCCGGTGGTGCTCGCGTCGGAGTCGCAGACGGTGACCGTGCGTTCCGAGGCGCCGCCGGCCGAGGTGATCTTCACGCTCAAGGGCACGCCCGGCATCTGCGGCCGGATCAAGCAGACGTCGCCCGAGCCGGAGAGCGACCTGATGGTCCGGCTGATGCCGCTGCCGCTCGGCAAGGACGTCGACCTGAGCGCGCTGCTGAACTCGAACAAGCAGGCGCGCAGTGACGGGCGCGACGGCACGTTCGTCTTCAAGGACCTGAGCGCCGGCCGCTACCTGATCGGCGTCACGCGCAGCTGGAATCCGCCGGTCTTCGCGCACGCGGTCGTCGTCGTGGCCGACGCGATGGTGACGCAGGACCTCGAGCTGCCGCCGCTCGACGCCGCGCAGTGCATCGTCGTGCACGTCTTCTCGCCCGAGGGGCTCGCCGTCGAGAAGGCCGACTTCCTGTTCGCGTACAAGAACAAGGACAACCACTGGTCGAACAACGTCTACGCGACGCACCGCGGCCCCGGCACCTACTGGATCGTGCCGCCGAAGGGCGACGGCGCGCAGAACCCCGGACCGTGGGCGATGCCCGACACGGCCGTCGAGCTCACCGCCCACTGCACGCAGTACGGGTCGAAGAGCGTCCCCGTCGTCGGGCCGGGTCGCGAGGTCGACATCAGGTTCGGCGAGCCGGCGACGCTGCTGGTCTCGATCCCCGGATATGCCGGCAGCGGCTTCGAGGGACGCATCCGCCTCTCGGTCGAGGACGCCGACGCGAAGCAGCAGCGCGGGCACTACTGGGGCGGAGGCGAGGAGAACGCGATCGGCACCGAGGGCAGGCAGTCGTTCGGTCCGCTCGAGTCGGGCGACGTGCGCGTCGTGATGACGATCGTGAACGACGGCAACCGCTGGGGGGCATCGATTCGCGCCGGCCAGATCGACGTCCATTTGAGGCCGGGCGAGAACACCGCCTTCTTCCCGATCCCGCCGCTCTATTCGCTCGCGATCGAGGTGCCGAACGGCAAGCAGAACACCAGCGTGCAGCTCTCGATGGTCGGCGAAGGCGCGGACAACGAGGAGTTCAACAACTACGGTGGCATCAGCGCGCAGCTCGACGCGCAGAGCCGCGCGACGTTCAGCGCGCTCCCCGCGGGCGTCTACATGCTGAACGTCTGGGGCGAGGGCGAGCAGGGCCAGATGCGCGTCCGCGTCCCCGCCGGCGGCACCGTCCGCTTCCAGCCGCAGGTGAACGACTGCCTCGTCGTCTGGGTCAACGGCAAGGAGGGCAAGCTCGGCAAGGCCGGCTTCGAGAACAACGACAAGGTCATCGCCATCGCCGGCACCCCCCTGCGCGACGTCAAGTCCGACCTCGAATCGATCGTCTCCGCCAACGCGACCAAGGAAGCCGTCTCCTTCACCGTCCTGCGCAACGGCAAGACCCTCGACCTCACCTTCGACCTCAAGGCGATGCTGACGCCCGACACGATGGGGGGGTGGTTGCAGCCGGGGTTGCGGGAGTAGGTCGGACGGCGGGCGCGTTCACTTTTCGCGATCCGGGGGGCAGTACACGTTCACCAAGGTCGAAGCGGGCGGCGGCGTGACGACGCTGTCGATCTTGTCCGTCGACGACATCACCGACGCCGAGCTCCGCACGGACGACCGCGGCAGCTACTGGCTCGTGGATCGCGAAAGCCGACGCGTCGTCGGCTTCTTCGCGGCGTCCGACGGCATGCACGTGGGAGCCGTCCCGGATCCGACGCCCCCCGAGACGTTTTCCGTCGACGGCGGAAGGGTGATCGAGCAGTCGCTGTTCTTCGGGCTCTTCTGAGGGAAGGAGCCAGTACCCCGATCGGGCGCGAGGGCGGCTCGCCCCGGGGTCTGAACGGAAACGGCCGGCGGCGGCGTTCGTCGGAGGATCGATCGGAGGGAGCGCGGCCGGAGAGCAAGGAGAGGCGGATGGTGAAGTCGCTGGGGGTGATCGGGATGTTCGCGGTCTGCGTCGGATTCCTGATCGCGCGGCAGGACGCTTCCGACGCCGCGAAGAAGAAGGAGGCGACGGTGCGCGCCGTCATCACCGCCAGTGGCGGTGACAAGATCGGGGAGCAGGTGGTCGATCAGATGGGAGCGTTGCTGAAGGACATGGTCGGGAGTGCCTTCTGGAAGAAGTTCCGGGACAAGGTGCGGACCCAGGAACTCGTCGACATGGTCGTCCCGATCTACGCCAGGCACTTCACGCAGGAAGAGCTCGAGCAGCTCCTCGCCTTCTACCAGTCGCCCATCGGCAAGCGGTTCGTCGAAGAGCAGCCGCTGCTCGTGCGGGAGTCGATGGAAATGGGAGCGGAATGGGGCCGGAAGTTGGCGGAGGAGGCGATCAAGGAGTCCGAGGAGGAGGAGAAGAAGGACGGGAAGTAGGCGGTCAGGGTGAGGGGCGTCGACGGATCATTCTGTCGAATCCGAATTAGAGCCTATCCCAGTAGGCCGGACCGAGTCGTTCGGAGCGCCGGACCCGCAGACGCGAGGCGCGCCGACGAGGCGAATCAACGGAGAGATTCGGTGAGGAGGCGCAACGAAGCGGATGCGGGTCCGCCGCCCGAACGACGACGGGAGGCCTACTGGGATAGGCTCTTAGCTGGACACTGGGTGGGGTCGCCATGACGCGAGGTCCGCAATGTCCCTGGCTTTCGATCTGCGCGAAGGAAACGCTCGCGGTCTCCTTGGTTGCCGTGATTGGACTCGGTTCCGTGTGGCTGTCCGTCTGGGATCTGTACGTATTCTCGCACTGCGACGTATCCGTCCTCAGGGTGCATCCCCTGTCGTTCGTAGTCACAGTCGGTCCAGGTTTCGCCGGGGCACTGCTTCTGATGTCGTGCGCACTTCTCGCATTTCGCAAGCGACTCGGGCCGCCGGTGTATTGGTTGGCGGTCTTGGCCGCGGCAGGCGTGCTCTTGGTAACCAACTATACGTACATCGGAGTCGATCGAACTCCATGGCCAATTCCATCCGTGCGGTGGACGTATCCGGAGGAAGAGAGTGACTCGTTTTGGAGGTTGATGCAGGTAGCTGCCTTGGGGATTCTCATCATCGTTGGGCGGTGGCTTCCTGAAGATCACGAGGGTGAGATCTCGACGGAAACCAGCAAGAAAGTGTTCGACGCCAATGCTCCAGGCGCCGCGTAGATTCGTAGGAGGCAGGTGGCTTCCAATGCCAGCTGACAAGCGGATGCACCCGCCGAAGTCGCCGGCGCAATCGGGGTTCATGGTAGTTGGTGGCGAAGTGGACCGAGTCCACGTATCAGTGGGGTTCAACGGTCCTACCTTGGAGCCAAGCGCGCTTTCGATTGCCCTGCGTTGTCGACCATCCGAAGCACACGCCCGCGGCCAGACTCGATTGATCCGAGGAGTCGCGCACCCTTGGTCGTCCGGGAATTGGTTGGTCGATGCGGGTCCGTGGAAAAGGGAGGACGTAGGTCGTGCCATTGATCGGGCGCTTCGAAAGATCAAGGCGGATACGGCGACAGTCCGGAAGATCGCGGCCAGGTTCAAGGGCCGCGTGTTCTGCGGGATCGCGACGGAGAGGTGGAATCGCGGCTTCGAAGTGCCAACGTCGACTCTCGCTCGTATCGCGTCGCGTGGACTCTCGCTGAGCATCGACATCTACGCGAACAAGCCTGAAAGGGTTGACTGGTCACCGACTCGGCGCCCAGGATCTCGACGCAAGAATCCGAAAGGTCCTGGAAAGGCGGTTCGAAACGCATGACGCCTGACATGCGTATGCAGCTGCCAGGGTCGCACGTTCGGTGTCGAGAGGCTCCTCCGCCATCAATCGCGTCCTTGCAGCTGACCGCGATCCTGGCGCCGAGCTTCTGTCGGTCCGCGCGACGATGAAGTGAGGATGCGTTCGGAGGCGCTGAAGATGAGTCGCAGAGCAGTGATTGCGATCGCGGTGCTCGGCGGCCTCGTCGTGTTGGGCGGGACGACGATTCCGATCGTGTCCAACGCACGCAGGGTTGCGGAAGACAACACGCGCCTGATGAGGCTTTTGGAAATCGGCGGGACGATGCAACTCTTCGCGGATACGCGTACGCATGGTCAGATCGGGTGGCAATCGACGTTGGACCCGATCCGCGCCGAATACCCTCGCTTCCTGTCCCCGTTCAATCTTGGCGACGGAACGCTCGTCACGTACGAAGTCGTCGCTCCGAATGAAACGAGCCGCGAAGTCGACGCGTCCAAGCGGGTCGTGATCCGGGACGTGGTACACGCGGACGGGCGCCCGTCGGCGGCGCTCTTCGCTGACGGGCACGTCGCGTTCGAGAAGTGATCGCGCCGGAGCAAGTGGAGCGAAACGGTGAGAGTCGCCGCGATGTCGTCGGGCAGCTGATGCGCGCCCTGCTCTACGTCGCCGCGGTGGCGGCGGGCGCGATCGTCGCCGGGTTGGTGGCGGCGACGGGCGTCGCGAGCTGCAGCGAACGGAAGATGTCGGGCGATTCGTTCCTCCTGATCTGGTTCGCAGGAGCGGCGCTCGCGGCGTGGGTCCTGTGGGGCGGCGGACCGAATGCGAAAGGTCGATTCCCGCGGGGCCCCTGGCTCGGATGCGTGTTCCTGACGGGAGTCGCGGTCTGGATGAGCGTGAAGCAGTGCAAGGCCGAGGCGGAACTGCGCGAGGTGCAAGAGAAGGCGCGCGAGTCCCCCGAATGGTTCGAGCGGGAGGTGAGCCTCTACGAAGGGGTGTACATCGGTAGGAGTATCCACACCGCCGCCTGGGTACTGGCCGGCATCTCCATCGCGAACGTCGTCGTCATGTCGATGCGGCGGCGCGCCGCGCCGCCACCCAGTGTTCGGTGACCGCTTCCTCGGTCGCTTCTTCATTCGATCCCGCGCGCTGAGCCCTATCGTCCGCGCTCCCTGCCACGTCCCCAACGACATCTCCTGCCCGTACTCACGGAGCCCACCCCATGAACTCGACGCAGCCGACCCCCGCTCCCCAGCCCGGCACCTTCGCCGCCAAGGCCTTCTCCGCCGCGAGCGCCACCGCGAAGCTCGCCGCGAGCACGATCCGCCGCCGCGAGCCGGGTCCGTCCGACGTCCAGATCGAGATCCTCTTCTGCGGCGTCTGTCACTCCGACCTGCACCAGGTGCGCGACGAGTGGAAGGCCGTGATGCCGACGGTCTATCCGTGCGTGCCGGGGCACGAGATCGTCGGGAAGGTCGTCAAGGCCGGCAACGCGGTAAAGAAGTTCAAGGTCGGCGACCTCGCGGCGGTCGGCTGCATGGTCGACTCGTGCCGCTCGTGCGAGCCGTGCCGCGCCGGGCTCGAGCAGTTCTGCGAGAAGATGGCGACGTTCACCTACAACGGGCCCGACGCGAAGCTCGGCGGCGTCACCTACGGCGGGTACTCGGACGGCATCGTCGTCGACGAGGCGTTCACGCTGCACGTCCCGAAGAACCTCGACCCCGCCGCGGCCGCGCCGCTGCTCTGCGCCGGCATCACGACGTATTCGCCGCTGCGCCACTGGAAGGTCGGCAAGGGGATGAAGGTCGGCGTGGTCGGGCTCGGCGGGCTCGGCCACATGGGGGTGAAGTTCGCGAACGCGCTCGGCGCGCACGTCGTCCTCTTCACGACGTCGCCGAACAAGGCCGAGGACGCACAGCGCCTCGGCGCGCACGAGGTGGTGATCTCGAAGGACGCGGCCGCGATGCAGAAGCACGCCGGCAGCTTCGACTTCATCCTCGACACCGTCTCCGCCATGCACGACATCAACGCCTACATCGAGCTCTTGAAGCTCGACGGCACGCTCACGACGGTCGGCGCGCCGGAGAAGCCGCTGCCGGTCTCGGTCTTCGGCCTGATCTTCAAGCGGCGCCGCTTCGCCGGCTCGGCCATCGGCGGCATCCGCGAGACGCAGGAGATGCTCGACTTCTGCGGCGAGCACTCCATCACCTGCGACGTCGAGAGGATCAAGATCCAGCAGATCAACGAGGCCTACGAGCGGCTGCTGAAGAGCGACGTGAAGTACCGCTTCGTCATCGACATGGCGTCGCTGAAGCAGGCGTGACGCGCCCGGTATCGCGCCGGGGGCGTGCGATCGCTCCACGCGACGCTGCGCATTCGCACTCCACGGATTCGAAATCCAGGTCCCTCCCGCGAGGACGCTCTGTCACGATCAGGTGACGGAGCCCCTCGCGGGAGGCTCTGCACCCGTGATCCCGAGGTTCGTCCGATTGTTCCGGCACTGTCGTTGCCAAGGCGCGCCGCCCTCCCGGGCTGCCCAGTGTCTCGAAGTGAACGGTCGTGTCGTCCGTCCTCAAGAGGAGTGAGAGCCATGCGGTTTTCGTTCGCCGCCATCGCATCCTCGGCATTGCTGGCCGGATCCATTGCGTCGGCATTCGGCGCGGGTGAGTCGAGTGAGAGCGAGCAGATCGCGAAGAAGCAGGCGAAGCTGCACAGCGTCGTCGCCGAGCTCGCGTCGCGCGACGCCTCGCAGCTCCCGGCCGGGAAGCGCGCGGCGCGTGCCCGCGCGATCGAACTCCTGTCCAGGTACGCGGAACGCGGCGAGTTCACGTTCCATCGCGAGGAGTGGCCGCGCTCGCGTCCGCTCTTCATCGACGAGTACGGGACGCGCTGCGCGCTCGCCTCGGTGCTCGACAGCTTCGGCGAGGACGCGCTTGTGACGCGCCTCGCGGTCGAGTGCAACGACGCCTACGTCGCCGAGTTCCCCGACGACCCCGAGGTCGCGCGCGTCCTCGACGAGATCGGCCTCACGATCGACGAGGCGGCCTACATCCAGGACCCGGGCTCCCATCGTCATGTCAACGGCAGCGGTGGCGGCGGTGGCGGTGGCGGTGGCGGTGGCGGCGGCCGCGAAGGCGGCTTGCCGGGCGGCACGGACGTGGTCGCGCCGAACCTCGGAGCTGGAGAGGTCGCGCGCGGCGCGACGCTCCCCGATCTGCCCAGCGACGGGATCAATGCCGCGCCGACCGCGCCGGGCCCTGCGACGCCGTCGGCCACCCCCTCGGGCGGCGTACGCGGCGGGTCGACCACCGCGCGCCGCGCGAACCCGTCGCTCGCGTTCCGCTGGAACGACTGGTGGTTCGCCCATCGCGACGAGTTCGTGAACGTGCGCGCCCGCTTCCACGACGTGCCGAGCACTCCGGAGCGCCGCGCCGTCCGCGTGAACCGTCCGACCGCGGACGAGATCCGCCACGAGATCCTGCCCGTCCTCACCGAGCTCGCGAAGAGCAACGCAGCGCTGCGCTCGACCGCGCTCGGCATGTGGGCGCGCGCCACCGACGGGAAGATCGCGGCCGACGCGACGCCGGTGCGCGAAGCGGTGCTCGCCTTCCTCGCCGATCCGAACCAGTGCGACCGCGGCTGGGGGCCGGTCATCCTCGCGATCCTCGCCGATCCCGCTACGCGCGCGCCGCTGGCGGCGCTCGTCACCGATTCGGCGGCGGGGCGCAAGCTGCTCGGACAAACCAGCCCGGTCAGCGAGCCCGTGCGCGCGCAGTCGGCCATCGCGTACGGCCGCTGCGGCGGCTCGATCGACGTGCTGACGGCGACGCTCGCCGATGCACCGGCGGCGCACGAGGACCTGGCGGCGGCGTGCGTCGTCGCGATCGGACTCGCGGCGCGCGAGCCGACGCAACACGTCGCGGCGGTGGTCTGGCTGCTGAAGGAGCTCGAGAATCCGACGCTGCCCGTGAGCGCGCTGGCGCAAGTGCCGGGCGCGCTGCAGCTCACGCAGGACGCGGCGGCGGTCCCGGCGCTGCACGCGGTCGTGTCGCACTTCCGCGGGCCGCGCGAGCTGCGGCGCGCGTGCGCTCTCGCGCTGGGCGAGACGGCGCCCGAACTCGACGAGACGGTGCGCGACGCGCTGGCCTCGCTGGCGCGCCGCGACGTCGACGCCGATTGCCGCCACGCGGCGATCCTCGCGCTCGGCGTGCTGGCGGCGCGGCACGGCGCGCAGGCTCCCGCCGACACGGTCACGCAGCTGGTCGCGTTCCACGAGGACGCGCTCGCCGGCAAGTTCCGTCACGACGAGGATCTCGCGTGGCACGTGCTGTCGGCGGGGATGTTCGTGCGCGGCCGGCCTCAGGACGCCGACACGATCCTGCCGGCGCTGCGCAAGCTCGCGAGCTCGGCGGGCGACGTGACGCTGCGCGGCGCGGCGTGCCTCGCGCTCGGGCTCGCGCAGGACGAGCTCGCCGGTCCGGTGCTGACCGACGCGCTCACGAAGGGCGGCGAGGAGCTGGTGCCGTTCGCCGCGGAGGCGCTCGGCCTCGCGAACATCCACGACGCGCGCCCGAGGCTGCTCGAACTCTGCCTGTCGACGCCGTCGACGTCGATCGGCTTCGCGGCCGCGTCCGCGCTCGCCTGCCTCGCCGACCCTGCCGCGACGGGCCCGCTGCTCGTCGCCTTCGAGAAGACCCCCTCTTCGGCCGTGCGCGCCGGCCTCGCCGCGGCCCTCGGCGAGATCGGCGACAGGCGCTCGATCGAGACGTTGCGGCGCGTGGCGCTCGACCCCGCGCGCGACCTTCCGTCGCGCGACCGCGCCCTCGCGGCGCTCGGGTCTCTCGCACAGGCCGCTGACGTCGCGTGGTCGGCTCCGATCCAGCAGGCGGTCGACTCGGGAGCGGCGACGCCGTCGCTGAAGCTGCTGCTCGACCTCTACTGATCGATTCGAAGCAGGCATCTGACTGACGAATCCGGCCGGGGCCCCGCGAAGGGCTCCGGCCGGGTCGTCATTGCCCGGGCCGGGAAGGACTCGACGGCACGCTCAAGTCGACGCGGCGCGCGGCTCCGTGCGCGCCGCCGCCTCCCGCCGGCGCCGCGCTCGGAGCGCGACGACCTGCAGCGCCGCTCCGACGACGAAGAGGGCGAGCGAGACGCCGACCCAGCGTAGCACGAGCGGGTCGTCGGGGCCGCTCGCGAGCGGCTTCCCGTCCGGCAGCCGCGTCAGCGACTCGGTGATGCCCGGCACCAGGTGGAAGAAGAAGGTGAGCGTGTAGAGCAGCGTCTCGACGTACGGCGCCGCGCGTCCGAACCACCTCGTCCGCGGTGCGAGCGCCGCGACCACGAGCACGACCAGCGTGATGACGCCGAGCGCGTGCGGCTTGCCGAAGCCGCCGTGCTGGAAGATCCCGAAGCCGCTGACGCACGTGAGCACCGTCGCGTTGATGTAGATCCGGCCCGCGCGCCGCGCGGGCGTGATCGCGCCGTGGCGCGCGAGCTCGACGAGGCCCGCGCCGACGGCGACGACGCTGATGGCGGTGTGGACGACTCCGAGCGTCGTGAGTCCGAACACGGGTGGATCCTCCTTCTCCCCACCGGAGCGTAGGGCCTGGACCCGCCTTGCGCTCCGGCGAGTGCCGTCACGATCGGGTGACGCAGACCCCCCTCGCGACGTCGAGAACGTCGTCCTCGCTCTGCGCAGGGCGCTCCGGCACCGCCATTGCCAGGGCGCGCGCCCTTCCCGTCCCCTCCAGGAGTGAGAGCCATGAGGATTTCGTGGGCCGTCGCGTCGACCTTGGCGCTGGCCGGATCGATCGCATCCGCCTTCGGGGCGGGGGAGCTGAGCGAAGCGGAGCAGATCGCGAAGAAGCAGGCGAAGCTGCGCACCGTCGTCGCCGAGCTCTCGTCGCGCGACGTCTCGCAGCTCCCGGCTGCGCAGCGCGAGGCGCGTACGCGCGCGCTCGCCCTCCTCGCCGACTACGCGAAGCGCGGCGAGTTCACGATCCACCACCAGGAGTGGCCGCGCACGCAGCCGCTCTTCATCGACGAGCACGGGACGCGCTGCGCGCTCGCCTCGGTGCTCGACAGCTTCGGCGAGGACGTGCTGGTGAAGCGGCTCGCCGTCGAGTGCAACGACGCCTACCTCGCGGAGATGCCCGACGACCCCGAGGTCGCGCGCGTCCTCGACGAGATCGGCCTCACGATCGACGAGGCGGCCTACATCCAGGATCCGGGCGCCCACCGGCACAACCACCAGAAGCCGGTCGACCCGCCGCCCGATCCTGCGCTCAAGGCGCTCGAGCGCAGCAAGATGGTCGGGAAGTTGAACGGCAACACCGTCAAGGCGCCCGATGGGCCGGCGACGACGCCGGCGACTCCCTCGACGGGCCGCACCGGCGGCATCCGCGGCGGGACGACCGCAGCGCGCCGCGCCAAGGCGACGCTCGCGTTCCGGTGGACCGACTGGTGGTTCGCCCATCGCGACGAGTTCGTCAGCGTCCGCGCCCGCTTCCACGACGCGCCGCGCACGCCCGACGGCCGCGGCACCCGCGTCCATCGTCCGACCGCGGACGAGATCCGCCGCGACCTCCTGCCGCTCTTCGAGCAGCTCGCGAAGTTCGAACCCGACCTGCGCTCCACGGCGCTCGGCATGTGGGCGCGCGGCACCGATCCGAGCGTCGCGTCCGACGCGGCGGCGGTGCGCGAGGCGGCGTTCGCCTTCCTCGCCGATCCCCACCAGCGCGACCGCGGCTGGGGCCCGGTGCTCCTCGCGATCCTCGCCGATCCCGTGGCGTGCGCGCCGCTGGCGGAGCTCGTCCGGGATTCGGCGGAGGGGCGCAAGCTCCTCGGCCAGACCAACGCCGTCAGCGAGGGCGTGCGCGCGCTGTCGGCCATCGCATATGGCCGCTGCGGCGGCGCGATCGACGTCCTGACCGCGACGCTCGCGGATACGGCGGCGGCGCACGAGGACCTGGCGGCGGCGTGCGTCGTCGCGATCGGTCTCTCGGCGCGCGAGCCGGCGCAGCACGCGGCCGCGGTCGCCTTCCTCAGGAAGGAGCTCGAGGACCCGACGCTGCCCGTGAGCGCGCTGGCGCAGGTGCCGGGCGCGCTGCAGCTCACGCAGGATGCGGCGGCGGTCCCGGCGCTGCACGCGGTGGTGGCGAAGTTCCGCGGTCCGCGCGAGCTGCGGCGCGCGTGTGCGCTCGCGCTGGGCGAGATGGCGCCCGAGCTCGACGAGACGGTGCGCGACGCGCTGGCCGCGCTGGCGCGGCGCGACGTCGACGCCGAGTGCCGCCACGCGGCGATCGTCGCGCTCGGCGTGCTGGCGGCGCGGCACGGTGCCACGGCGCCGGCCGACACGGTCGCGCAGCTCGTCGCCTTCCACGAAGACGCGCTCGCCGGGAAGTTCCGCCACGACGAGGACCTCGCGTGGCACGCGCTGTCGGCGGGGCTCTTCGTGCGCGGCCGTCCCGACGACGCGGCGACGATCCGGCCGGCGCTGCGCACGCTTGCGAGCTCGGCCGGCGACGCGACGTTGCGCGGAGCGGCCTGCCTCGCGCTCGGACTCGCGGAGGACCAGGTCTCCGCGCCGGTGCTGATCGACGCGCTCACGCACGGTGGCGAAGAGGTCGTCCCGTTCGCGGCGGAGGCGCTCGGCCTCGCGAACGTCCGCGACGCCCGCGCGCAGCTCCTCGATCTCTGCCTCTCGACCCCGTCGGAGTCGGTCGGCTTCGCGGCCGCGTCCGCGCTCGCCTGCCTCGCCGACCCCGCGGCGGTCGGCCCGCTGCTCGCCGCCTTCGAGAAGACGCCGTCCGCGGCCGTCCGCTCCGGCCTCGCCGCTGCCCTCGGCGAGATCGGCGACAAGAGCGCGATCGAAAGCCTGCGCCGCGTCGCGCTCGACTCCGCGCGCGACCTCCCGTCGCGCGACCGCGCCGTCGCGGCGCTCGGCGTCATCGCGCAGAAGGACGACTTCGCGTGGACCGCCCCGATCCAGCAAGCGATCGACTCGGGCGCGGCGACGCCGTCGCTGAAGGTGCTGCTCGACCTGTTCTGAAAGGGACGACGCGAACGGACGACAGACGGACCCGGCCGGAGCCTCTCGCGAGGCTCCGGCCGGGTCCTTTGCGTTTCGAAGCGCCGGTAGAAAGAACGAACGACCCTTACGGGAAGATCACTTCGAGTCCGTTCGAGAGCGCGATGCCGCCCTTGGGGCTGCCGGCATCGAAACTCGCGTATTGGAAGAAGAGCGAGAGGCCGCTCGGGGTGTTGTCGGGCAGGGTGGAGCGCAAGTAGGCCTGCCGGTTTTGGTCGAGCGTCACGATCGCCGCGGTGACGAACGGGAAGCCGATCAGGAACTGGCCGGGTCCGAACGGGATCGAGCTCGAGGTGGTGGAGTAGAGCAGCAGTCCGGTGCCGTTGGCGACGCCCTCGGCGACCATGACCTGGATCGTCTCGCCCGACGCCGGGACGCCGAATCCGCCGAGCGCCGGGACGTGCCCGCCGGTCCCGGCGAAGCCCTCGCCGTATTGGACGAAGTACGCGGGATCGAGCCGGTAGGCGTGCGTCTCGCCGGTCGCGGCGACCTGGCCGAAGCCGGTGATCTGGCCGCGCTCGTTGATGTCGAAGGCGGCGCGCAGATTGAAGCCGAGCGCGGGGTCGATCAGCGTATTGAGGTCGAGCAGCCCGAATCCGTCGGTGTAGAGCGCGGCATTGGAGAGGAATCCCGACACGACGCCGGTCCCGACCACCTGCCCGAAGTCGTTGATCTTGTAGGAGAGGTTGTGCTGGCCGACGCCGCCGAGGAGCTCCCATCCGACGCCGTCGGTGTAGCGCACGAAGCGCTCGGCGTTCCCGGTCGCCGTCGACGCGCTGCCGCAGAGCTGGCCGGCGCTGTTGATCCCGTACGCGAAGGCGTTCGGGTAGCCGCTCGGCGCGCCGAGGTCGACGAGTCCGCTGCCGGCGTCCCACCGGAATGCGTGGTTGGTGCCGAGATATCCCGCGACGACGTCGAACTCGTTGACGTCGCGCGCATGCGAGTCGACGCTTCCGGGGTAGAGGTCCGTCATCCCGACGCCCTCTTCCCACAGGAAGGCGTGCCAGTCGGTGCTGCTCGCGAGCGTGCCCGCGTCACCGACGATCTTGCCGGCGCGATTCACCTCCCACGCCATCGAGAACTGGCCGCCGAGCGTCCCGAGGTTCTCGACGGTGCCGTCGGTCTTGAAGCGGACGGCGCGCGCCGGCTGCTGTCCGGTCGACTCGACCCCGCTGTAGCCGCAGGCATTGCCGTCGGCGTCGAGCGCGCGCGCGAAGCTGAACGAATACCCCTGCAGGAACCCGAGCATCCGGAAGCCGGCCCCTGCGTCCCACACCCACCCTTCGGGATGTCGGAAGCCGGCGATCTGCGCGCCGTCGTCGGAGAGGCCCCAACCGAAGCTGTCGTGCGTGGTGACGTCGAGATCGACGAGTCGATACGGATAGAGCTGGGCCGACGCGTTCGAGCTTGCGACGGCGAAAGCTCCGAGCGATGCGGCGACGAGAGCGACGTATTTCGTGCGCATGCGACTTCCTCCATGCGACGCGACGAGCACGCGAAGTGGTGCGGGTCGGCATCGGAGCGGCCGGCTCGGCAAGCCCGGTGCCGGGCATTCCCCGCCCGCGCGTCACTGCGGGCCGAAGCCGCCGGGGAGTCGTCCGCACGCGATCGGGATCAGTACCCCAACCGGTGCAGATCGTCGTCGAGCCCCGCATTCGGCGCCGCCGATTCTTGAAGGGCTTTCGCGCGGTCGGCTGCCTGCTGCATGGCGCCGAGCAGGTGCTCGAGGGAGCTGCGTGCGCTTGCGAGAGCGCCCGTGTAGAGCGGGTCCTTCGCGAGGTCGTGCGTCTCGCCGGGGTCGGCGACGAGGTCGTAGAGGGAGTCGGTCGATTCGTCTTCGCCGACGATGCGGATCAGCTTGAAGCGGGAGCCGATCAGCGCGGAATGGGTGATTTCGACGCGCGTGCCGTTGGCAGATTTGCCAATCGGCGGGCAATCCTGGGAGAGCAGCACCCGGTCGGGCGGCTCGCCGCCGCGCAGCAGCGGGACGAGGCTCACGCCCTGCACCGCGTCGAGCGGCGCGGCGCCGGTGAGCTCGAGGAGCGTCGGCGCGAGGTCGATCAGGCTCACCGGCGCGTCGATCGTGGCGGGCGCGAGACCCGGCACGCGCATCAGCAGCGGCACGTGCAGCACCTCGTTGTGCAGGCCGTTCGCGTGGAAGAGCGTCCCGTGCTCGCGGAACGCCTCGCCGTGGTCGGCGACGACGACGACGATCGTACTCTCGAGGAGGCCGCTTTCCCGCAGGCGCGCGAGCAGCGGCTCGAGCGCGGCGTCGGTCTCGCTCACCGTCGCGTCGTAGAGCGCGCGGTACCAGTCGAGCTGCGGCGAGCCGGCGACCACCTTCCCGAACTCGGCGGTCGGCAGGTCGAGCGGCCGCGGCCACGGCCCCTCGACGTCGGCGCCGCGCGCGCGCGCGAACGCGGGCGACGGCCAGTAGTCGTGCGCGAAGTAGGTGTGGAGGAAGAGGAAGAAGCGGCGGTCGGCGTGGGCCGAAAGCCAGTCGGCGACGCGCGCGAACGACATCGCCTCGCGCAGCTTGCGGTTGACCGCCTCGGCGTGGCGGATCGGGCCGGCGTCGTAGCGGGGGTTGCGCGGCGACATCAGCGGGTCGAGCGTGCAGTAGCGGTCGAAGTGCTCGTCGAAGCCGAAGGCCGGGTCGACGAAGCCGCCGCCGCTGAACGCCGCCGTGAAAACGCCGGCCGACGCGAGCTGGCCGGCGAGACTCGGCCAGCGCCGGATCGAGACGCGGTCGCCGAAGCGGTTCGCGCCGTGCACGACCGGCTGCAGCCCCGTCATGAGCGACGCGTGGCCGGGCACCGTGAAGTTGGCGGGGCTGAAGCAGCGGGTGAAGCGGACCGACTCGCGCGCGAGGCGCGAGAGGTTGGGCGTGAGGTCGGCGTCCTTGCCGGCCTCGCCACCTTCGCCAGCCTCGCCCAGCCGATCCGCCCTCAGCGTGTCGATCGAGAGCAGCAGCACGTTCCACGGAGTCGCCGCCTCGCGGCGCGGCAGGAGCTTCGGGACCGCGGCGAGCACCGCGGTCGGCGCGCCGCCGGCGACGCCCGCTTCGACCGCGACGTCGACGACCGTCGGCTCGCGCCGCGCCTCCGGGAAATGGAAGACCAGGTCCTCGAAGCGGCGCGGCGGCGCGGACGCGTCGCGCTCTTCGAAGCGCAGCGTCGCCGTCCCCTCGCTCGAGCCGGCGGCGGTCACGGTCGCGCGCAGCGGCGCGCGCTGCCGTGCAAGCCGGTCGGGCAGGCCGAGCGCGAGCTCGACGGTCGCGCCCGCCGGCGCGGGCGGCAGCTCGAAGCGACGCGTCGTCCCCGCCGCGACCGGCGTCGCGGGGCGCGTCTCCCCGCCGACCGAGTGGCGCAGCGGCCGCTCCGGCACGAGCTCGTCGAAGCGCACGCGCGCGACGCGCAGCTCGCCGCGCAGCGGGCTCTCCAGCGTGACCAAGAAGCCGATGCCGTTCGGGTCGTTCTCCAGGTCGGTCGCGGGCGGCGCATCGAACGACTTGCGCTGCACCGGCAGCGTGCGCAGCAGATTCCCGAGCCTCCCGAGGAACTCGTCCTTGAGCCCGCGCGTGCGCGGCAGGTCGTCGAAGAGGTTCCAGAGCGCGAAGACACGCAGCGTCGCGCCGTCATCGAGCGCGTCGGTGCGCACCTGCGCCATGCCCGTGAGGCGCCCCGCGATCTGCAGCACCAGCGCCTCGCCGTCCTGCAGCACGAGCGCGCCGTCGACGATGCGCTCGCGCGCGGGGAGCTCGCGCGGCGGAATGCCCGGATGGGGCCAGATCGCGCCCTGCTCGAAGAGGCCGGCCGCGTCGAGGTCGAGGCGCGGCACGCAGACCGCCGGCTCGCCCGGCGTCGCCGCTTGCGCGCCCGCCGCCGGCTCGGGGGCCGGACGATCGCGCGTCTCGCGGAGGCAGCCGCCGAGCGCGGCGAGCCACGCAAGTGAGGCGAGGGCGCAAGCGAGCGCGCGTCGCGTCTCACGAATCGGGGTCTTTCTCCAGCACGGAAGCGGTCGCGTCGGGCGGCGCGGCGCCGCGCGCGCGCCGCTGGTGGATCAGCGCCAGGAGCTCGCGCAGCTCTTCTTTCGCGAAAACTGCCGCGCACGCGAAGAAGACCGCAAGGCCGACGATCATGCCGCCGCCGACCAGCGCACCGTTCGCGGCGGGGAGCGCGATCCCGCAAACGTTCCACCACGTCGGGAGGGCGAGTTGCTCGATGCCGATCCGCACGCCGACCACGGCCGCCAGCATGAGCGACCCGCAGAAGGCGACGCGGACCACCGGCAGGACGAGCTGGCGCCGGAAGTCGACCGCGTGGCCGAGTTTCAGGCCGCGCGCGAGCAGCCAGGCGTTGAGACCGGTCGAGATCGAGGTCGCCGCCGCGGTGCCCGCCGCGCCGAACGGGACGACCAGCACGAAGTCGAGGACGATGTTCACGGCGACGGCGATCAGCGAGATGGTGACGGGGCGGCGCTGGTTGCCGCGCGCGTACTCGGCGCGCGCGAGCAGCAGCACCGCGGTCTGGAACAGCAGCGTCGGCGCGTAGGCGGCCATGCAGACGCCGCTCGACTCGGCCGCGTCGCGCGTGAACTCGCCGCCCTCGAAGAGCAGCCCCATGATCGGTCCGGCCAGCGCGAAGAGGCCGAAGATCGCCGGCAGGCAGAGCGTGCTCGCGGTGCGCAGCGCGGCGGCGAGCGCGCCGCCGAGCTCCTTCATGTCGTTGCGGGCGCCCGCACGAGCGAGCACCGGGTAGATCGCCGTGCCGAGCGCGACGCCGACCACGCCGAGCGGGAGCTGCATCAGCCGGTTGCCGAGGTAGAGCTGCGTCACGGCGCCGGCGCTCGGCACCATCGCCTCGGCGACGAAGCGGTCGACCAGGATGTTGATCTGGCTCGCGGCGAGCCCGAGCAGCATCGGCGCCATGCGGCGCGACACCTCGGCCACTTCGGAAGTCCGCAGCGGCGCCGGCGCGAGGCAGTTCTCCCCGATCCGCAGCAGCTCGATCCACTGGAAGACGACCTGGAGCACGCCGCCCGCGAGCATCCCGATCGCGACCCAGCTCGGATCGAGCGGCGCGCCGCCGGTCCCGAGCGAAAGGCTCCCGCGCGCGAGCCACGCCGCCAACAGCGCGCCGAGGATCCACGTCACGTTGCCGATCGCCGGCGCGAGCGCCGGGAAGAAGAAGCGGCCGGCGAGGTTCGCCACCGCCTGCATCTGGCCGGCGACGCAGATGAAGATCAGGTAGGGCATCGTCCAGCGCAGCAGGCGCAGCGTCTGGTGGCCGGTCTCCTCGGACTCGAAGAGGGCGAGGAAGACGCTGTCGGGCATCAGCGCCAGCAGGGCGAGCAGCACGATCGTCAGCGGGACGAGGAAGGCGACCAGCGACCAGATGACCGAGCGCGCCACGCGGTTGCGCCCCTCGCGGCCGTGCTTGCGCTCGGTCTCGGCGAGCACCGGCACGAGCGCCGCCGACAGTGCGCCCTCGCCGAAGAGGCGGCGGAAGAGGTTGGGGATCGTCCACGCGAGCAGCAGCGCGTCGGCGGTCACCTGCGCGAAGTAGTAGACGGTGACCTTGTCGCGCACGAGGCCGAGGACGCGGCTCGCCATCGTCGCGAGCGCGACATTGCGCGCCGGCTTGACGGCGTCGGCCGCGGTCGACGACGGCGCCGCGTCGTCTTGGCCGTGCGCCTGCGTCGCCGCGGCTCCCTCCATCCCTCGCGCGTCCCCCGACCCGCCCGCCGCCCCGACTCCCCGGGCGCTGAAGGGGCGGGAGCATAAGGCTTCAGGCGCGAACTCCCCGCGTGCTCTGGCGGCCACTACGGATCCGGACGTGACGCGTACGATGGCGGCACGACTGCCCGTGACACGACGCTTCGGAAGGCACCGCGGCGGGCGACGAGATCGAATCCATTCGAACACGGAGGCAGGGATGAAACGTTTTGCTGCATGCCTGGTCGCGATTGCGGCGGCGGGCTTCGCCGCCGAGACGATCGCGGGCGGCCCGGCGGCGGCCGCGCAGGACAAGCCGAAGGACAAGCCCGAGGACAAGGCGCCCCCGAAGCCGGATGAGAAGAAGCCGGTCGCCGAGGAGTGGGGCACCGACTACGAGAAGGCGCTCGCGACGGCCAAGACGGAGAAGAAGGTCGTCCTCGCCGACTTCACCGGAAGTGACTGGTGAGGGTATTGCAAGAAATTGCATGCCGAGGTCTTCGGCACCAAAGAGTTCCTGGACTGGGCCAAGAAGAACGTCGTCCTCCTCGAGGTCGACTTTCCGAAGCAGAAGAAGCAGTCGGACGAAGTGAAGAAGCAGAACCAGCAGCTGCTGGAAAAGCACAAGAAGATCGTCGAGGGCTACCCGACGATCCTCTTCTTCGACGCGAAGGGCGAGGTGCTGGGCCAGATGGGCTACCAGCAGGGCGGGCCGGCCAAGTGGATCAAGGACGCCGACAAGATCGTCGCGAAGGCGAAGCGCTGAGCCGCGCGCCCGCGCACCGAACGTGAGTCGAAGGCGCCCCCGGCGGACCCTTCCGTCGGGGGCGCTCGTTTTCCCGGGTGCGGAGTCGTGGCGATTTGCCGCCTACGATGTGGGGCGTCGGGAAGGAACCGCCGAACGAAGGCTCGAAGGACGGGAGGAGATCGTGGCTGCAAGCGGATGGGGGACGAGTTACGACGCGGCGCTGGCGACGGCGAAGGCCGAGAAGAAGCTGGTGCTCGTCGACTTCACCGGCAGCGACTGGTGCGGCTGGTGCAAGAAGCTCAAGGCCGAGGTCTTCGACAAGCCCGAGTTCCAGGAGTGGGCGAAGCAGAACGTCGTGCTGCTCGAGCTCGACTTCCCGGCCGGCAAGCCGCTGCCGCCGGAGCAGAAGCAGCAGAACGACGCGCTCCAGCGCAAGTACCGCATCGAGGGCTACCCGACCATCCTCTTCATCGACTCCGCCGGCGAGCCGGTCGGGGCGATGGGTTACCAGCCGGGCGGACCCGCGTCATGGACGCGAGACGCCGACGCGATCGTCGCGCGCGCGAAGAAGTGAATCGCTGAGTCGAAGGGGGCGGTGATGAAGACGGCTTTCGTCCTCTTGGTGCTCGCGTCCGCGGCGGGCGCGCGCCCCGCCGCCGCGCACCGTCAAGACGCCCCCAAGGACAAGCCCGCGGACAAGAAAGACGAGAAGCCGGCCGACAAGCCCGACGAGAAGCCCGCCGACAAGAAGGACGAGAAGAAGGACGCGAAGAAGGTGGTCGCCGGCGAGTGGTCGACCGACTACGAGGCGGCGCTCGCCGAGGCGAAGAGGCAGAAGAAGGTCGTCGTCGCCAACTTCGAGGCCGACTGGCAGGAGGGCTGCCGCAAGCAGAAGCTCGAGGTCTTCTCCAAGCCCGAGTTCATCGACTGGGCGAAGAAGCACGTGATCCTGCTCAAGGTCGAGTTCCCCGGCAACAAGCCGCTGCCGGAGGAATTGAAGAAGCAGAACGACACGCTCGCGGCGAAATACAAGGTCGAGAAGTACCCGACCACCGTCTTCATCAACGCCGACGGCGAAGCGATCGGCTCGCTCGGCACGGTCGCCGGCGGCCCCAACCCCTGGACCAAGCGCGCCAGCGAGATCATCGCGGCGAAGGGGAAGAAGTAGGGCGCTCCGCGCTGCCGCGTCGCGCCTCCCGCCTACGGGACCTTCGCGGCGATCGGCGTCGGCTTCCCGCTCTCGTCGATCGCGACGTAGACGACGTCGGCGGTCGTGACGTCGACCTTCTGCTCGCAGTCGGCGAAGCGCTCGGCCTCGACGCGGATCTGCACCGTGATCGACGTCGTGCCGATCTTCACCACCTTGCCCCAGTAGGAGACGAGGTCGCCGACGTAGACCGGCGCGATGAACTTCACCTCCTTCATCGCGATCGTGACGAGCCGCTTGCACGCGACCCGGCGCGCGATGGCGGCGCCCGCGAGGTCGATCTGCGACAGGATCACGCCGCCGAAGATCGTCCCGCCGCCGTTGGTGTCGCGCGGCAGGAGGATCGTGCGCAGCGCGAGGGTCTCGGTCGGCGCGGGGGGGGTCATGGGGCCTCGCTTCGGGGAGCCGGGTTCATCGGCGCACGAGGCTAGCGCCGGCTCGCGGCAGCGACGCCTTGCCTCGCGGCGCGCTCCGCGGAAAGCTGAGGCGTTCGCGTCCGATCCGAGAACGGGGAGCTGCCCGATGCCCGCCGATCCGTCGCAGGTCGACTCGCTGCGCGAGGCGCTCGCCCATTCGCCCGACAACGTCCCGCTGCGCCAGCTGCTGGCCGAGACGCTGCTCCAGCTGGCGCGCCACGACGAGGCGGAGAAGGAGTTCCGGACGGCGCTCGCGCACGCGCCACGGCACAAGCGCCTCCAGCTCGGCCTCGCGCAGACCTTCTTCGCGGCCGGCAAGTTCGACGAGTGCGCGGTGCTGATCGAGGCACTGCTGAAGAGCGTCGACGCGCCGGCGCGCGCGCACCTGCTCGACGCGCGGCTCAAGGCGCGCCAGAGCGACGGCGACGCGCGCGCCGCCTACGAGCGCGCCCTCGCCGCCGACCCGAACCTGCGCGACACGACCTTCGAGGCGCAGCTCCCGGCCGCCGCGCCGCCGGCCGCTCCTCGCAAGGCGCCGCCGCGCCGGATCCCGGTCGCCGGCTCGGCGCCGCCGGAAGCGACGTCGGATGACGAGGACGACGAGGACGACGAGGACGCGCCGCGCGGCGCGCGCGGCGCCGCCGCGACCGAGCACGACGCAGAGGAGCGCGCCTGGCAGGTCGAGCGCCCCGACACGACGTTCGTCGACGTCGGCGGCATGGACGACCTCAAGGACGAGATCCGGATGAAGATCCTGCTGCCGCTCGAGCAGCCGGAGCTCTTCCAGGCGTACGGCAAGAAGTCGGGCGGCGGGATCCTGCTGTTCGGCCCGCCCGGCTGCGGCAAGACGCACCTCGCGCGCGCGACCGCGGGCGAGGCGAAATGCGGCTTCCTCGCGGTCGGCATCCACGAAGTGCTCGACATGTGGATGGGGCAGAGCGAGAAGAAGCTCCACAGCCTCTTCGAGCAGGCGCGCCGCCGCGCTCCGTGCATCCTCTTCTTCGACGAGGTCGATGCGCTCGGCGCGAGCCGCGCCGACCTGCGCCAGAGCGCGCTGCGCACGACGATCAACCAGTTCCTGGCCGAGCTCGACGGCATGCAGGGGAAGAATGACGGCGTGCTCGTGCTCGCCGCCACCAACGCGCCGTGGCAGATCGATCCCGCGTTCCGGCGGCCGGGCCGTTTCGACCGCGTGCTGTTCGTCCCGCCACCCGACGACGGCGCGCGCGCCGCAGTGGTGCGCGTGCTGCTGCGCGACAAACCCGTCGGCGACGTCGACGCCGAGCTGCTCGCGAAGAGGACGAAGGGCTGGTCGTGCGCCGATCTGCGCGGCGTCGTCGACGCGGCCGTCGAGGCGAAGCTGCGCGAGGCGCTGAAGGGCGGCGCGAGGAAGCCGATCACCACCGACGACCTGCTCTCCGCGCTGAAGCGCCGCGCGCCGACCACCGGCGAGTGGCTGCAGACCGCCCGCAACTACGCCGTCTACGCCAACGAGGGTGGCCAGTACGACGACGTGCTGCGCTACCTCGGCCTGAAGTGAGCGCCCGTGGTTGACGGGAGCGCGCCCGACGCGGGCCACGCCCACCGCACGGCGGGCTGGAACCTCTTCCACGTCAGCCGCTACGCCGACGCCGCGCGCGAGGCGCAGCTCGCGCTGGCGAGCGAGCCGCACGACGCCGACGCGCACCGGCTGCAGGCGCTCGCGCTCTCGATGCTGGGGCGGCACGCGGAGGCGACCGCGGCGGTCGGTGCCGCGCTGTGCGTCGATCCGCAGAACGAATGGTCGCACCGCATCCGCGCCCACGTGCTCCTCAACTCGGGGGAGCCGACCGCCGCGCTCGCGTCGGCACGAGTGGCGATCCGGCTGCTGCCGACCGCGCCGGAAGCCCACAGCCTCGCCGCCGAGATCCACCTCCGCCTTGGCGAGAGCGCGGCGGCGCTCGGCTCCGCGCGCAGCGCCCTCGCCTTGCAGCCGCACCACGTCGCGTCGCTGATCCGCGCCGCGCACGCGGCGGAGCGCTTGGGGAAGACGGACGACGCGCTCGCGTTCGCGCGGCGCGCGGTCGCCTGCGATCCGCAGGACGGCGACGCCCATCGCGCGCTCGGCGTCGCGGCGTTCCGCGCCGGCGACCGCGCCACCGCGCGCGTCGCGCTGCGCGAGGCGCTGCGCATCGACCCGACCAACGAGGCGGCGCGCGCGGAGCTCCTGCGGACGATCCGCTCGCGCAGCCCGGTCTATCGGGTCACCGACGACGTGACGCGCTGGTTCCAGGCGACGGGCGCGCAGGTCACGCGCGGGCTCGGCTTCGGATTGTGGGTGGCAGCCCGCCTGCTCGTCCAGGCGACGGAGCACAAGGGCTTCTCGCTCGTCTTCCTGATCCTCCCGATCGCGCTCGTGCTGCCGCTCTGGATCATCCCGCTGCACGACCTGATCGTCTGGCGCGATCCGTTCGGCCGCTACCTCCTCGAGAAGTGGGAGAAGGTCGGCGCGGCGTTCACCGGTTTCGCGCTCGCGCTCGCGCTCGCGCTGGTCGCGCCGCTGGCCGCGACCGGCCGGCCGCTCTGGGCGTGGGCGGCGGCGGGCTTCGCCGCGCTCGCGGCGTACGGGAGCCTGCTGAGGAGAGTCCGCACGCGCGCGGCTGCATGGCGGATCGGCGCCGTCGCCGTGCTGCTCGTCGTCGAGCTCGTGGGCGCGCTCGTCTCGGTGTCGATCGCCGACGCGCCGGAGGCGCGGGCCTCGGCGGCGCTGTTCCCGTTGACGATCCTGGCCGCCTATCTCGCGCGACGCGGCCTGATCGGGGATCCCCCGGCGAAGAACGCATGAGCTCCGGCGACGCTTCGGAGAGGGCGGCCGCCCACCGGCTGGCCGGCTGGAACCTCTTCCGCGTGCGCCGCTTCGCCGACGCGCTGCGCGAGGCGCAGCTGGCGCTCGGGCAGGCGCCGCGCGACGCCGACGCGCACCGGCTGCGCTCGCTCGCGTTGTCGATGCTGGGCCGGCACGACGAATCGATGGAGGCGCTCGTCGCGGCCATCACGATCGAGCCGCGGAGCACGGCGACGCAGCACGTCCGCGCCCACATCCTGCTCCAGTCCGGCCAGCTCGAGCCGGCGCTCGAGGCCGCACGCGAGGCGATCCGGCTCGAGCCGCGCGCGAGCGAAGCGCACAGCCTCGCGTCCGAGGTGCTGCTCCGTCTCGGCCGGAACCGGGAGGCGCGCGACGCGGTGCACGCGGCGCTCGCGCTCGACCCGCGCGACGTCGTTTCGCTGGTGCGCGCGGCGCATGCGGCGGTACGCGTCGGCGAGAAGGAGGCCGCGCTCGCCTTCGCGCGCCAGGCCGTCGCCGGCGACCCGCAGTCCGCCGACGCGCACCGTGCGCTCAGCGTCGCGGCGTACCGCGCCGGCGACCGCGCCGCCGCGCTCACCGCGCTGCGCGAGGCGCTGCGCCTCGATCCGCAGAACGACTCCGCGCGTTTCGAGCTCCTGACGACGCTGCGCGGCGGCAGTCCGATCCATCGCGCGGTGTTCGCGATGCAGCGCTGGATGCGCGGGCTCGGGGTGCGCCTCGCGTGCGTGGTGGGCGTGTTGGTCTGCGGGATCGGGTATCTGTCCTCCCAAGTGCTCGGCTCAGAGCGGTTCGCGACGTTCTTCCTGATCCTGCCCTTGACGCTGTTCCTGCCGCTCTGGCTCGTCCCGCTGCACGACCTCCTGGTCTGGTGCGATCCGCTCGGTCGCTTCCTCCTCCATCGCTCGGAGCGGGCCGCCGCGGTGTTCACCGCCGCCGTGCTCGCGGTCGCGGCCGCGCTCGGCGTCGCGTGGCTGCGGACTGGCGACGGGCGGTGGGGCTGGCTCGCCGGCGGCGTCGCCCTCTACGCGATGTTCGGGAGCCTGGTGCGCAGCGTCCGGTCGCGCACCGCCGTGTGGCGCGTCGGGATCTACTGCGCGTTCGTCGCGGGCGACCTCGTCACGATCGCTCACCTCTCGGCCCGGTCGACGGCCGACGCGATGCTCTTCATCCTGTTCTTCCCGACCTTGTGGATGGGCGCGTTCATCGCGCGGAGCTGGCTGCTCGCGCTGCCCGCCACACGGCGCCGTTGAGTACGCGTCCGTGCTGCGGTCGCGTCGAGAGGTAGTGCGTCACGAACGGGTTGGCGTAGAAGTCGGTGCACGCTGCGCCGCTCCGCCGGATCGGGAATCGGTCCCGGCCGCTCGCGCAGGAGGAGTCACGCGCCCGCCGCGAGCGCGGCGACGGCCGCTCGGCGCTCGCGCCCGCGATTCTCACCCCGTTCCCGCGAATGCGAGCGTCGACGCCGCGATCCCGAGCAGGATCAAGAGGACCTTGAGGCCGCGGTCGGCGGTGCCGTGGAACACTTCGGGGAGGAGCTCGGCGACGGCCACGTAGAGGAAGGTGCCGGCGGCGAGGCCCGACGCGATGCCGTCGGCGGTGCCCAGCGCTTCTTCCGGGATCGCGCCCATGAGCGCGTGGCCGATCGCGATGCCGACCGGCGTCACGAGCGCGTAGGCGACGAGCAGGCGCGCGATCGACTTGCGCGGCAGTTCGGCGAGCAGCAGCACGGAGGCGAGCGAGAACGCCTCCGCCGACTTGTGGACCAGCGTCGCCGCGGCGAGCGTCGTGTGCAGCTCCGAATCGGTGCGGCCGAGCCCGAGCGCGAGCGCGCCGCCGAGCGTGTGGATCGAGAGCCCGACGAACGTCGCGATGCCGACCACGCGGTGGCCGCCGTGGTGGGCCGGATGCTCGCCGCCGTGCTCCGTGTCGTGCTCGTCCCGGTCGTGACGCAGCAGGACCTCGGCCAGGAACACCGCGAGCACGCCGACCAGCACGCAGCTCCAGAGCTTCCACGAGTGGTCGCGCGCCGCGAGCTCCGGCAGCAGGTGCAGGAACGTGATGCCGAGGAAGAGCCCGCTCGCCGCCGCGACGACCGCGTGCAGCGCCCGCTGCCCGAACCGCAGCCACAGCGGCAGGAGCCCCGCCCCGAGCGCGAGCACGAAGACCGCGGCGCCGATCGCGAAGGGGGAGGTGAGCATGGGCGGGGCGGATTGGAGCGGCGCGGCGGGCGCGGCGCAAATCGGCGCGGCGCAGGGATGGCCTCGACACGTCGCGGGGGAGCTGGCGGCTTCCTGTCCGGCCGGAAGGTGCCGGGCATTCTGGGGCGGTCACTTCCAATTTGAGACTCAAATTGGAATCGGTCGCGCGGCGCTCGCAGCCGCGTCACCTCCCCAGCACGATCTCCAGCCCCTGCGTGAACGACACCCCCTTCACCGCGCCGGGGTCGGCTTCGATGACTTGGACGTCGACGAGCTCGCCGCAGAGGAGGTCGTCGTCGGGCAGCGTGCCGGTGAAGGTGTCGAGCCCGAAGGAGAAGGTGATCGGGACGCAGAGCGCGGGGAGCAGGAGGAGGTCGCCGCCGAAGTTGGTGTGGAGTTGCGCGCGCTGGAATCCCAGGAAGAGGATCCCGACGGTCGGAGCGCGCAGCGAGTTCTCGCAATAGACGTTCAAGGTCGCGCCGAGGATCGGGAGGTCGGAGGTGAGCGCCGGGACGCCGAAGGTGCCGGCGACGCCGGCGCCGTAATGGGTCGACGTCGCGACGCCGCAGTCGAGGTGCACGAAGACGTCCTTCATCGAGTTGGTGTCGCCGGCGACGAGGTTCGCAGCGAGGCTCTCGAAGGCGACCTTGTGGCCGCCTCCGGAGATGGCGCCGCCACGGCTGTCGCCCGCCGCCTCCGCGCCCGACGAGTCGACGCTCACGCGCACCGTGGTGCCGGCCGCGCGGTCGCGCACGAAGACGTCCCAGGCGTTGTTGGTATCGCCGGGGACGAGGTCCGGCGCCTGGCTGTCGAAGGCGATCCGCAATCCGTCCGACGAGGCGGTCGCATAGTCGCTCCTCCCCGCGGCCTCGCCGCCGGCCGCGTCGACGCTGACGCGCTCGGTCAAGCCGCTGCCGCGCTCGTGGACGAAGACGTCGGTCGCCTGGTTCGCATCGCCGGCGACGAGGTTCTTCGCGAGGCTGGTGAAGACGACGATCGAGCCGTCGTCCGAGAGCGTGGGGCGGTAGCTGTCGCCGTCCCCTTCGAGGCCGAACGAATCGACGCTGACCCGCTCCGTGACGCCGCTCTGGAGATCGCGGACGAAGACGTCCCACACATGGTTCGCGTCGCCCGCGACGAGGTCGTCCGCCTCGCTCGTGAAGGCGACGGTGCGGCCGTCGGCGGAGAGCACGGGCTGCAGGCTGCCGCCGCCGGCCTGCGCGCCCGCGGAGTCGACGCTCACGCGCTCGGTCGCGCCGGTCGTGCGGTCGTGCACGAAGACGTCGGCGGCGCCGTTGCTGTCGCCGGCGACGAGGTCGTCGCCGTAGCCGACGAACGCGACATAGCGGCCGTCGGCGGAGAGCCACGGATAGATGCCGCCGATCCTGATCTTGCCGCCCTTCGACTCGCCGCCCGCAGAATCGACGCTGACGCGCTCGGTCGTCCCGGTCGCGCGGTCGCGCACGAAGACGTCGGTCGCGCCGTTGGTGTCGCCGGCGACGAGATTGGTCGCGTCGCTGGCGAAGGCGACGAAGCGGCCGTCGGGCGTGATCGAGAGCGGGAGGTAGGCGGAGCCGTTCCCCTCGCCGCCCGCCGAATCGACGCTCACGCGCTCGACCGCGCCGGTCGCGCGGTCGTGGACGAAGACGTCGAGGAGCAGGTTGGTGTCGCCGGCGACGAGGTTCGACGCGTACGACGCGAAGGCGACGACGAGGCCGTCGTTAGCGAGCGCCGGGCCGATGCAGTAGCTCGTGCCGTTTCCTTCGACGCCCGCGGAGTCGACGCTGACGCGCGCGGTCTCCTGCGCGGACGCGGTCGCCGCCGCGAGCGCGCAGAGCAGCGCGCACCACCACGGCTTCGATCGGCGCCACCGAAGCATCGTGAACTCCCAAGGCGCGCGCCCGCGCGCGCGTCAGTGTCCCAGAACGAGCTCGAGGCCCTGCGAGAACGAGACGCCGAGGAGCGCTCCGGGATCGGCCTCGACGACCTGCAGGTCGAGGGTCACTCCGCAGAGGACGTCGTCGAGCGGGAGCGTCCCGGAAAGCACGTTGAATCCGAAGGAGAAGTTCATCGGCACGGCCAGCGTGGGCAAGACGAGCAGGTCCCCGCCGAAGCGCGTGTGGATCTGGGCCTGCGTGGTGCCGACGAACAGGAGTCCGATCGTCGGCGCGCCGAGCGAGTTTCCGATGGAGACGTCGACGGTCGTCCCGAGGATCGGACTCGTGGACGTGAGGGCGGGGACGCCGTTCGTGCCGGCGAGGCCGGTGCCGTAATTGGAGGACTGCGCGCCGCAGTCGTAGTGGACGAAGACGTCGAAGCGTCCGTTGCCGTCCGACGCGACCAGGTTCGTCGCGCAGCTGCAGAAGGCGACGACCCGCCCGTTCCCCGAGATCGAGCCGATGAAGGCACCGCAATCATCCTCGGAGCCGTCGGAGGCGACGCTCATGCGTTCGGTCGCGCCGGTCGTCCGGTCGTGCACGAAGACGTCGTTGCATCCGTTCGTGTCCCCCGCGACGAGGTTCGTCGCGTAGCTCTCGAACGCGACGCGCATCCCGTCGCCCGAGATCGACGCGGACCAGCTCAGGCCGTCCGCTTCGGCGCCGGACGAGTCGACGCTGACGCGCTCGGTGGTCCCGGAGACGCGATCGTGCACGAAGACGTCGTTGCATCCATTCGTGTCCCCCGGGACCAGATTCGTCGCATCGCTGGTGAACGTGACGTAGCGCGCGTCCGTGGACAGGGTCGGCGTGAAGCAGTCACGGTCCGTTTCGAGGCCGCTCGAATCGACGCTGACGCGCTCGGTGATGCCGGTCGAGCGGTCGCGGACGAAGACGTCGAGATGGCCGTTGTGGTCGCCCGGGACGAGATTCGTGGCGAGGCTCGTGAAGGCGACGAACCGGCCGTCCGCCGACAGCGCCGATTCGCCGCTGTGGTCGTCCGCCTGGGCGCCCGACGAATCGACGCTGATCCGTTCGGTGGCGCCCGTCGTCCGGTCGTGCACGAAGTTGTCGAACTTGCCGTTGGTGTCGCCAGGGACGAGGTTGCTCGCGTAGCTCGAGAACGCCACCACGCGCCCGTCGGCGGAGAGCGCCGGCATGCGGCTGCCAGGGTAGAGCGCCCCGCCCGCCGCCTGTCCGCCGTTCGAGTCGACGTTCGCGCGCTCCGTGGTGCCCGTCGCGAGGTCGTGGACGAAGATGTCCTCGTTCTGGTTGGTGTCGTTCGGAACGAAGTTCGACGCGACGCTGACGAAGGCGACGGAGCTCCCGTCCGCGGAGATGGTGAACTCCCAGGCCTGGGCGTCCGCGTTCCCCTCGGCGCCGTTCGAGTCGACGCTGACCCGCTGCGTCGTCCCCGTCGATCGGTCGTGGACGAACAAGTCGCAGAAGCCGTTCATGTCGTTGGGGACGAGATTCGTCGCGATGCTGCTGAACACGACGAACCGACCGTCCGCCGACAAGACCGAGACGTACCCGTAGCTGTCGTTGTCCGCCTCGGCGCCCGACGAGTCGACGCTGACGCGCACCGTCTCCTGCGCCGATGCTTCCGCAGTACCGGCGACCATCGCCGCGAGCAAGCTCACCAGCGCGCCGCTCCGACTCCTCGCCCCGCGCGGACGACGCATCGCGAACTCCCGGCGCGCGCCTACTTCTCCCCGAACTTCCCGAGCAGCGGCGTGAAGTAGCGGTAGTACACCTCGAGCATCAGGACGCACATCGAGGTGGAATACGACTTGTCGCTCTCGTCGTCCAGGGCGTAGGTCTTGGCGTACTCGTCGATCGCGTCCCACGAGCCGTCGTCGCGCTGGGCGGGCAGCAACGTTGCCTTGAGGGACTCGTTCCAGGTGCGCCAAGGCTCGCCGCCGCGCGCGAAGAGGGCGAGGGTCGAGTAGTAGAGGAAGTAGACGTTGCCGGTGCCGCGCCGCACGAACGCGTCCTGGCCGCGGTAGCGGTACTCGGACGGCACGCGCTCGAGCACGTACTGCTCGGCGTTGCGCACGAACGGGTGGTCCTTCTCGCCGAGCAGCGTCAGCACGAACATCGCCGCCGGCGTCGAGGCGGGCAGCGTCCCGTAGCTGTTGTGCAGCCATTCGGGGCTGTGCGTGTAGCGGAAGCCGTTGTACTTCGGGTCGTAGCTGCGGATGAAGTACTGGCGCGCTGCGTCGAGCGCCTCCTGCGGCACCTCGACGCCGCCGACCTTCGCCGACTCGAGCGCCATCACCTGCCACGCGCTCACCGACGCGCGCGGCCACGCGTCGACGCCCGGACCCTCCTTGTAGTAGTAGGTCCAGCCGCCTTCCTTGCGCGGGTCCCGGTTGCCCTGCTGCTGCATGTCGAGCAGATGGTTCAGGCCGCGCACCAGCGGATCGAGCAGCTTCGCGTCGTGCGTGATCGCATAACACTCGGCCAGCGCGTACGTCGCGATGCCGTGGCTGTAGGCGTCGCTGTTGCCGAAGTGGCCGCTCGCCGCGTCCTGGCGCGAGACGATCCACTCGAGCGCGCGCGCGACGTTCGAGGAGTACTCGCTGTTGGAGAGCTGGGTGTGGCCCGCGCCGAGGAAGGCGAGCACCGCGAGCCCCGTCTTGCCGACGCGCACGTCGCGGTACTTGCTGCCGTAGTCGATCTCGGCGGCGTCGCCGAAGAAGCCCTTGGGGCGCTGCACCTTCGCGATGTACTTGAGGCCCGCCTGCACCGCCCGCTCGGTCTCGACCGTCCCGCCGCCTTCCTTCAGGGCGACGCCTTTGGCTTCGCCGAAGCGCCGCTCGTAGAGGCGCGCCGAGCCCGACGGCTTCGGCGGCGCGGAGCCGCCCGCGCTGCCCTTCGCGAGCGACGACCCCGGCAGCGCCTCGCCCTTGGAGAGCGGCGCCGACTCGACCTCGCGCGCGCCGCCGGTCGAGAAGCTCGCGCGCGCCGGGCCCTGGCCGAGCCCGACCGCGCCGCCGCCCTTGGTCGCGCCGAGCGCGACGCTCGGCGTGAGGGCGAGCCCCGGCGCCGGCCCGCTGCCGGCGACCGGCGAAGCTCCGCCGCCGTTCTTCGAGTCGGGGCCGCGGTCGGCGTCGACGCGGTCGCTCGGCACGGTGAGCGACGTGCCGCCCGGCGCGGTCGCGCCCGCCGAGGCGGGCGCCGCATCGGCGAGCGGCGCCTGCCGGCCCGGCGCGCCGAAGCCCTCGCCCTGCGCGCCGGTCGCGCGCCCCGCGATCGGCGCGCTGCCGCTGCCGGCCGGGTCGCGCACCGGCTCGCTCGGCGAGTCGCCGGCGCTGCCGTGCACGTCGCCGCCGAAGTTCGCGCGCGACGGCGCGCTCGTCGCCGTGGTCGCGCCGCCCCCCGAACCGGCGGAGGGCGTCGCGAGTGCGGCCGGCCCGAGCGCGAGCGTCGGCGCCGCCGCGCCGCCCGTGCCGCCGCCGTCCTTCCCGTCGCCGCCGCCGACCGCGGCGTCGCCGTGCGGCGCGTTCATCGCGACCGCGGGCGCCGCGCGCTCGGCCTGCGCCGGCGCGACGTCGTTGCCGCCGCCGCGCGCGCCGAGTCGGCCGCTGCCGCCCGCGAGCTCGCTCGGCACCTCTTCGCGCACCGGTCCGGCGAGCGGCGAGCCGTCGGCCGGTCCGAGGTCGCGCACCGCGCCGCCGCTCGCGCCGGTGTCGGGGCCGGCGAGCGCCGCGTGGCTCGGCGCGGCCGCGACGCGCGCCGCGTCGCCGCTTTCACCGCTCCCGCCGCCGCCGCCGCTCGGCCGCAGGTCGGGGCTCGCCGGCAGCGCGCCGGCGCCCTCCTGCGTCACGCCCTCGAAGCGGTCGTCGGGGCCGAGCACCGCGATCACCGGCGTCGCGCCGCCGCGCCGCGCCTCGGTCGCCGGCGCGACCTCGTGCCCGCTGCGGCCGGGCGCCGCGGCCGCTTCCCCGCCGCCGCCGCCGCGCGCGCGCGGGGCGGGCGAGTTGCCGCGCTCGGGCATGGAGAGCTCGTCGCCGCTCCCCTCGCCGCCGCTGCCCGCGACGCGCACGTACTTGGGCGCCGCGTCGTCGCCGAGCGCCTTCGCGCTCGCCGCGACGGTCGCGCTCGCGAGCCCACCGTCGGCCGCGAGCGTCGGCGCCGCCGCGTCGCCGCCGAGCCGCTGGAACTTCTCCTCGGGACCGCGCAGCGGATCACCCGCGAGCGGCCGCGCCGCGGCGACGTTGCTCGGCCCGACGGAGTGCTCGCTCGCCATCGGGGCGGAGGAGGGCGCCGCCGAGGAGGTGCGCTCGAACTGTCCCGCCTCGCCCGGCGCCGCGTCGGCCGCCGCCGGCAGGAGCGACGCGTCGCGCGTGAGCGCGTGGGCGACCAGGCCCTCGCCGGCGCCCTCGCCGCTGCCGCCGACGTGGTCGCCGGTCGCGCGGTCGCTGAGCTGCGCCACCGCGTCGAGGACGCTGCCGAGGAGCTGCACCTCGTACTTGTCCTCGCCGGCCGGCTCGACGTCGGCCGGCTCGACGTCGACCTTGCGCGAATACCACAGGAAGAGCAGGTGGAGCAGCAGCGACGCCACCATGCACTTGTAGACGAGGTCGAGCGCCTCCCAGCGCCGCGCGAGCCATGCGAGCAGCGCGACCAGCACGAGCAGCGTGAGCACCGTGAAGTCGGCGAGCGTGAAGGCGTCCGCGTCGACCGGGAAGAGCTCGCGCGTGCGCGTCCGGTAGAGGTCCGGGGAGGTCGCGCCGTCGCGCACGCTCGAGAAGATCAGCGTGAAGCCGCCGTCGGCGAGCGTCGGCCCGGTGTCGTCGCCCGCGCCGTTCGGCGCGCCGAGGTCGTTGGGCGCCAGGAAATGGCCGTCCTTCCAGAGCGCGCGCCACAGGTCGTAGCCGCCGCGTCCGTCCGGCCGGTTCGAGGCGAAGACGACCACGCGGCCGTCGGGACTGAAGGTGGGCGTGCGCTCGTCGTAGGGGGACTGCAGCTCGCCGGCGATCTGCGGCGCCTCGAAGCCCTCCTCGCTGCGCTTCGCCGACCAGAGGTCGAAGCTCCCTTGTCCGTCGGCATCGCGGTTCGAGGAGAACCAGAGCTCGTCGCCGCGCCACGCCGGGTCGGCGTCGTCGACCGCGCTGTTGACCGACGCGCCGAGGTTCTCGGGCGGCTGGAAGCGGTCGTCGATCAGCCGCGAGCGCCAGAGGTCGAGTCCGCCGGAGCCGCCCGCGCGGTCGGAGGAGAAGTAGAGCCAGCCGTCGTGGAAGCAGGGCGCGAGCTCGCGCGCGGGCGTGTCGAGCTCGCGGATCGGGCGCGTCGCGTAGCTGCCGCCGGGTTCCGGCGTCGCGACCCACAGCTCGCCGCCGCCCGCCGTCTCCTCGCTCGCGCCGACCACGAAGTAGACGCGGCCGCTCGCGACGTCGATCGAGGGGCGCGTCTCCCCGGCGCCGGTGTGCAGCCCGCCGCCGAGCGGCGCCGGCTGCTCCCAGCGCGCGAGGCGCAGCTCGTCGCGCGTGCGCATCGCGGAGAGGAACTGCTCGCCGTCGGTGAAGCCGTCGCCGCGCGGGAGACGGGGACGCAGCACGATCCACGTCGCGAAGGCGCCGATCGCCACCAGCGACGCGCAGACGACCGTGTTCTTGAGGAGGTGCTGCACCGTGATTCGCTCAAGGAGCGCGGGACGTCGCGCGCCGCGTCACTTTCCGGCGCCGACCGGCGGCCGGCTGCCGTCGTCCAGGATCCCGACCGCCACGCGCTTGAGCTGGGCGCGGCTGCACGCGTCCATGGCGCGCACCGCGTTCTGGAACTCGGTGCCGCGGTCGCCGCGGATGGTGATCGGCGTGTTCTTGTCGGCGAGCGCGACCTGCCTCAGGTGCGCGACCAGGCCGTCCATGTCGAGGATGCGGTCGCCGACCTTCATGCGGCCGTCCGCCATCACGTTGATGGTCACTTCCTTCGTCTCGAGGCTCTCGGCGCGACCCGACTTCGCCTCGGGGAGGTTCACGTCGAGCGCCTTCTCCGAGTCCTTGAAGGTCGTCGCGAGCACGAAGGAAGCGGGATGACCGCCGGCGTCCGTCCTCGAGA
>DAINBU010000013.1:38597-58180 GCA_036732755.1 Planctomycetota bacterium
AGAAGAGGTTGAGGAAGAGCAGGCAGTCGATGATCGGGGTCAGGTTGAAGCCGATCTCCTCGTCGAATTCGCTGGGCCGGCGGACGCGCATGTCAGGCCGCCTCGAGCTGCGAGCTCTTGCGGTCGTCGAGCTTGCGGCCGACCACCTCGGCGAAGACGATCTCGAGCTCGCCCGCGAAGCGCTCGACCTTGGAGCGCAGCCAGTAGTAGGCGACCTGCGCCGGGATCGCGACGCACAGGCCGGCCGCCGTCGCGACGAGCGCCTGCGAGATGCCGGCCGCCAGCATCTCGGGCTTGCCCATGCCCTTCTGCAGCGACAGCACCTGGAACGCGTCGATGATGCCGATCACGGTGCCGAGCAGCCCGAGCAGCGGCGCGATCGCGGTGATGACGGCGAACGGCCGCAGTCTCCGCGTCATCATGCCGATCTCGCGCGCGCTCGCGGTCTCGGCGGCGTGCTCGACGTCGAGGCGCGGCTCGTCGAAGCGGCGCAGCGCCGCGGCGAAGACGCGCGCGATCGCCACCTTGGGGCGGGCCTCGCAGTAGGCGAGCGCCTGCGCCGGGCCCGACTCCATCGCGCCGGTGATCCCCTCCTTGAAGGTCGCGGGCACGAGCCGCGCGGAGGAGAGCGCGCCGAGCCGCTCGATGAAGTAGCCGACCGCGATGATCGAGCAGATGCCGATCGGGACCATGATCGGCCCGCCGGCGATCAGCATCTCGTAGAGGTTGGAGAGCGGCTTCGTCATCGGCGCGGTCTGCAGCAGCGTCAACAGTTCGATTCCGTACATCGGTGGGTCCTTCCGGAGCGGGCGCGGTGGCGCCGGCCCTGCGATCGGGGAACGGTCAGAAGCTCTTGTTGGCCTCGAGCTCGGCGAGGCGCGCCTTCGCGAGCTTCGCCTCCGGCGTCTTGCCGTGCTGATCGAGCAGTTCGTGATAGCGCGCCCGGGCCTTCTCTTTGTCGCCCAACTGCTCCAGGCACTGCCCCGCGAGCCAGAGGCTGCGCGCCACCTCGGGCTCGCTCGAGAAGAGGAGCGAAACTTTCAGGAATTCGCCCAGCGCATCGTCGTTGCGCCCCTGGGCGACGAGCGTCTCGCCGCGCCCGAGGTGGGCGCGCGCCGCGAGCACGCCGCGGTCGGCCGCGATCACCGCGTCGAAGCGCGCGAGCGCGTCGTTGGTGCGCTTCGCGGCGAGCAGCGCGCGGCCGCGCCAGAGGTCGGCTTCGGCCTGCAGCTCGAACTGCGGGAACTCCCGGCCGAGCGTCGCGAGCGCGTCGAGGCTCTCGTCGAAGCGGCGCAGCTCGCCGAAGCAGAGCCCGGCGCGGAAGAGGCCGTGCGCGCGGTGGTCGTGCTTGGGCCAGCCCTTCAGGAACTCGCCGAGCGGCGCGACCGCCGCCTCGAACTGCCCCGCGCGGTAGAGCGATTCGCCGGCGAGGTAGAGCGACTCGCCGCACAGCGGGCTCTTGGCGTACTTGACCGGCACCTGCGCGAAGAGCGCGGCCGCCTCCTTCCACTCCTGCTTCTGGAAGCGGCACCAGCCCGACTTGTAGAGCGCGGCGTCGCCGACGCGCGAGCCCTCGGCGCCTTCCGCCTTCGCGTAGCTCGCGAGCGCGCCGTCGAAGTCGCCGGTGACGTAGAGCTGCTCGCCGAGCTCGAAGGCGGCCTCGCCGGCGAAGCTGCTGCCGGTGAAGTCGCGCCCGAACTGCGCGGTCAGCTCCTTCAGCTGCGGGTCGTTCGACTTCTGGGCGAGGAGCACGCGCTGCCACGCCATGCGGTCGCGCCCCGAGAACTTCGGGAAGCGCTGCAGCGCCTCGGTCAAGAGCGCGCCGCCCGCCTTGGGGTCGCCCGCCTCGTCGAGCGCGAGCGCGGCGACGATCGCCGCCTCGGCGGAGCGGTCGGAGTCGGGCGCGACCTCGAGCATGCGTCGCCACGCCGCCTGCGCGAGCGGGCCGTCCTTCTTCGCGCGCGCGACGCTCACCTGCAGCTCGAGCGCGGCGGAGCCGATCTCCTTGGGGAGCTTCTGCTTCTCGGTGTCGGTCGCGAGCAGCTTCTGGAGCGACTTCGCGGAGTCGTCGGCGCGCTGCAGCCCGAAGAAGGACCACGCCTGCGCGTAGAGCGCGGAGCGCTGCGTCTCGAGCGGCGCGTCGGCGGCGAGGGCCGGCGCGAGCGTCTGCAGCGCCTCCTCGTGCTTGCCGGCGTTGGCGAGCAGCTCGGCGTTCTCGAGCGCGGCGCGGCGCGAGATCGACGGATCGGTCTTCCCGCCGCCCTGCGCGAGGCGCGTGAGCAGTCGCGCGGCGTCGTCGCCCTTGTTCAGGAGCTTCTTCGCCTGGGCGAGGTCGTAGCGCGCGTCGTCGGCGTAGAGGCTCTTGGGGTAGTGCTGCAGGTGGCCTTCGAGCGTCAGCTCGGCCGCGGCCGGGTCGCCGCCGCGCAGCTGCGAGCGGCCCGCCATGAACGACGCCTCGGCGGCGCGCTCGTCCTCCGGCCAGGCGCGCGCCACCTTCTCGAAGCGCGCAGCCGCCTCCTTCCACTTCTCGAGGCGGTAGAGGCACCAGCCGGCGCGCGAGAGCGCGCGCGGCGCGACGCCCGCCTTGGCGTCCTCGCTGCCCGCCGCTGCGGCCGCGGAAGCGGCCGCGCCAACTTGCGCCGCGCCGTCCTGCGCCGCGAGCTCGAAGGGCGTCAGCGCGTCGGCCCACTTCTTCTGGGCGAAGAGCGACTCGCCGAGCACGAGGTTCACCGCCGCGACGTGCTTGCCCTTCGGGAAGGCGGCGAGGCACTCGCGGGCGCGCGCCGTGGCGCCGGCGTGGTCGCCGCCGTTGAGAGCCGCGACCGCCGCCGAATAGGAGGCGTCCTCGTTCCCGCCCGCCGCCTTCGTGTAGGCCTCCTTCGCCTCGTCGAAGCGGCCGGCGTCGAAGAGCGCGTCGGCGCGCGCGTGCGCGAGGCGCGTCGCGACCTCGCCCTGCGGCTTCGCGGCGAGCCCGCGCTCGAAGAAGACGAGCGCCTTCGCCGGGCCGCCCTTCTTGCGCTCGACCAGGCCGCGCCAGTAGCACGCCTCCGCCGTGTGGGGCTCGCTCTTGCCGGCGAGCAGCCGGTCGAGCACCGCGCCCGCGTCGTCGTCGCGGCCGAGCCGCTGCAAGTGGATGCCGGCGTGGAGGCGCGCCTCGGCGAGCAGCGGCGAGTCGGGCGTCGCCTGCTCGAGCCGCAGGAAGTGCTGTGCCGCCTGCGCGTCGTCCTTCGAATCGGCGGCGGCGAAGCCCGCGCCCGAGAGCGCGTCGTCGTACCACTCGCCTTGCGGCACCTTCTGGAAGGCGGCGAGCGCCTCGGCCGGCTTGCCGTCGCGCAGGTAGCACTCGCCGAGGAGGAACTGCATCTCCGCGACGGCCGCGTCCTTGGGGTGGCGCTGCAGGAAGAGCTGGAGCGAGTCGACCGCCGGTACGAACTCGCCCGCCTTGTAGAGCGACCAGCACAGCCCGTAGAGGGCGCCACGCGCATACTCCGATTTCTCGTTCTTGACGGTGGCGGCGTACGCCTTGGCGGCCGCGGGGAACTCGTTCAGCTTGAAGTGCGCCTCGCCCGCGAAGTACGCGGCGGCCGGCGCGAGGTAGTGATCACCAGCGCGCGCAGCGATCTGGTCGAAGCGGCGCGCCGCCTCCGCGGTCTGTCCGAGCTCGAGCGCGCACTGGCCGAGGCGGAAGCTCACCTCGAAGGCGAACTCGAATCCCTGGGGCGTCGGCTCGAGCTTCCCGAGCTCGGTGCGCGCCGGCTCGAACTTCTTCTGCTCGAAGAGCGACTGGCCGAAGCGGTATCGGACGAGCGGGACCCGCGGATGATCGGGGTGCGCCTGGAGGAACTTCTTCGCCTCGGTGATGACGAGCTCGTGGAAGCCCTTCTCGAAGAGGCCGGCGATGTAGTTGTATTCGTCGTTGCCGGCGGAGTCCTGGGCGTTCTTCGCCTGGACGAGGAAGGGGGCGGCGACGGGGATGGCCGGGGCGGACGCTCGGGACGGCGGGGCGACGACGAAGATCCCCGCGAGTCCGAGCCCCGCGACGAGGGGGCCCTGGAACGGCATGGTTCGATCCCTTTTGACGGACAGCACGCGGGCGGTAGCCAGCAACCGCGCCCCTGGCGCGAGCGGGCGCGCACTCTACCGGTCGTTGCGGGCCCGCGTTGGGCGGGAAGTCCGAAAGATGTAGGGGACTAGCGCGCGACGCGTGACGGTGCGCGCGGAGAGGGTTGCGAACGATCGACGAGGAAGAGGATTCGCGACGTCGCGGCGCCCTTGCCCCTCGTCCAACGGCGTCACGGGCGGTCCGCGATCTTCGCCCGCAGCTCCTCGACCTCCTTCTTCAGGCGAGTGAGCTCGCGCAGCGCCTCGGGCAGCTTCGAAATCCCCGCGAGCTCGCGCATCGCGACGCCGCGCTCCTTCGCCCAGAAGCCGAAGTAGTCGCCCGGCTCCTCGATCGTGCCGGCGACGCCGGAGCGCGCGGCGAGGCGCACGTTGCTCGCGACCTTCACGTGGTCGGCGACGCCGACCTGGCCGCCGAGGAGGCAGTTCTCTCCGATCTCGGAGCTGCCGGCGACGCCGGTGTGCGCGGCCATGATCGTGCGCGCGCCGACGACGACGTTGTGGCCGAGGTGGACGTGGCTGTCGAGCTTGGCGTCGTCGCCGACCTTCGAATCGCCGAAGCGCGCGCGGTCGATCGTCGTCCCGTTGCCGACGTGGACGCGGTTGCCCAGGACGACGCGACCGAGGTGGCGCAGGCGGACCGGCCCGCGCGGGCCGAAGCCGAAGCCGAAACCCTCGCCCCCGACCACGGCGCCGTGGCCGATGACGCACTCGTCGCCGAGCGTGGCGCACGCCGCGACGACGGCGTGCGACTGGATCCGGCAGCGCGCGCCGACGACGGCGCCCCCCTCGACGACCGCGAGCGGCTCGAGCTGCGTCCCGGCGCCGATCTTCGCGCCGGCGCCGATGACGGCGTAGGCGCCGATCGCGACGTCCGCGCCGACGATCGCGCTTGCGTCGACCACCGCCGTCGGGTGGGGCCCCGCGGCGGGCCACGGCAGTTTCCACAGCCCGAGCTTCTCGATCACCTGGTTCTGCGCGATCTGCGGGAAGCCGACGACGATCTTCGGGCGAGCGATCTGCTCGGCGAGCTTCTGCGGCACGAGCAGCGCCGCCGCCTTCGAGGCCAGCGCCTGCGCGAGGAAGCGCGCGTCGTCGAGCGCCGCGATCTGATCCGGCCGCGCCTCCTCGATCGGCCCGACGCCGTGGATCACCGCCGCGCCGTCGCCTTCGAGCTTGCCGCCGACGAGGGCGGCGATTTCCTGGAGGGTCATGGACATCGCGTCTCTCCGCACCGAAGAAGCCAGGGATTCTGCCTGCAGTGCCGAGCCGCGCGAACTCGATTAAATCGACCCGCGGAGGAGTCGAGCTTCGTCGCGGCGAAGCGGCCGATGGGCGCAATCGTGCGAGAGGCTCTTGCACCATTGCGGAGCCATGACGGCATCGATCGGATGGCTGCCTGCGTTGACTCCGTCTCCGACGGCGGATAGGAACTCGCCCCATGACCCGAACGAAGCTTCCGCTCGCCGTCGTCTCCGCCCTGCTGATCGCCGCGGCTGTCGCCACGCCGGTGCGCGCGCACGACGACGCGCGGCTGCACGTGCACGCGAACGGCCAGGCCCTCTACGTCGACGACGCCGCGATGGCGCCGGTCGCCTGGTTCGCGCGGGTGCCCGCGCCGGTGTGGGGCATCGCGAGCCTCGCGGTCGCGGCGTCGCTGCTGATGCGCCGCCGCCGGGTATCACCGCGCGGGGCGTGACGCCGCGCAGGCGGTGAGCGTGTGAGCGAGTGAGCAACGCGCCGCCCCAGATCCGAGTGCAGCCGCCGTCCGCGTCGGGCGAGAGCGCCTTCGTGCTGCGCGCGGCCATCGCGATCGTGCTCGCGGCCCTCTTCGTGATCAGCTCGCGGCGGGAAGCGGGGTCGGCCGGGGAGCTCCGGCTTCAATCGTGGCAGCGGCGATTCGCCGACCTGCCCGGCCCGCTGCAGCGCGACTATCGCGAGCTGCGCGAGGGATACGTGGAGGCGGCGCGCGCGCGCGGCAAGGACGGCGCGTGGCCGGAGCCGGAGAAGCTCGCGCAGGACGGCGTGCCGCCGTTCGCGAGCGACGGCGTCGACGGGCGGCTGCGCGAGTGGCGGATCGTGCGCGACGGACGGACCGCGCTCTACTTCGGCGTGACGCGCGGGGAGGCGAGCGAGCGCGCGACGCGCGGCAAGGCGGGCGACGGTGCTGCGCTTCCGGACCTGCTCCTGCGCGTCATCGAGTCGGCGCCCACCGACTTCGAGAGCCGCGATCCCAACACGCAAAGCGACGAGGAGCACCAGCGTCTCGCCGACGGCACGCTCGTCCACGTGACGACGTGGGTTCGCGCCTCGGGCGCGGGAGCCGTCGAAGGCGGCGCGACATTCCAGCCCGAGATGGCGGGGTGGACGCAGATGGTCGGGCTCGCTGCCGCCACCCCGGCATCTCCGGCCGCCGCGCTCCCCGTCGCCCCGGCGGCGAATGCCCCCGCGCCGCTCAAGGTCGGCGTGACGCTCCATCCTTATTACTCGTGGACGGCGAACGTCGTCGCCGGGACCGACGTCGTGGTGCGCTCGATCCTGCCCGGTGAGGTCGACGCCGGGAACTACCAGCCGCGCGCCGAGGACATCCGGAAGCTCGCCGACCTCGACGCGCTCGTGATCAACGGCGTCGGCCACGACGACTTCATCCTCGACATGGTGAAGGCGTCGGGCAACGCGCGGATCGTCGTGATCCGACCCAACGACCAGGCGCCGCTGCTGCGCGCGAACAGCGGCCGCGCCGTCAACTCGCACACGTTCATCTCGTTCACCAACGCGATCCAGCAGGCCGACGCGATCGCGAAGGCTCTTTCGAAGCTCCGCCCCGACCTCGCGACGAAGTTCGACGCGAACGCCGCCGACTACGCCCGACGCCTGCGCAAGATCAAGGCGAAGGCCGCGACCCGTCTCGCCGACGCCGCGATCCACAGCGTGGTCACGGTGCACGACGGCTACGGCTACCTCCTGCAGGAGTTCGCCATCGACATCGACGCCGTCGTCGAGCCCGCCCACGGCCTCGTCCCCTCCGGCGCCGAACTCAAAGAGGTGATCGACCTCCTCCGTCGCGACCAGATCTCCGTCGTCTTCAGCGAGGAGACCTTCCCGGAGCCCCTCCTCGAAGTGGTCCGCGAGCAAGGCCACGCCCGCGTCTACCTCCTCAGCCACATCGCGTCGGGCGAGTACACGGCGGACAAGTTCGAGAGGGAGATGCAGGCAAACGTGGACGCGATGGTGAAGGCGCTCGTGACCGATCCGAAGACGGCGGGGAAATGAGAGGGGCGAACGGCGACGTAGCGAAGCCTCCGCTTGTCGCCGTCAGCGTGACGCCTCGTGGAACCTGCCGCCCGCCAGCCTTTCGTCGATCAGGACCCTGGGAGGCAGCACGACTTCGAAGCGCTTGTCGCCGCGCTGCACGGTGAAAGTCACCTCCTCACCCTTCAGCGAATTGCGGAGCTGTTCGAGCTCCCGCCGTCCCGAGAATTCGCGCCCGTCGATCGCGACGACGCGGTCCCCGGTCGCCAGACCGGCCTTCGCGAGCGCGCCCTCCCGGTCGCGTACGACGACGCGCAGCACGTTGACCGCCTCCGCGACGAACGCGACGGTTCCGCTCGCCGGCGCCTCGACCAGCATCGAATCCTGGTTCGGTCCTCGGGCCACGTAGAGCCCGGGAACCACGTCCTCGAAGGTGATCCCGCCGTCGGCGTCGACCTCCGCGTTCCGCTGCAAGCCACCGTTCTCCTCGCCCGCTCCATCGTCCGGAGCGAGGGTGAACCATCCCCGCGTGCCCGCGGCGACCGAGAGCCGCAGCGGCGCGATCTTCGGGAGCGGCAGCGCGAGCTCGCGCGTCTCCGCCGTCACTTCCCACGTCGCGCGCGCGACATTCAATGGGGGGCGCCCGTTCGGCTTCAACGGCGCCACCGTGATCGCGAGTCGGTAGCGGCCGGGCTGCAGCAGACCGACGTCGACGACGTCGTCCTCTCCGATCGCATCGTCTCCGACCGGTGTCGAGGACTCCGAGCCGTCGGCGGCACCGAACCGCGTCCAGTCGACTTTGTAATCGCGCCCGCGTGAAGCGGCGGTGAAACCGGGGATCCGGATCTTCACCGCGAGCGGCGCGACGAACCGCATCCCGACCTCGCGCGCGTCCTTCGGCACTTCGCAGGTGCAGGTCCCGAAGCGCGGGTGGTCGGCGAAGAGCACGAAGCGGATGCGCGGCGCCGGGTACTTCCAGGTGAACGTGCCGTCCTGGTTGCGGGAGGCCTGCAGTCCGCCGCTCCCGCCGCCGCCGTTCTCTTCGCCGTTGCGACCGGGCGACGTGTACCAGCAGCGGAACGCGCAGTTGGGCAGCAGCGTCCCGTCCGGATCGAGGACGCGCACGCGCGTCGCGAGCTTCGGGTCGGCCGGCGGCAGCACGAAGTCGTGCTCGAGGACGGATTGGCCGAGCTCGAGCACGGCCGTCGCGGCCGGCGGTTCCGATCTCTCCCGGAAGACGCCGATGTACCAGCGTCCAGGAACCAGACGATCGACCCGGTAGGTCAGGCCGCGCTCGCCGCCCGTCTGCACCTGCGCGCGCGGCTCGTTGCGATTCCGGGAATCGGGCCGAGCCGAGAAGAGCGACGGGTCGGGCTCCTTGCCCGCGTCGAGCGCCACGGCGACGACGCTCGTGTTGTAGGGTGGCGCACCGTACGAGGTCGAGATCGTCCCTTCGATCGCGCACACGCCGCGGAGCGCGATCTTCACCGTCTCGCTTCCGGCCGGCGGTGGCGAGACGACATTCGTCGCGCTCGCGAGGAACCGTGCGCTCTCGATCGTGCGAATGCGCGAAGCTTCGCCGCCGGATGCGGCGATCACGATCCAGTCGCCCAACGGCAGATCGACCGTCGGCTCCGCAGGGGTCCAGGTCCCCTGCTCGGGATCGTTCCGCTCGCCGACGCGCCGGAATTGGAGCGTCGCCCGATCCGGCGCCGAACCGTCGGGCAGTCGCAGGTCGAAGGTCGTTCGGAACGTCGGGATCGCGGTGAACTCGACCTTCGAATCGCTCGCGACGACCATGCGACGGCGCCACGGATCGCCGTAGTTCTCGAAGGTGAATCCCTCCCGCGTGGCGCGCACGTCGTAGAGGCCGTCGTCGAGGTCGTCGAAGAGGAAGGCACTGTCGCTTCCGGTCGTCGCCTCGCGCGTCATCGAGCGGCGCGTCAGCCAGATGGACGCGGTCGAGCGCAGCGAACGGGCGAGGTCCTGGTCCGCATACGTCTCGGCCGCGAACGGGCGATGGTCCCGGCTGCCGTAGAGGTTCTTCGTGGGCGTCGCGCGGATGAGCACGCCCGCGAGCGGCGCCCCGTCGACCGTCACCACGCGTCCTCGGAGGACGTGGTCGCCGCCGACCGGTTCAGGGACCGGCGCCGACTTCGCGAGCTCGGCGACACGCTCGAGGAACTCCTGTTGCGATGCGGGCAGCGGCACCTGCTGCGCCGTCACTGTCGAAGTCACGAGGCCTAGGATCAAGGGCACGATCCACGAAGTCGGGGGCAGGTGGACGCGATTCATGGGACGAGCTCCGCATCGCCGGACGACGAGCCGACGCGTGCACAACGGCGGCCGGCGCGTCCTGTTCGCCGTAGTGTGCCTCGTCGTCGCGAGTTTCGCCGGGTGCGCTTCGTCGGCGTCCGACGGCGGCGGGCGAGTCCTGCCGCCCCTCGTCGGAAGAGTCCTCGACGAGCGCCGATTCCCGGTGGCGGGCGCGGCGATGTCGCCACGCGCTCCGAAAGGGCGAGGCGTTCGTGATGGCGCCGCCGCCGGCGGGAGAGCGGCGCGTCCTGATCGATCCAGTCGTCGCGGCGCCCGTCGAGCTCGATTCGGTCGCGTTCGACGGGACACCGCGGGATCTCGGCGTGATCCGGTTCACGCGCGGCTCGGCGCTCACGATCCACGCGCGGACGACGCCGCCGTTCGCGCCGCCGAGCGTGCTCGCGGTCGCGGAGAGGCTCGACGGGATCGCCTACATGCGCCGTTCATCGCTGCAGGAGTCGAAGGAGAAGCCGTTCGACCCCGTGATCCGCGGTCTGGGGCCGGGGCGCTTCCGCGTGACGCTGCACAGTTCCGCGGGAGGCGCTCGCCCGACCTGGACCGCAGAAGTCACCCTCGACGGAGTGCATGATGCGGAGCTCACCATCCTCACGGATTGAGGGAGCTCCCGCGATGGTCTTCGCCGCGTTCGTCGTCGTCGCCGCGTTCGTCGTCCAGACCGATGCATCCCCGACTGCGCCGGCGACGCAGGAAGTCGACCCGGTCGAGCAGCAGCTCGAAGCGATCCGCGTCAAGGCGAAGCTGCCGGCTCTCGGCGGCGCGATCGTCACGACGGACGGCCTCGAAGACGCGTGGGTGACCGGTATTCGCGCGAACGGGCATCCGGAAGAGGTCGAGCTCGACGACGCGTGGCACCTGGGGTCGTGCACGAAGTCGATGACGGCGACGTTGATCGCGCTGCTGGTGGAGGCGGGGAAGCTGTCGTGGGAGACGCCGCTCGAGAAGCTGCTGCCGGAGTGCGCGGCGACGATGGACGAGGCGTACAAGAAGGTGACGCTGGTGCAGCTGCTGACGCATCGGGCGGGCGTGCCGAACGACGCGACGCGGGACGGACTCTGGACGAGCTTCTGGACGGCGGGGGAGAAGGAGACGCCGACGCAGCAGCGGGCGCGCATGGCGAAGGCGATCCTGTCGTGGCCGCCGATCCACGCGCCCGGAACCAAATACACGTACAGCAACTTCGGCGTCTCGATCGCGGGCTACGTGGCCGAGGTGGTGATGAAGGAGTCGTACGAGACGCTGATGATCGACTGGCTGTTCGATCCGCTCGGGATGACGACGGCGGGGTTCGGGGCGCCGGGCGAGCAGGACGAGGGCGGAGCGATCGACGCGATCCGCGGCCACCGCGCGGACGGCACGGCGGTCGAGCCGGGACCGCGCGCCGACAACCCGCCGGCGATCGGGCCGGGCGGGCGCGTGCACGCGTCGCTCGGCGACTGGGCGAAGTACCTCGCGCTCCACCTGAAAGGGGCGAAGGGCGACGTGAAGGTCGGCGAGGTGACGCTCGAGAAGGAGACGTTCGCGAAGCTGCAGACGGCTTGGGACGCGCCGGACGACAAGTACGCGATGGGCTGGTTGGTCGGGCAGCGCGACTGGGCCGGCGGCGACGGCAAGGTGCTGACGCACAGCGGCAGCAACACGATCTGGTACTGCGTGACGTGGCTCGCGCCGAACGCTGGCTTTGGCGTGCTCACGACCACCAACCGGGTCGGAACCACCGGTCAGCGCGCGACCGACGAAGTGTGCCAGTCCCTGATCCAGGAGCACACGCGGCGCGCGAAAGCGAAGTGACCGCGACCGGAGCACCGCGAACCGACGCGGCGCACCGACTCACGGCAGCTTCGCGGGCTCGCGCACCACGCGCAGGTACACCTTCCACGGCCCGCACGCGTCGCCCCACCGCTTCGCCATGACGCGCGCGATCTGCTGGACGTGGTCGAGGTCGTGCACGACCCACGTCGCGAGCAGTTCACCCAGCGTGACCGCGCCGAGCTCGGGATGGCGGCCGCGCTTCTCCAGATCGCTCTCGGTCAGCTTCAGCGCCGCCAACTCATCGAGGCCCTTCCGGCGCAGGATCGAGAATTCGTCCAGCAGCTCCGCGAGCGCCTTCCCCTTCGAATCGCGCAGCTGCGCGAAGCGGTCGAACGGATCGAACGCCTTCTTCTCGCCGTCGTCGAGGATGCGGCGCGCGCGCGGGATCCAGTCGGTCTTCTCGCCGTGGATCAGGTGGCCGACGACGACGTAGGGGCTCCACGTCTCGGGGCCTTCGTCGCACACGAGCCACGGCTCCGGCATCCCGCGCAGCAGCGCATCGAGCGTCGCCGGTGTGCGCTCGAGGAGCGCGACCCCTTCGTCGAGCCGGAACTTCTTCGCGTCCACGGGAGCCTCCTGCGTGCGTGGGAGGTGCATCGGGCAGGCGCCACCGTATCGTCCCGCAGGACGTCGCACCCATCGACGTCGAGAAGTGGGGAACCTGCCGTGCGAATCACGAAGCGCTCGCCGTTCGTCGCATTCGTCTGCGTCGCGCTCGCCGTCTCCGGCTGCGCGCTGCCGGTCGACCTCGTGCTCACGTCGGCGCAGATCCCGGCCTGCAGCGCCGACGCCGACGCGGCGTGGGACCGGATCGTGCGCGACTTCCTCGAGGTCGACGCGACGACGCCCGAATTCGTCGAGCTCGGCGTCGGCAAGGCGGAGCGCGGCGGCGGCTGGCACGACCACACCGACGTCTGGTACCCGGTCGACGGCTTCAAGGCGGCGATCGTCGGCGCGCTCCCGCGCGAGGGCATCCACTGGAACACGACCGACGACTTCGACTGGGACCTCGACGTGCACGTCGACCCGGCGAGCGCGTCGCAGGAGCGGATCGAAGAGGTGCTGCAGCGCTGGAGCGACGTCGACCTCGGCGAGGGCGTGCCGCGCATCCACTGCGAGATCGCGCCCGTGCCGAGCTTCCCCGACCGCGCGGGCTTCTGGCAGGCGCAGCTTCCTCATATGGAGGAGGGGAAGCTCGGCGCGTTCGGGCCGTGGGTGGGCGATCGAAACCCCGATCACAGCTCCGACGCCGCGATCCCGGAGATCCACCCGCTCGAGATGAGCTGGTGGCGCGAGTCGCTCGGCCCGCGCGACGCGATCTTCTGGCTGCTCGTGATGCAGGACGCGATCAACGAGTACGACGTCGACCGCAACCGCTTCCGCCAGCGCGACTACTTCGACTTCGACGGCCGTCCCGAGCCGGCGGGCTGGCGGCCCTGGGCGAAGGGGCCGATCCACGCGCAGTACCGCATCGCGTTCGAGGTGCTCGCGAACGAGCCGGCTGCCCAATTCTGGATCGTGCCGCAGGTGAAGCTCGCCGTGCTGCCGACGCCGAAGTGGGACATGGACGACGGCGCGGTCCATCGGCTGGTCGTCGACGGACGCGAGATCCTGCGGGCGTCCGAGGTCGCCGACGAGAAGGACACCGTCGTGCGCGTCGCCGATCTCTGCCGCACCGAAGACGGCGCGATCCGCGGCTTCCTCGAAGTGGCGACGTGGGTGGGCGTCGACGAGCCCGACGACGCCAGCGGCTTCCACTTCCTCGCCGTGATCCGCAACGGCGGCGTGCCGCGGCCGTTGCGCGACCGCCCGATCCCGAGCCGCCCGACCGTGCGCGAGAGCGCGAAAGGCGAAAAGCCGGCGTTCTACGCGTGGCTCGACGCCGCGCCGACCGTCCGCACCGACGCCGTGACCTGCGCGTGGTACCAGGTCGCCAAGACGCTCGAGCAGCCCGACCTCGCGCCGCCGCCCGCGGCCCTGCTGAGCGCCGTCACGGAGTGGGAGATCACCGCGAACTTCGAGCTCGGGCCCGAAGAACGGGGGAAGGTGCACCTCGAAGACGCGACGGCCGAACAGCAGCTCGCGTCGCGCGAGGCGCTCGCGACCGCGCGCGTCGAGTGGGACGTCAACCTCACCTGCTTCGATCCGGGGACGAAGATCGCGACGCGCGAGGACGACGGAAAGGGAGCCGCCGATTCGACCTCACCCGCGGTCGTCATCTCCAAGCGCACCGGCCGGACGCCGCAGGGGACGCTCCACCTGTCGATCCCGCCCGAGTACGCGTCGCACCTCGTCCACGCGACCGTCACCGCGACGGTGACCGACGCGCGCGGCCACGTCGCGAAGGCGACCACGGAGCTCTGGAACTTCGCGCTCGCGGCCGAGCGCGACCGCCTCGCGGCGGAGGTCCGGGGCTGGCTCGACCGTTCGCCGCACGATCCGGGCAGCACGATCGTGCAGCTGCTCCTCTACGAGATCGTCTCGGACGGGGTGATCACGCTGCCCGAGCTGCGCGCGTACCTCCGCGCGATCAAGAAGCGCGCGCCGACGCACTGACCGTCATGCGGACGGCTGCGCGCGCCGCCGGCGGCGCAGCAGCGCGATGCCGGCGATCCCGCCGCCGAGCAGCAGCAGCGTCGCGGGCTCCGGCACCGGCGCATCGTTGCCGTTGCCGGCGTCGTTGCCGTTGCCGCCTCCGGCTCCGCCGTCATCGCCTCCGCCCGGTCCGCCGTCGTCGCCGCCGCCGCCATCGACCGGCGGCCCGGCGACGCTCTCGGTGGACTCGTGAGAGTTGCTCGATCGATTGCAGCCGGTCGCGACGAGCGACGCGACGATGGAAGCGACGAGCGCGAGCTTGCACGGATCACGACGCATTGCGTTTCCCCAGGACAGGATCGACGAAAACGCGCGTGATGGAGCGGCGGTCCTAGCGACGCGCGCAGCGCAAGGCGCGCGGGCTCGAACGCAAACGGGGAACCGTCTTGCGCCGCGAAACGGCGCGCGGCGTGTTCGGGATGCACCGCGCAACGCCTCTTCGGTTTCTACAAAGAGGGCGTGTCGCTCCGGCGCGGCAGGATCCAGCGCAGCAGCGGCGATGTCATGAACGTCGTCACTAGCGCCATCAGCACCATCGCGGAGAAGAGCGCGGGCGAGAGGATCCCGAGGTCGAGGCCGATGTTGAGGATGATCAGCTCGACGAGGCCGCGGGTGTTCATGAGGAGGCCGACGGCGGCCGACTCGCGCCAGGAGAGACCGGTGCAGCGCGCGGCGGCGAGCGCGCCGCCCCACTTGCCGGCGATCGCGACCACGATGATGAGCAGCGTGTAGAGCGCCATCGAGCCGCCCGCGGCGAGGCCGAAGCTCGAACGCAGCCCGGTGAAGGCGAAATAGACCGGCAGCAGCAGCACGACGGTCACCGACTCGAACCGCTTCCAGATCTCCTTCGAAAGCCCCTCGTGGCGCGGCATGACGATGCCGGCGAGGAATGCCCCGAAGACGGCGTGCACGCCGAGCGACTCGGTCACCCACGCCGACGCGAGCGCGAGCAGGAGGATCCAGGCGAGGCTCCCGTGGGAGAGCGCGCCGCCCCGGCGCTCGAAGTCGGCGGCGAAGCGGCGCGCGCCGCGCCGCACGATCGTCAACATCACGAGCGCGAACGCGGCGAGCCCGAGCAGCGCGAGCCACCACGGCAGCGCGAGCTCGGTCGCGCGGATCAGCACGACGATCGCCGCGAGCATCGTCCACGCCGCCACGTCGTCGACCGCCGCGCAGGTGATCGCCACGACGCCCACCTTCGAGCGCAGCAGCCCGCGCTCCGTAAGGATGCGCGCGAGCACCGGGAACGCCGTGATGCTCATCGCGACGCTCATGAAGAGCGCGAAGCCGAGGAGCGGCACGCCCGGGCCGGCGACGCGCGGGTGGAGCCAGGTCGCGAGCAGCCAGCCGAGCGCGAAGGGGAGCGCGATGCTCGCGAGGCTGATCGCGAGCGCGGCGCGGCCCGATTCACGCAGCTGCTTCGGATCGAGCTCGAGCCCGACCAGGAACATGAACAGCAGGAGCCCGACCTGGCTCAGCGACTCGAGGAAGCCGAGGCTCTCCGGCGGGAAGAGCGCGTGCGATAAGGCGGGCGCGAGCCACCCGAGCAGCGACGGCCCGAGCAGGATCCCCGCGACCATCTCGCCGATCACGCGCGGCTGGCCGATGCGGCCGAACAGCCACCCGACGACACGGGCGACCAGCAAGATCGACGCGACCTGGGCGAGCAGCAGCCGGAAGCCGGACATGGACGCGGCGACCCCCCTGGGAATGGCGGCGCGATCTTGCCAGAACGGCGGCGTCCTGCGGACCGCGCGCGCGGCGCTAGAGTCCCGCTCCATGCGCACCCACACGATCGGCGACCTCTCGCTCGTGCTGTCGGAGCCTGTCTCGAAGCAGGTGTCCTGGATCGGCCAGGAGGAGCTGCTCGAGCAGATCCTCGCCTGCTGGACGCGCATCACGAAGGACGACCTGCCGCTCACGCCGCGGCTGATCGGCAAGCCGGGGATGGGCAAGACGACGCTCGCGCAGGCCGCGGCGCAGGCGATCGGCAAGCCGGTCTTCATCTACCAGTGCACGACCGACACGCGGCCCGAGGACCTGCTGGTCACGCCGGTCCTGTCGGGCGCGGGCAAGATCAGCTACCACGCCTCGCCGCTCGTGAGCGCCATGATCGAGGGCGGCGTCGCGATCCTCGACGAGGCCAACCGGATGCCCGAGAAGTCGTGGGCGTCGCTCGCGCCGCTGCTGGACCACCGCCGCTACGTCGAGAGCATCGTCGCGGGCGTGCGCATCCCCGCGCACGACGACTTCCGCTGCTGCGTCACGATGAACGACGACGCGTCGACCTACGAAGTGCCCGAATACATGGTGAGCCGCATCCAGCCGCTCGTCTTCGTCGACTTCCCCGAGAAGGACGAGGAGCTCGAGATCCTGAAATACAACGTCGACTTCGCGCCGGCGAACCTGCTCGAGCTGACCGTCAATTTCCTGCAGCAGGCGCACCGCCACAACCTCAATTACTCGACGCGCGACGGCATCAACATCATGCGCTACGCGCTCAAGCTCGAGAATGCGCGCGGCGAGTCGATCGAGGCCGCCTTCCACAAGGCGGTGACGCAGATCCTCGGCGAGGGCGCCGAGAACTTCGAGGAGCGCGCGAGCGGCCTCTTCTTCCCCAAGGACATGAAGAAGCTCGGCGACTTCATGACCACCGAGGAGGACCTCGAGGAGGAGGAGGAGGGCGAGGAGGACGACGACGACGAGGACGACGCGCCCGAAGAAGGGACCGCGCGCTGAGCCGCGAGGCCGCGATGTCGCCGCCGCCCCCTCCCTCCAAGCTCCGCTGGAAGAACGTCGAGGTGATCCCGCTCGTGCACGGGCGGGTCGCCTTCGCGGTCGCGGTGCGCGAGCGGATGCTGTCGAAGCGCCACGCCGCGCTGGCGGTCGAGCTGCCGCCGAGCCTGCGCGGCGCGGTCGAGCGCGCCCTCGGACAGCTCCCGCGCGTCTCCGCCGTGCTCTACCGCGAATGGCTGCTGCCCGAGAGCGGCGCGTCGTCGTGGTCTCCGGAGCGGGAACAGCGGGACGACGAGGTCGAGGCGGCGACCGACACGCAGGCGTGGTACGTCCCGATCGATCCGTGCGACGCGGTGGTCGAGGGGCTGCGCATCGCGCGCGGCGAGCGCGTGCCGGTGCACTACGTCGACGCCGAGGTCGAGAACTTCGCGGGGCGGCGCTTCGTCATGCCCGACCCGCACGCGCTGCTGACGATCGGGATCGACGGCTACTACGACGCCGCGCTCCCGACCATCCGCGTGCACCACCCGCCGACGCCGGAGGACGTCGTGCGCGAGCGCCACATGGCGGCGCGCATCGCCGAGCTCGCGCGCGCGAGCGAGGGGCGCGGCGACGTCCTCTTCCTGTGCGGCATGGCCCATTGGGAGCGCATCCGCGAGCACCTCGAGCAAGGCAGCGGCGCGCTCCATACCGGACGCGGCCCCGACCCCGACGCCGTCGCGGTCATCACCGTGCACGAGCAGTCGCTCTACCACATGCTGGGAGAGATCCCGTTCGTGACGTGGTCGTGGGAGCGCCACCGGAGTTCCTTCGAGATCGGGCGGCACGACACGATCCTCGCCGTGAAGGAGCTGCTGCTCGCGACGCGCGCGCACTACCTCGCGACGGAGAAGGAGACGCTCGAGATCCCGACGCCGTCGGCGCTGTCGACGCTGCTCGATTACTTGCGGAAGCTGACCGTCTCGCGCCATCGGCTGGCGCCCGATCTCTACGCGCTGGTCGTCGCCGCCAAGGGCGTCATCGGGAACGATTTCGCCTTGGCGATGCTGAACACCGCCGCGACCTACCCCCCGAACGCGCCTCCCGAGGACAAGGAGGCGGCGAAGGAGATGGCGGCCGCGGATCCCTTCAAGGACCTCGGCGGCGAGAAGGAGAAGCCGGCGCCGACCGAGCCCGATCCCGAATCGCCCTTCGACGGGCCGACCGACCTCCTCTTCGAAGCGACCGGCGAGCGCGCCCGCATCGGCGACGAGATCACGCGCATCACGTCACGCGCCCCCGGCGACTGGCGGACGTTGCGGCGCGTGAAACTCATCGACAAGCCGCCCAAGGTGAATCGCGAGCTCTGGCGCTCCGTCTGGAACCCCCACGCCAGCTGCTCCTGGCCCCCCGAAGACGTGATCATCGAGAACCTGCGCGCCTACGTCTCGAGCCGGACCCTCTCCCTGGCCGGCATCGATCAGATCCGGACCGAGGAATTCCAGAGCTCGCTCAAGGACGGCCTCGCGATCCGCGAAACCCTGCGCGACCTGCCCATCGGCAAGATCCACGTGAAGGTCGAGCCGCGCGTCCCCGGCAAGGTCGGCGCCGTCGTGATCATCTTCGAGGAGGACGACGACGGCACCCGCTTCCCCCTGCGCATGACCTGGATGGCCGAACACAAACAGGAATCGACCCTCGCCTTCTACGCCACCGACTTCCTGCAGGACATGGTCGGCCCCGCCATCGGCCGCAGCCGCTACGGCGGTTGCATGTTCCTCTACCCCCCCGTCGGCATCCCCGACATCTGGGAGGACCTGAAGTTCGAGAAGGCGCGCCGGCCGTCCGAGCGCCTGTTGTTGGCGGCGCTCTATCACGCAAAGGAGCACTTCGTCGCCTACGTCGCCGCCAAGCCTCCGTCTCCCGAAGTCGTGGCGACCGCCCAGGTCCTGGGCCGGCACGTCGTGCACTTGCCTCTCTCGACCTTCTCCTCCCGGACCCTCGAGAAGATCCGGCGCTTCCACGTCCTGAACGGCCGCGTCGTCCGGAGCTGGGCGGCGCGGTTCATCCGTTAAGTCCGCCTCGGCGCTCCGCGACCACCACGACCTCGCGTCGACGATCATCCCCACCCACGTCCTGAACCGCGGCCCGCGCGCCATCCGCAGCCCCTGGACCTCCTCCCGACCGATCCTCCCCGAACTCCGCTACGCAAGGATCCGTGGGTACCCATCCACGGCCCGGGGTGATAGACATGGATGTATCCTGTCGAAATCAAGTTAGGCAGACGACGGAGCAGTTTTCATGGCGGACGAGGTCCGGATCGCGAAGGGGTCGCAGATCCAAATCGGCGCGCCCGCGCGTCCATTGCCAGAAGAAGTTGTGCAGGCAATTCGTGGCTTCATCGCCAGCGACGATCGCGTGATTGAGGCGCACGTGCCGCAGATGTTTATTCCAACGGCGATGAAGTCGCCTGCTCAGGTTCTCGTCGTCGAACTTCGTCCAGGATGCGACGTCAAGGCGGTGGTGGACGGGATCGGCCAGCAACTCATACGAATACTCGCCAAGGGCTCGCTCATGGATGTTCTTCCGCTGAAGGCGGAGTCTCCTCTTCTCGTTCCGATCCGGGCTCTCAAGTTGTGCGTCAAACCACGCTCTGGGGGCTCGGGACAAGGATCTTCGGGTACGACGCAGTGAAGTCGCTGCCTAACTGCCCTCTGAAAAAGTCGTGATCTGGCTGCTGCGGGTCGTCGCGAGAT